>DATCXQ010000846.1:0-10703 GCA_036565725.1 Blastocatellia bacterium
CCAGCCGAGCCCCGGCCTCGCCGCCCGCAATCAGACCGATCAGTCGCAGCGCCTCGTTCAGTCGGAGCGTTCGGCGGGCGTAGGGCGCGACGAATGCTGGAAGGCGTTCGCAGAAGATTTGTTGGGAGCAATCCGAGTAGCGACAGTAAAGACGCCGCGCTTGAATCTCCAGCCGGACGGCGATCCCCAACCACGGCAGATCCGCGAGTCGCCGAACGTATCGGCTGTGCAAGTGAGCGGAAGGCGAATGACACCGGGGACAGAGCGCCGGCCTCGGCGCCGTTTTCACGATCAGCGTAATCCGATCAGGTTCGGATTGGACGCGTTCCAGATGAAGAAGGTTAGGATCGACAAAAAGAGGTACCGTATTCATCTATGATGAATAGCAAAAAATCTGGCTTGCACCAAAAGCTCGGATGAACCAGCTAATCCGTCAAATATGTCACCCATGTTCGCGATGGGCGCATCTGCTCCAACCATGTTGGGCTGCTCAGGTCAGAGCCACTCGGCGACCGTCACGATCCAGAGTGCCGCCGGAAGTAATAGAAACTGAGCCACCACCGTGCCCACGATGCGACTACCAGTCAGCCATACGATTGAACGACGGAAGTATGGATCACTCACTTTTCCTTCGACGAGTTCATCCGTCAGCAGAGACAAATAGGGATCGATAAAAATGAACATCAGGATGGTCGCCACTCCATTGATGATCGCCGATAGTTGACTGGATGTCACTCGCAATTCGGGACGCAGGTAGGCGGCATACAGGGCAGAGAAAACTCCGACTGTCCATATGGCCATCGCCACTGTATTCAGAAGAATCACCTTCCACGGGATGTGCGTGTCATGATAAGCATTGGTGATGTTTCTCCAGGCGGGCACTCGGATTGAGGTCCGGAACTGCGCAGATGCCGAAGGCGAGAAGAGCCGCGCCAAAATCCGTGGCACAGAACGGTAGCGAGCGAAGGCCTCGACGTACTTTGCGAATAGCCTTTGAAATGTCGGGATGAAGAATGCCCCCACGATGCTCGCTAAAGTCGCCGAGACAAGTAGCCACCGAAAATCGGTGATGGCTGCGCCGTTAGCTCCGGTGGCGAGGTTTTGCTCGACTCTTTTGGCCAGCAACGGTGCTTGGAATGAATTGGACGTCCTCGAGACGAGGACCAAGATATTGAACAACGACAGTGAAATTGCTATCCGTCGTGTTCGAGTCGCTGATATGCGAACCGAGTAGGCAAGCGTCCCGATCAGATGAATGATGAATGTCAGAGCGAATATTAAGAACAGTCCTCGATCCATTAGGCAGCCCCTCTTTGTACTGACGCGCGTCGCTTGGGCGCGAGCCATTTGACTTTGAACATAGCCTATCCTCCAACCTCTAATCCTCAGCCGGAGAACCCCTGGCCGGAATCTAGAGTTTTCGGTCAGGCGTGAGCTTTCGGTGGGCTGGATACTGTTGGCGAATTCCCCGAACAAAGAACTTATGCATTTCGCCCAACTGAATTTAAAGAGCTTACGCAGCTGAAACTGAATTCGCCAACAGTATCGGGCTGTATGGATTTTTTTTCAGAAGCATGTAAGGACAGCTCGCCGAAAACTCACGTTTTACCTATGGCTTGAATCTTCCGCAATGCGTTTGCTGCGGAGCGGTGAACATACGTATTCTGATCTTTGAGCGCGGCCAACAAGGCCGGCGTCGCCTCCTTTGCCTCCGGCCCGATCTTACCCAATGCACATGCTGCGACGCCCCGAATATGCGCATCTTGGTCTTTGAGCGCTGCAATCAAGGCCGGCGCTGCCTCCTTCGCCTCCGGCCCGATCTCATCCAATGCACATGCTGCGGAGTCGCTAACATCCGCATCCTGATCTTTGAGCGCGGCAATCAAGTCAGGAACTGCCTCCTTCGTCGGCCCGATCTCCCCTAAAGCGTCTGCCGCAGCGCTGCGAATATTCGCATGCTGGTCTTTGAGCGCTGCAATCAAGGCCGGCATTGCCTCCTTCGCCGCGGGCCCCATCTGCCCCAATGCCCTGACCGCGTGTCCGCGAACAACCGCATCCCGGGCTTTGAGCGCTGCAATCAATTCAGTCACTGCCTTATCCAATGATTTGACCCTCCCGTTTCATCCGGAAAATTTGCTGATTTGTATACGTTCACCGAGGGTTGATATATTGCTGGTGTCCTTGCGGTAACGCGGATACTGTTGGCGAATTCAGTATCAGCTGCGTAAGCTCTTTAGATTCAGTTGGGTGCAATTCATAAGTTCTTTGCTTGGGAAAGTCGCCAACAGTATCAACGCGGCGCAGGCGAGAAAATCATATGTGCCATGCCGCGTTACCGCAAGGACACCATTCATCTCATCCAGGCTGATGACGTGGCCCCATGTATCGTCAGCTCTCCTGTCAACAAACATGAAGAATTGGCTCTCACGCAATTCTGATACTGCTGGCGAACTCCTTCAGCGCCGGAGGCGCGATGGACATTAACCGGTTCCCAAACAGCAGCGTAAACTACTAAAGAGAGGGCATATAACAAGTTAATTTCTCGGCTCGCGCGATTTTTTCCTTGTTGGCCTCCAATCAGGCTTTCCCTTAGCTAATGTCGCCAATTCGCGCCATGCGGCAGGATCGCTTAAAATGCTTGTGGGGTCGTTCATGTCGTCGCGGACAGCGCTGCGGCGACAATGAAATTTTGACGATGCGCATTCAGAGTAATCGCAAATCGGTCTATTTCTCCATCGCGCTCGGGGCCTGTCTGGTCGCGCTGGCGGTGGCGCTCAATGTCGGCTGGGTGGTTTTTACCTGGCGGCAGGTGGCATTGCTGGTCTTCGGCGTCATCTTCTTCGTGCTGATCATCGCGGGTCTGGTTTTGAACACCATCTTCCTGGTGCGCGAAATCCGCCGTAACGAGCAGCACAACAGTTTCATCAACGCCGTCACGCATGAGCTGAAGACTCCGATCGCCTCGATCCGGCTCTACCTGGAGACGCTGCAGACGCGGAAGGTGGACGAGGCTAAGCGCAAGGAGTTCTACCAGATCATGCTCGACGACTGCGACCGCCTTTACCACACCGTCGAACAGGTGCTGCGCGCGAGCCGCACCGGCCACCGCCGCCGTCACATCCATAAGACAGTGATCGACCTCGGCGAATTGACGCGGGAGTGTCTGGAGCTTGCGCGCACGCGGTGGCGCCTGGACGAGGAGGCGCTGCGGTTCGTCGAATCACTGGACGGAGGCGGGCGCCCGATGATCTTGGGCGACGCCGACGAGTTGCGCGCGGCCATCTCGAATCTGATCGACAACGCGATCAAATATTCCGACGGGAAGGCCGACGTGTCGGTCGAGGTTGCGGCGACGGACGACAAACGGGTAGCGGTGCGAGTGACTGACCGCGGCATGGGCGTTCACCGCGACGAATTGAAACGTATATTCAAACGATTCTACCGCGCGCCCCGCCGGGGCGCGACGCGGGTCAAAGGCGCCGGGCTGGGGCTCTTCATCGTCCGCTCCATCGTCAGCAAACACGGCGGCAAGACTTTCGCCGAGAGCGAGGGCGAGGGGATGGGCAGCGTCTTCACAATCGCGCTGCCGCGCGTCGAAGAGTTGAAAGAGCGATGAGTGTTGTTTTGATCGTTGAGGACGAGCAGCATCTGGCCGAAGGACTGAAATTCAACCTCGAGGCCGAGGGGTACGAGGTAGAGATGGCAGGCGACGGCGAGACCGCGCTCGAGCTGCTGACGCGAAACCCGGGGCGCTACGACGCCGTGGCGCTCGACGTCATGTTGCCCGGAAAAGACGGCTTCGAAGTCGCGCGCGAATTGCGCGAGGCTGGCCAATACGTTCCAATCTTGATGCTGACCGCCCGCAGCCGCCCCGAAGACGTCCTGCGAGGCTTCGAAGCCGGCGCCGATGATTACGTGTCGAAGCCGTTCGAGTTGGCGATTCTGCTCGCGCGTTTGAGCGGATTACTACGGCGGCGCGAATGGCTGCGCCTGTCCCAAACCGCCGCCCAAAGCGCGGGCGTCGAGGTCTTCGACTTTTCAGATAAGACGATTGATTTCTCAAACCTCCAACTCATCAGGGCGGGCCGTGGCGCCGTGCAATTGACATTGATGGAGGCCGAACTGTTGCGGTACCTGGTCAAACATGAAGGTCAGGCGGTCTCTCGACAAAAACTGCTCGAAGACGTCTGGGGACTGCGCGAAGACACCGACACGCGCGCGATAGACAATTTCATCGTCCGGCTGAGACGCTACATCGAAGACGACCCCTCAACCCCAAGCCACCTGCTGACCGTGCGCGGAGTGGGGTATCGTTTCGTGGCCGAGCCTTCTTTGTGAAGGGGCGAAGGGGCGCCTGAATCATTTCGGCGCCCCTTCACCACTTCACCCCTTCATTCCGGCGCCTCTTCACCATCTTCATCCTTCTCCTTGAACCTCTTTAATTTCATGTTGAGGGTCTGGACTCGCAGTCCGAGGAGCGTGGCGGCTTTGGTTTGGTTGTTGTTGGTTTGGCGCAGTGCGGTATCGATCAGGCCGCGTTCGAAGTCGTCAACCATCTTTGGCAAATCGATTCCGCTAAACGGGATGGCTTTCAACGCGGCGTAGCGAACGCGCGACGGGAGCAACGCTTCGTCGATCAATTGCGGCTGGGTCGCGCCGATGGCGCTTTCCAACGCGGCTTCTAGTTCGTCAATGTTCCCTTCCCAGGGATAATCTGAGAGCATCTTCAGCGCGCCGGAAGTGATTTCGTGCGGGCCTTTGCCCAGGCGCTTGGAGATTCTTTCAGCCAGACGCCGGGCCAGATAAGGAACGTCTTCGCTGCGTTCGCGCAGTGGTTTGATCGTGAAACCGGACGGGCGCAGCATTTCGACCAGGCCGTATGCGATTCGGTTCTCGGCCTTGATCTCGGACGGATTACACTCGGTCGCGAAGATCAGACGCGGCCCTTGATGTCTGCCCGAATTAGCGCGCCAGCGCTGCTCCTCGATGTGAGCGGCGAAGCGCTGCTGCAACAGCGCCGGCAGTCGCGTCAGTTCGTTGACATAAATCGTGCCGCGCCCGCAGGTTTCGATCATCCCGCGAGTCCCGAATAAGAGATTGTGCAGCGCGTCGCCGCTCAGACTGTGCGCGTTGACGGCGAAAAAGGGTTGTGCCGCATTCTCGCTCGCGTTGTGCAGCGCCCGCGCGACCTGCTCCTGCCTCAAACCCCGCTCGCTGATGATCAGCGTCGGAGTGTGCGCCATCGCCTGCACGCTGATGAACTGCTTGAGCGCGGAGACGTTCACGCTCACGCCGATAAAACAATCGTAGTTTTCCAGGGGTAGCACGCGCGGAGAACCGACCAGGGTTAACGCCGGACGCGGCTTCAATGACGTACGTTCAAGCGCTTTTTCTACTGCTTCAGTGGCCATTTTTTTCCTACCTCCCTCAGTTATACCTGAGTATCGCTTTTTTAGTTGACTCGCGTTGAGTGATTTTTTTCAACTACCAAAAATTTAATAATTGATTTACCGTCGAATCTGACTTTGCTAAGAACAATTGCTGTGCCAGCTCTGGCTAACAACCTAAGTGTTGCAAATGGTGAATTTGATTAAGTGGCAATGACCTGGAGGAACCGTTGGGTGTCCGTTTCCGGGATTATTGAGTTTCAAAACCGAAACAGGGAAATTTCAATCATTGAATCTGTCCGGGTGAACTTGTGTCTCTTGGGGGGGCAATATCATATCAACATCGCATAACAACATCTTCAGGTGAAAATTATTTTGTGGTTCGACATTCTTAGTTACGCGTTGGTACAGCGAAAGTTCCAGCAAATGTATCGGGGCGGACAATACATAGAACGCCAGAATAAAGGCGCCTTGCACTCCTCTCGGAATTTGGGGCGCCAACTTATTCCTGGTTATCTAAAGACTGCGCGAGCGTCAAAAAGTTCCAGAAAAAATGAGCGAAGCGGGGCCGTGGCCGCGCGCAGTCAATTTCTTTGCAGCGTGACCCCACCATTGACGCTGGTGATGGTGATCTGCGGGCCGCCGTCGCCGACGCGTCCGCGCAACTGGCCATGCTTCATCTCGCCGATGACGGTGATCGGCAGGTCGGATTTGATGCCCCCGTTGATGCTGTGAACGTCAATCTCGGCGCTGGTCTCGGACGGCAGGCCTATTTTGACGCCGCCGTTGACGCTGTGGACTCGCAACCCGCCCTCGCCCAGACGCAGCAGCGAGACCGAAATGCCCCCGTTGATGCTGCTCAATTGCGTGGCCGTTCCCGCCTGGGCGACTACGACTCCGCCGTTGACACTGTTGACGCCCACTTCGCCTGTAATCGCCCCGATGTCAACTTTGCCGTTCACCGAAGATACTTTCAGGTTGACGCTCTTCGGCAACTTCAACCGCGCCTCATGACGCACCCACCCGCGATCCCCTCCTCGCCTCCGGCCTTCCTTGTCTTCCTCGACATGGATCATCAGGCTGTTGGGCGTGGCCTCGATGATTATGGGCTGGCGCTCCATCGCCGCAATGTCCGAAGCCCGGACGGTGATGTTGATCTCGGCCCGGTCGCCGTCCCAGGTCTCGACCGAGACCAGGCCGTTGATGCTCTGAATCTTGACGTTCGCCCCGGGCGCCAGCGTGACCGTTCTGTTGATCTGATTGGTAACCTCGCCCGAATCGGTAGCCCTCGTCTGACCGTGATCCGGCGCCAACGCCAGAACCGATCCGAGCAAAAGAAAAAACGCTATTGGAATTTGCATGGTTCGTCCTCCTCAGAAAAAAATCGGGAGTGGGGAGTTGGAATTGGGGAGTTATTTCCTCTTCCCCACTCCCTGCTCTCCATTCCTAACTCCCGATGTGACTATTGTGGGGCCTTTTTTATGTGTACGGCGCCATTGGCGCTGATGGCCTGCACCTCCGCCCCGCCTCTGCCGATCACGCCGACGATCGGCCCGCGACCCAGTTGCGCCCCGGGTTCGAGTTTCAACGGGAATTCGGTGTTGATGGACCCGTTGTCGCTTTTGACCGTCAAGTTGAAATTGCTTTCGGGCGGCAGGGTCAAAACGACATTGCCGTTGGCGCTGAAGAACACGTAGCGACCGCTCTCGTAAAACCTGCCCGTGAAAAGCACGCCGCCGTTGGCGGATTTCGCCGACACGTCTTTGCCGTCAATGTTGGCGAGCGAGATCGAGCCGTTGGTGGTGTCCGCTTCTATGCGGCCTTTGGAGTCGCTGATCTGCACGGAGCCGCCAACTGAGCTGGCGCGCGCGCCCTCGCCGGCGTTGCGAATGACGACGCTGCCGTTGAGCGCGTTCGCCACGACAAAGCCGCGAGCGTTCGTTACCGTGATCGAATTGGAGTAACTTGTGGCGATCACGCCTGCGCCTACGTCATTGATCCTGATCCTCCCGTTGGTGGTTTCCGCGTTGACTCGTCCGCCGATGCGTTCAAGCTCGATCGAGCCGTTGACGGTTCGAACCGTCGCGTCATTGCGGAGCCCGCGCGCGCTGATGTTGCAATTGTTGCAGCGCGCGTTGAGCGTCGACGTCACTTCGCCGATCACTAGATTGCCGCTCGTGGCCGTGACGACGAGCGAACCGCCGACGCGGTCGGCGGTGATGTCCCCGCTGGTGGACGACAGCGTGGCGTCACCGGTGACCTCGCGAACGGTGATGGGGCCGCTGGTCGAGTTGGATGTGACGCGTGCGACCGCGTCATAGACCGTGATCCTCCCGCTGGTCGTCGTCAGCGCGTTCAACACCGCCCCGCGAGGGACTTTCAGATCGTAATCGACCGAAAGGCGGTCGCCATCGCCTCGCGTGTAGACCGTGCGGATATCAATGCGATCGGGGCGACCCGGACGAGGCGTAACTTGAATCTGGACCTGACCGAGGTCTTCATCGCGCCGCCCGCGTATGACGGCGTCCACCTTGACTCGGTCCTCGCCCCAGCTCGTCACGCGGATGTAGCCGCTCGTGTTGTTGACGGAGACGACGCCGCCCGGCGCCAAATCGTAAGTCTCGTGAAACTCGCGCGACTGCTCGGCCGATTGCGCAGCGGCGTCTTTGAGGGAAGGCGCGGAAGAAGCAGAAAGGGCAAAAAGGGCAATAAAGGCAATAAAGCGGCAAGTCGCATAACCGTTCAGGGCGCCGCATGCCATATGCCATATGAAATATGGCGTATGGCCCGACCGCTTATGACGATTTGCAATCGCGTCTACGGTGTGGGGCGATTTGTTTAATCGCCCTGTTTGCGATTTTATCAGTCCAGGAAACAAGCGCGAGTAAACAACTCGCGCCACAGTCCCGCACACGCGATCGCAAACCGATCTAGTAAATAATTTGGCTCCACAGAGTCTCATCTGTCGGTCGTCTCTCTCCATTGATTGTCTTTCACTTCATCGCGATGTCTTGCATCAGGTCGAGCTTCTTCGCGTAAGCCGCCAGCAGGAACTGTCCGGCGGCCGGATTGTCGGGGCGCTCGCGAAACGCGCGGCGGCTCGCGTTGATGGAGTCATCGATCAACGCCAGGCTCGATTCGTATTGTTTTATCAGCGCCGGATCGAGGCGGTCGCGCTGCTTGGCGATGGCCTGATCCAGCAGCCTGATCGCCTTTTGATATTCGCGCTCGGCGCGCGCGATCTGCCGGTTCATCAATTCCTGATCGGTCAGTTGGCGCGGAGGGGGGGGCTGATTGATGAGGGGCCGAACATCCTTCGTCGGCAAAGCGCCTTTGTTCGGCTTCTCGTCATCCCGGGCGACGTCTACAGAAGGCGAAGGGGTCGGCGTTACGCCCTGCTGCGGCGGCTGGGTCTGAGCGGATTCCCTGCCCCTGTCGGCGAACTTCTTCGCGCCGTTCTCCCCGAGCTTCAGGTATATCGTGGTCGCCGCCACCGACAAGGCGACGAGCAGCGCGGCGAAAGCCGCTTGCCGCAGCGTCGCGGGCGAGAGCAGCCGCCCAAACGCCCCGGCGCGCGCCCTCCGGAAAAGCGCATGTAGTCCGGCCTTTAGGCCGCTCGATTCCGGCGGCCTAAAGGCCGGACTGCATGCGTTCCTGTCGAATTGCGCCTGCCCCAGGGCTTCGCCGTTGATGCGGGCGCGGATCGCTTCCCATGTCTCGGTGGCAGGCTCGATCGAGGTCTGCTCGTAAAAACGCCCGAAGATTTCGTTCTCGCGCTCGATCTCGCCGCGCAGGGCGGCGCAGACGGCGCAATTCGCGAGATGGGCCCGGACCTCGGCGGCGAGCGCCTCGCCGAGTTCGGCGTAAAGAAAATCTTCGAGCTCATTTCTGCAACGTTCGCAATTCATAATCGCTCCGCTAAACCGCTTGCCCGCGCTCGGCGCCGTCAATGCGCCGCGCGCATTGAAAGATACGGCGCGATGCGTTTTCGCATCTCCAGCCTGGCGCGGTGCAGATCGGTCTTTAATTTGCCGATCGAATGGCCCGTGATCGCGCTGATCTCTTCGTAACTCTTTTCGTGAAAGATCTTCAGGCTGAAAACGATCCGCTTGTCATCGTCGAGCTCGACCAAGGCCTTTCGGATCGCCTCGGTCAACTCGCGGTCGAGCAGCGCGCCTTCGGGCAATACGCCTTTCGATTCCAGCCGCAAACTTTCGGGTTCGTCCAATCCCACTTTCATGTCGTCTTTTCGCGCCTGCCTCGCCGCTTCGCGCGCGACGTTGCGCGCGATCCCGAAGAGCCACGTCGAGAGTCGCAGGTCGTCTTTCAATCCGCACAAGTTCCGGTGAGCGCGGACGAAGGTCTCCTGCGCCAGCTCCTCGGCCAGTTCGCGGTCGTGGACGAAGTTGTGGATGAAGCTAAGCACGGGACGGCCGTAGCGGTTGAAGATCAGATGGAAAGCGTCTTCGTCGCCGCATTTCGCCCGAGCCACCACGCCCGGAGATATTTCCGCAAACGCCATCCTTACTTCTCCGTCGGCCTTCCTGCAGGCTTCGTCTTTCGTCTTCTCATTTTTAACCGCGGCTATTGAATCACTCATCGGCCGTTCGTCGTTAGAGTGGGACGGACTAAAGTCTGCCCGCTCAGTTCCGTCTGGTTAGTGCGGATTTCGCGGCAAAGGTTTCACAAAAGTCGTGGTCGGAAATACGGTGTGCTATAAGTCTCGCTATGAATGTAACAGGAAAGCAGTTTCTCGTCACGGGCGGAGCAGGATTCATCGGCAGTCATCTGGTTGATCGTTTATTAGCGCAGCGCCCCTCCAGGGTCGTTGTCGTGGATAATTTCGATGAATTTTACGACCCTCAGATCAAACGAGCAAACATCGCCGATCACGTCAACAACCAGGCCTACCTCCTGGTCAAGGCCGACATCCGCCACTACGCGGCGTTGAAACAAGTCTTCGCGGAACACCATTTCGACGCGATCGTCCACCTGGCGGCGAAGTCCGGCGTACGCCCGTCGGTCAGCGAGCCGCGCGTCTATACCGAGGTCAATATCAACGGCACGATGAATCTGCTCGAACTGGCCGAGCGCAACGGCGTCAGGAAGTTCGTCTTCGGCTCGTCCAGCTCGGTCTATGGCCCGGCGGCGACTCCGCCGTTCAGAGAAGACGCGCCGCTCGCTCCGGTGTCACCTTACGCCTCGACCAAGGCTTCGGGCGAGCTACTGGCGCATACTTACAGCCATCTTTACGGGATGCGGGTCGTCTGCCTGCGATTCTTCACGGTTTACGGCGGGCGACAGCGCCCCGACCTG
>DATCXQ010000849.1:0-5285 GCA_036565725.1 Blastocatellia bacterium
GGCTTTTCAAAGCCGGGGGAGCAGTCACATAGTGGTTTTAGTCGCGGCAGCGACGGTTGACACCGATCTGCAAAATCAACCGTCGCTCCGCGACTGAGAACGGATATGCGTTAGTCGACCCGGCTTTGAAAAGCCGGGCTAGGCTCAAATGCCGCTCCGCGGCAGGGGAATTTCGCCCCAGCTTTGATGATGCTTGGGAAATAAATACAACGAATTCTGAATCCCATCTACTGCCGTCGGTCGGATTGCCGAATTCGTGGTTGCATTTATTTCTCAAAGGCCATCAACCCACGGTAGACGCGCGTAATGTTCCTTCGTCGCGTAGCTACGATTGATCTCACTTACGGCATAGGGGCAATCGTGGTCACAAGCAGCGGCTGTTTAGGCTCGATCGTCGCTACGCGACGAAGCAAATTCAGTCGGATTGCTTCTTAACAAATCTCTATTGGTTCCGAGCGAAAAAGACGGGCGATTTGCCATCGAAGAAACGTAGTGGTTATTATGCAGGCGCTCGATGGTGAACTGATAATGAGCCGAGGATGAGCCGAAGATGAGCCGAAGATGAGCCGAAGATGAGATTGACGCAGACAAACAGAAGGTTCCGGTCCTATGCGACATACGCGCTCGGAGCGTTGCTCTGCCTGTGTTTTTCTCTTGGCGTTCATCCCCACAAGTCATCAAACGCCTGCTCGGAGAAAGGCTTCTCCGGCTTGCATGAGCCGAAGAAGGAATCAACCAGTTCTCCGAATCGAGGGTCTGCGAAATCCATAATTACTCCTGCCCGGTTTTCTATTCGCAGAGCGACGCGTGACGAGCATTCGCTGGCGCATCCGTCAAATCTCCCTCCGGAGCCGATTACGAGGCCGGCTCTCAGTTCATCATATTCGACGCCGAACAATCTCACGGACCTCCGCTCACTCATCTTCCTTTCGCCTTTACAGGATCGCGCCCCTCCCCGCTTTGCTTGAGCCAGTCGCTTGAAGCCAGAATGTCTTAGCACAACCGCGGGCACGGTGAGTGATCCGTCATGGAGGAACTATGAACCCATACTGGGCGCTGACCGCCTACAGGGTCATGAAAGCGGCGCGGCGATGTCCGCATTGCCGTAAGAAGGCCGTCTATCCACGCAAACGGCCCGGACAGTTTCACACCTGTAAATTCTGCAAGCGCAAATTCAAAGAGAAAGGGGAATGAGCCTTTTTGTAAGGCGAAAGAGAATTATGTCTACCATCAGTGAATCGAATCTTCCCGGCATCGGGCGCAAGTTTCAGATCGAGGCGGCGAGCGGCGAGCGGATGACCATTGTCATTCACGACGACGGCACGCGGGAACTGTATCATTTTGCGCGCAAAGCCCCGGATAAAGTCGCCTCGGTCGTGACTCTCACCGACAGCGAGGCTCGACAAGTGGCCGGCATTATCGGCGGGCTGACCTATGTGCCCAAGGCCTTGCCGTCCGCAGAAATCGTCCTCGAGGATCTCCTGCTCCAGTGGTACACGATCGAACCCGAGTCTGCGTGCATCGGGAAGACGATCCAGGACCTTCAGGTGCGCAAGCGGACCGGCGCTTCTATCGTCTCCATCATCGAACCGGACAGGGTGAAGCGAATCAACCCGGGCCCGGACACTGTGCTCAACGAAGGGGCGACGCTCATCCTCGCGGGCGACCGGCAGACCATCGAACGGCTGAAACACCTGTTGGTCCATGGAAGGGTGGAATAGCTTATGGATCATATGGTGTTGGAGATGGGCCTGGCGCTTAGTCTGATCGCTCTCGCCGCCGCGTTTTCATATTGGCTACGTTTCTCCGTCGTCCCGTTCCTGATCCTGATCGGAATGGCGGTAGGCCCGCATGCTCCGAAGATCGGGCCGCTCGACTTCCGCTTTATCCAGAGCGCGCCGCTCATCGAATTTATGGGCCGCGCAGGAGTTCTCTTCCTGCTCTTTTACCTCGGTCTGGAATTTTCTGTCAGCCGACTGATCAAAGCGGGGCGATCCATCGTATTGGGCGGCTCTATCTACATCGCCATCAATTTCGCCGTCGGGCTCGGCTACGCCTATTTGTTGGGGTGGCCGCTGAAAGAGATGCTGGTAGCCGCCGGCGTTACGACCATCTCTTCAAGCGCCATCGTCGCTAAAGTGATCTTCGATTTGCGGCGCGCCGCCAATCCCGAAACCGAGATGATCCTAGGCATCATCATGTTCGAGGACGTCTTTCTGGCTTTCTACCTGTCGATCGTCTCGGGCCTTGTCCTGAGCGGCGCGACTTCGCTCGGCGGAATTCTTACCTCGGTGGCGCTCTCACTGGCTTTCATCCTGGGGTTGATATTCGCGGGGATGAAAGCCACGCCTCTGCTGAATCGGGTTTTACGCATTCCATCCAACGAGGTCTTCCTACTGGTGGTTTTCGCCTGCCTGTTCCTGCTGGCCGGATTCGGCGAAACGATTCACGTGGCCGAGGCGATAGGCGCGCTGCTTCTGGGGCTGGTCCTGTCTGAAACGGAGCACAGCGAGCGGATCGAGCATATGATAGTGCCGTTCAGAGACTTCTTCGGCGCGCTCTTCTTTTTCGGATTCGGCCTGACGATCGACCCGTTCGGGTTGGGCGGGGCGGTGTGGCCGGCGCTGGGCGCGGTCGCTCTTACAATAATCGGCAACGTCGCCGCCGGAGTGCTGGCGGGGCGAAGCGCCAAACTCTCCATGTCGGCTTCCCTGAACACAGGATTGACAATCGTCTCGCGGGGCGAATTCTCGATTATCATGGCGAATCTGGCGAAAGCAGGAGGCCTGGCCCAGGTCCTACAACCTTTCGCCGCTCTCTATGTATTGATCCTGGCTGTGCTCGGGCCGCTGCTGACAAAGGAGTCGGAGCGCATCTACGATTTCTTGGCGAAGCTGTTCGGATGGCTGAAGCGGATTGCGGATCGCGGATTGCGGATTGCGGATTGAAAATGGCGAACTGTTTCGATCAAGAGGCGACGCAGTAAAAGCAGGATTCTCGGAATTAATAAATCCGCAATCCGCAATCCTCCACTCACGTGGTGTCCGATAGTTTGAACTTCCCGGACCAGCGCATGCGGATGTGAACCTCGTAACCCTTCGGCGAGATCGCGGCGACAGGGACGTACTCTTCCACCGGCCTCAATCCGGGCTGCATTTTCATACACTGCATGCCAGTAAACCTGGCGCACTGCCTTTGCAGTTGCTCCAGGAGGAAGCCGGAAGCGGCCTTGGAAAGCGCGATCGAATCTATCCTGCAATCATCGGGCGCGATAGGCGTTTCAGGGAATTCCACGGTCGCGCTGTAGCGCAGTTCGAACGCGCCGTCTTTAAAACGAAGGTGGCGAATTTGGTTCTCTTCAAATTCCAAATGGTGTTCGAGCGCGGGCGTTTTCCACGTCAGTCCGGTTCGATAGACGGTGTTCGGTTGCAGCGCCTGGCCGGTATATGCGATGTAGACGCCGCGCTGATCGTTGATCTGAATGTATCGCCAGGGCTTCGCGCAACCTCTGATGATGGGCAGCAAGCCGATGATCGCCAACGACGACAGCGCATATGTGATTAAGGGCGTGTCCTCTATCGAAGACATCAGCGCCACTCCCAGCAAAGCCAACGCGGAAAGCGATATGAGAAGACCCAGCGAGCCTAAAACGAAAAGGCGACGCTGCGCCTTATTTTTGCCGCCAGGCCTGTAAAAATATAAGACCTGCGGGACGTTCGTGGTCCAGCCGACGATGAGGCCCCACACTACACCCGACGCTAGCGCCGTCAGGCGATAGGGTTGAAGCAGCCTCTCATTCCGCAAAATAAACGGCGCCAGGTTGGCGAAAAGCAGCCATATGGTGGGTATGAGGGTCGCCGTTAAAAACGCGGAATAGTTTATCGACTTATTGGCTAACTGCTTTACGTTGCCTTTTTTTCCGATTCGCATAACGCTGGGGGAGATGATATCAAATTTAGTGAATCGCCGACACCTTGAATTTTAGTGAATCGCCGACACCTTGAATCCGTAATCCTCGCACCCTTTGCTGCAAAGAATGAGATGCTTGCGGAAGAGCTTAACTACGTATATTTCCCCGAAATCTCTGTATCCCATCCGATAGCATGACCGCAGCGATTTAATGTTGTTGGCTTCGACCCACGAGACGAGGCCTTTGTAACCCCGATTGAGAAAGTGGTCGAGCGCCATCGTCATGCCTATCGCATGCAGCCTTTGCCCCCTGTAGTTCGGGTGAGTGAAGCCCTTGTACATGTAGACGTATCGCCCGTCGAATTGAAGCTCCAGGTCTTCGTTCACCTTGGTAGGCTTGGTGGAATACCAGCCGTAACTGGCAAGGCGATCGCCGTCGAAAATCGCGAAACACGAATCTCCTTTGCCGACTGCCTCGTCGAGAAAATCTTTCTCGATTTCATATTCAGGGTTTTCCGATAGGGCCAGCAACGTCGCCGGGTCGAGGAATTGACGCCTGTAACCCTCACACCCTTGTAGAAAACTGCGATCGACGGCATCGATCGTCACGCACTTCAACGCCATGAGCAGGGTGAGGCGATTAATACGCGTGTAGATGAGGTCGTAGACCGTGTCCGACAGCGTATGCGTTTTCACATCATTCAAGAGCCGTTCCCCGAGTTTGACGAGATTCATGAAGGGCGTCCCCATGTGTTCAATCCCCATGTGTTTAATGAGATTTTCGTTCAGGGAGAAACCGGCGCGGGAAGTCGTGAGAACAAAGGCTCAAGCGCCTCAATGATGCGGGAGACTATATCAAGGCGGCATGGAAAACAAAAGGAGCCCGGTGCGCGCAGCGAGGGAGCGCTCACAGGGACAGCTTGTGCTGATTCGATGGCCAGTTTATGATTCGAGTTTATCAGCGATAAAAATTCAGATTCGGAGAAAACAATGAGTATGGAAGCTCTCGGCATGGTCGAGACGAAAGGCTTTGTCGGCGCGGTCGAAGCCGCTGACGCGATGGTTAAGGCCGCCAACGTTCAACTGGTCGGCAAGGAGTACATCGGCGCGGGCTACGTGACCGTCTTCGTTCGCGGCGACGTGGGCGCAGTCAAAGCGGCCACGGACGCCGGCGCCGCCGCCGCGAGGCGGGTGGGCGAACTGGTCTCGGTGCATGTTATCCCGCGCCCGCACGTCGAAGTCGAACGCGTCATCCCGCAGAACGGCTACCGCCCTGGCACGAGGGTCGAAGGCAAAGAGCCTCGGGCGTTGAGCGACGGTAAGGAAACCAAGAAGTAACGGGGAGTGGGGAGTAGGGAATGGGGAGTGGGGGAAGA
>DATCXQ010000868.1:0-9347 GCA_036565725.1 Blastocatellia bacterium
GGGCAGACCTGTGTGTCTGCCCTGAAGCGGCGCAATTGCCAGACCGGGGCAGACACGCAGGTCTGCCCCTACGCTGTCGCGCCGCCGATCCATATCTTGGTGTGCCGCTCATATAGTTCCTCTTAAAGGCCGGGATCGGGTTTTTCTTCAGAATTTTCCACAGAATCACAAAACTTCCGTCGGGTTCCTCGCGGACAGTTTTGAAAGCGACGAGCAGATCATCATTGTCATATTGAATCGTTCTTTGCAGATATGTGGTATTGTTCTCTGCCGGAGCCCAGAACCTGTAGAACACGCCATTTATTTCAAAGCCTGATGAACACCTTCTCTGATACTCTCGCGCGGCAGGCTCTCTGTTTGGCGGCGCAAGGTCAACGAGGAATTTGGCTTCTTTTCGATCCACTGTGACATCTTCAAGGGCAACGTCTCCTAATTTCGTGATGAATCCAAAATCAGCTCCACTACCCGTCACCCAAAATGCCTTTCCCGGTGGCCCCTTAATAAGGTCTATATCAAGTCTAAGTTCTGGCGCAGCGAAATCATCACCATATTTGCGACTTGAAAAAGAATAAGACGATCCTCCATCACGAAATGGAATGTAGGCCGTTGGGCTTTCCGCAGAGACCATCATCTTCTCTTTTTTCTCTTTGCGCGGCAGCAGCCTGATGAGCCCGGTGTTTTTTTGCCCGAGAAAATCCTTGTACGCCAGTTTCAAATCGTCCGGGGGAGCTAAGGCGGCTTCGGCTTCTTTTGAGAGTCTGGGTTTCTTGGTCGGTCCGTATCGCGGCGCGCTCCCCATATTCCGGAGGGTTTCGCTTCTTGAATTTATATCTCTGACGTCCTCTTCCGTGCTCTGGCTTCGAGCCAGCGAAGAGAGCGGAGCTATGAGAAGTAGTAGTAGGAGTGGAAGTTTGCGCGCAGTCACTCCAAATACCTCTCGATTCAAGTTTTGGTAACAATGCTTGCAAAAGGGCGCCGCTATTTTGCGCCTCCTTCATCGCGACTTGCAACTCATAGCCCCATCCCCCATTACCAGAGGTAGCGCCCGGCCTCGATCATCGCGTCGGCGACCTTGCGCCGCGCCTGGACAGTGTTGATCGGGAATTGAGGCTCCAATCGTTCAAACGCCGCGTAGAGTTTTTCCGGCCTGGTCAAGGTCGCGGCCAGGTTGCGCGCGCTCAAGGCGGCGCGGTCGGCGGCGTCGCTCGCGTAGACTTGCGCCATGTCAATCGCTGCTTTGCACGTCTCTTCGCCTTTGTTCGCGACCATTTTCTCGGCGCGCAGCAGGGCGCTTTCGACGGCGTAGGCTTCGATGACGATGTCGGCGACCATCGCGACGGCCTCCTGCTCCTCGCTCAGCTTACCGTCGTAATTATGTTGCGCCGCGGCCAGCGCCAGTCGCGCTGTTTCCTTCATTCGCCCCAGCGCGCCCCGGACGTATTTCAACCCTTCGGCGCCCGTGTCGATCATCGTCCGATCGAGGATGTCGCTGACCGCCTCTTCGGCGTTCGGCAGGCTCTCTTTGGCCACGCCCTTCAACAATCTCGTGGGGATGATCATCCGATTGATTTCGTTCGTGCCTTCGTAAATCCGCGTGATGCGCGCGTCCCGGTAGGCGCGCTCCGCCGGATAATCCTTTGAATAGCCGTAGCCGCCGTAGACCTGGACGGTCTCGTCGACGACGTAACTTAAGGCTTCGCTCGTCCAGACTTTGATGACCGAGCATTCGACGGCGTATTGTTCGATGGCCTTCAGCGCCTGCATCGGGTCAGCGGCGTCGACGTTTTCCAGCGCGGCGTCGATCATCCCCAGCGTGCGCCATACCATCGCGTCGCCGACGTAGCAGCGGATCGCCATCTCGGCCAGCTTGCGTTTGATAAGGCCGAAGTCGGAGATCGCTCGGCCGAACTGATGGCGCTCTTTCGAATAGGCTATGGCGTTGTTCAAACTGATTTTCGCCCCGCCGATGTTGCGGCTGCCCAGTTTCAATCGGCCCAGGTTCAGGATGTTGAACGCGACCACATGGCCTTTGCCGACCTCGCCAAGGACGTTTTCGACGGGCACGCGGGCGTCTTCCAGCATCACAGCCGTGGTCGAGCTTCCGTCGAGACCGAGTTTCTTCTCTTCGTGGCCGGGCGTGACTCCTTCGCCGCGTTCGACGATGAATGCCGTGAACTTCTCGCCGTCGACCTTGGCGAAGACGATGTAGATGTCGGCGAATCCGCCGTTGGTGATCCACATCTTCTGCCCCCGCAGGACGTAGTGTTTCCCGTCTTCGCTGAGCGTCGCCCTGGTCCTCGCGGCCAGCGCGTCGGAGCCCGAGCCGGGTTCGGTCAGACAGTACGCGGCGATCAATTCACCCGTGGCCAGTTTCGGCAGGTACTTGGCGCGCTGCTCCGGCGTGCCGAAATAGACTATGGGGAGCGTGCCGATGGTTGTGTGAGCGCCGAGGCTCGCGCCGAACGACGGCATCAACGCGATCTGTTCGCCGACATAGGCCGAGCTGACCTTGTCCAGCCCGAGTCCGCCGTAGGCTTCGGGAATGTCAATCCGCAGCAGATCGAGTTCCCCGGCCTTGACGAGCAACTCGCGCGTCAGCGCCCAATCTTTCGAATAAATCTGTTCGGCGCGCGGCAGAATCTCTTTCGCCATGAACTCTTCGGTGACGCGGGCAAACATCTGTTGCTCCTCGCTGATGTCTTCGCGGGTGAAGATTTCGCTCGCTTTGCGGTCTTCGAAGAGGAAGCTCCCGCCTTTGATGGTTTGAACGCTCATTACAGTCTTGTCCTTTCCAGTAAATTGCGAATTGCGCATTGACTCGCGGGGTAAGTGTCTCTCCCCGCGAGTCAATGCGCAATGTGAGGTAGGCTATGATATTACAACTGCCTCAGAAGACCAGCTTCAATCCCCAGAGAATCTGCCGCGGATTGAACGCCGAAGTGAAGCTCAGCGGATCGCTCTTCCTGAAATCACGATCACGCCGTCCGGTCAGCCGCACCGTGCCCGCAGTGTAGTCCGCCGCCGAGAGCGCAGTCGGGAAAGTGAGCACGCCGGTCGCGCTGACCGAGACCGGGACGATCTCGTTCACGGCGGCGAAATTGGTGCGATTGAACAGATTCGCGGCGTCGGCGGTAATCTCGATCCGCGCCGGGCCGTCAGTCTTGAAGCGGAACGATTTGCTCAGCCGCATGTTGACGCTGCGAAAGTTCGGCCCGATGCCGGTATTGCGTCCGACGTTGAAGAGGCGGTCCGTGCCGCCGCGAGTATCGCCGTTGATGTCAGAGCCGGTCCGCACTGTGAAGGGAATGCCGCTGCGGATGAAGACGCTCGGACTGAGCGAGATGTCGCGCAACGCAAAGTTCTTGAACGGGCTTTGCAAGACGCCGCTGATGACGAAGTTGTGCCGGATGTCGAAGGTGGACAACGACCGCTCCGTCGTGAGCCGCGTCGGGAAGGGCGGCGCGAATGCCGAATTGAAATCTGTCTGATCGTCGATCGCCTTGCTGAACGTGTAGTTCATCTGGAACGAGACGTAATTGCTGAAGCGCCGCGTGAGCGAGGCGGTCATCCCGTGATAGATCGAACTGCCACGCGACTGGTAATCGGTGAATTGCGTGATGCCTGCGTCATTGATCCGTCCGCAAGTAGTATCAACGCCGCACACACGATAAAGCGGGCCGAGCCGAGAGTCGCGCTGCGACATCGCGGTTATGTTAGCGGCCGTCGCCGGACAGCCAGGTGTGCCGGCCTCGCAATAGTTCAGCCCGACCGGTTGCTGAATGTGGAGGCCGTGGTACATCTGATAGGCGATCTCGACGCTCATGCTGGAAGTGAGTTGGCGCTGAATGCCGAGATTGGCTTGAATCGTGTAGTTGTTCTTGTAATCCGGGTTCAGATCAAAGAGCACGCGGCCAGCCGACCCGGCCGCGGTCGAGACTCCCAGGCAGTTGATTTGCGCTTGGGTCAGGACGCCAAAAGGATATGTGCCCGGCGCGATGTTGCATGCGGCGTTTCCAATTACGCCATTTTGATATAGCGCCGCCACGGTAGGAGCCGGGCTACCCGGATTCTTGGCAATTTGGTTGATGTATTTCCCACTGCCGTTCAGGACGCTAGTGTAGCCGGGAATCTGCACATAGATCGGCGAGTAGAAGATTCCACTGCCTCCGCGCAAGACCGTCTTGTGATCGCCCGCCACATCCCACGAGAAACCCAGACGCGGCGAGAAGTATGTGTGACGTGGAACTGGCTGCGGCTCGCCGTCCCAGTCAACCCGGCCACCGACGTCCACTGTCAGGCGCGGATGAATCTTCCACGTATCCTGAAAAAAGCCGCCGAGGTAATGGCCTGTGCCTAGCCAAATCGGATTATTAAATCCTTGCCGGTAGAGGAACGGTAAATTGAGATCAAGGTTCTGCAGAGCGGTCAGTTGTGGAACACTGCTTCCCGCCGCGCCTAGAAAAGCGAGTCGATCCGCCGCTGGCACTGCCAGCGTGATCGGGTAGGCGGCGGTGGGCTGGAATTGATATTCGCCGGCGAACCAGAGATCGTTGCGGAAGTTATAACTGACCGGACGATATGACGCGCCGAACTTGAAAGTATGGTTGCCATGGATCAAGGTCAGAGTGTCTTCGAACTGGTAACGATCCTGGGAGACGATGTAGGGCGCGCCGAAAGCGCGGCCGAAATTCCCCACGCCGGAGACGATCAACCCTGTCATCGCAGGCTCGGGCGGGGCGGTCACCGCCGAGTTATTCGGCGAAAATTGCACTCGCGCCTGATTGATCAAATTGCTGCCGAAATTGTGAGTCCAGGTGGCGACGGTCGAGTAGTCACGCGCGGTCAGAGAATTGCCGTTGGAAGGCGCAGTGAGCGGGTTGACTCCGAGGTCATTGGTAAAATTGCGCGTCAGCGTGAAGCGCCCGTTGAGGGAATCGCGCTGGCCGATCTGGTAATCCACTCGCGTGTTCCAGGTGTTGAGCCGCGCCAGCCCGTTGAACGTGCCTTCACTATCTTTCAGGTATTTGAAGATCGTCGGATAGGTCGCCGCGGTCGTGGTCAGCGCGGTGCGCAAATTGGAGGAAATTCTCCGGACGTTCGTATTCGGTGTGCCGTCCGGGTTATTTGCGCCGTCGAGTTGGGTGAGCAACGCAAGTTGAGGCGCGCTTGGCTGCAATTGCGCGTTGGTCGTGTAATTGCGGAAACGCGCGAAATCATTTTTCTGGCGCTCGTAGTTGGTGAAGAAGAACAGCTTGTTTTTGGCGATCGGGCCGCCGACGGTGAACCCCGGGAAGACACGTTGATCGAAGGATCTCTTCCCCGTGGGGTTGAAGTCGAAGGGGTCTCGCGCCGATGTATGCTGCGAGCGGTAGAAAAGATAGAGGCTGCCGTGTAATTCGTTCGTGCCGCTCTTGGTCACGATGTTGACCGCCGTGCCGGCCGTAAAACCAAACTCCGCCGAGAAGGAGTTGCGGTTGACCTGAAATTCCTGGATCGCTTCAACCGGGACGTCGAAGCGGGCCTGGCCCGATCCGTACTCATTCTCTCCGCCGTCGACCGTGATCAGGTTGTTGCGCCCGTTGCTGCCTCCGATCGAGAAGCCCGAGGTGCCGAAACCCGTAATTCGGCCCGCGAGTTGAGTCCGCGGGGCGTCCGAGTTCGACACGCCCGGCAGCGTGTAAACATAACTCTGGAAAGTGCGGCCTACGTTGGGCAGGTTCTCCACCTGGCGCCGCTCGATAGTGTTGGCCTGCTGCGTGCGCTCGACCTCGATCAGCGGCGCGGAGGTGGTGACGACCATTTCGGTTTTCACCCCCGCGACCTCAAGCTTGATGTCGAAGCTCGCGGTCTGGCCGACGGTAAGTTGAACGTCTTTTATCAGCTGTTGCGAGAATCCTCTCGCTTCGACCGTGATTTCGTGGATGCCGGGCCGCAGTAACCGGACTTGAAACTCTCCGTTCGAATCAGTCGCGGCTGTGCGGACCGCGCCTTGTCCAAGGTCCTTGACGTTGACGACGGCGTTGGACACCGCCGCCCCCTGCGGGTCGGTCACGGTCCCCTTGACGGTAGCCGAAGAAACGTCGGCTTGCCCGAAGGCTGAAATCGTTATTGCCAGAAATATACTGAGCGTGAATAGAACACGAAGTGGTTGGCGCCTCATATGTCATCCTCCTATGCTGGCGGCTGTTTGGATCGTTTTGTTTATTGGCCCGTCGCCATCGCGCTCGCATCGCCTGATGATCAAGCCCCAGCGTGCGTGGCGATCTTTTGCTTTTGTATGACCCCTCGGGCGACGCCCGAGGACTTTCTGATAAAGGAAGACGAATGAATTTTGCCGCCGCCGCGCTTCGGCGCCGGCGGACGACCTACCGGTCGGTAAGTCTACACACCGCCCCCTGCCGTGTCAATAAAAAGCCTGGTTAGGGCAGCGTGAATTTATTTCAAAAGTGCGCCGGGGAGGAAGCGATGTTTTGCGTGGCGCCGTCGCAATTCTCGCAGGGCGGGCTTTGTGCTAAGCTGCGCGCCGTCCAATCAGTACCGCGAGCAGTAGCGAGCGTGGCTCCATTAGTAGACCACAGCGTGTTGCGATTGCATGTACGGTTCGTAGTCCCGGCTTTAGCCGGAATCGTCTGCCTCTTGAGCCTTTCCGCCTAAAGGCGAGACTACAAACATCCGTACACTGAACTGCAAACCGAAATAATGCAGTAAGCCGCGCTCGCTACAGCTCGCGGCGCCGTCTCAACTCAGGAGGTTTTGTCGTGATAGTTCCGCTCAACGAATACGATTTCCTCAAGCGCGCTTTGGCCGTGTACGGCGATTGTGAGGCGATAGTCTCCGGCGACCTGCGCCTGACCTACAATCAATTCGGACAGAGGGTGAATCGATGGGCGAATTTGATGCGAAGCCTTGGCGTCAAAAAAGGGGACCGCGTCGCAATCATCTCTCAAAACGACCACCGAATGATGGACGGATTCTTCGGCTCGCCCCTGATCGGGTCCATTTACATGCCGATCAACTTCCGCCTCATCGCTGGCGATTTCGAATACATCCTCAATCACGCCGAGGCGAAGATATTAATCGTCGAGGATTGGCTGGCGCCGGCGATTGAAGAGATCCAGCCCAGGTTGGAGAGCGTCGAGCAGTTCATAGTGGCCGCGAACCAGACGGACATCCCGCCGGGCTGGCGGAGCTACGACGCTCTGCTCGAAGGCGCGCCCGCGACCGCCCCCGAGCCCGCCGACGTCGACGAAAACGACGTCGCGACGATCCTCTACACTTCCGGCACGACGGGCAAGCCGAAGGGCGTGATGACCACTCATCGGAACATCTACATTAACGCCATCAATTCGATAATCGAATTCGGCCTGACGCACGACGACGTCTATATGCATACGCTGGCGCAGTTCCATTGCAACGGATGGGGGCTGCCCTACGCGGTGACTGGCGTCGGCGCGAAGCACGTCATCGTCAAGAAATACGAACCCGCGAGTTTCTTCGACCTGGTTGCGCGCGAGCGGATGTCGTTCGCCTGCATGCCCCCGACGATGATCAACATGGCTTTGAATCATGGCCTGAGCCAGGCGCAGTCCGCCGCGCTGCCGCGCGAGGGCGTGCGAGTGGCGACCGCAGGCTCGGCGCCGCCGCGCGCGTTGATCGAAGGTATGCAAGAGCGGCTGGGGTGGCGGATAATCCAGGTGTACGGCCTGACCGAGACTTCGCCGTTCTTGACCGTCTCGAAAGTCAAACCGCACATGCGCGGCCTGCCGAAAGAGGAGCAATACCGGATTCAAACGCGCACGGGATACCCGATGCTGGGCGTCGATCTGCGCGTCGTCGAGGACGGGAAAGACGTCGAGGCCGACGGCCAGAGCGTCGGCGAAATCATCGCGCGCAGCAACGTGGTGATGTCCGGCTACTGGCGCCAGCCCGAGGCCACCGACGCCGTGATCGTCGACGGCTGGTTCCACACCGGCGACATGGCGACGATCGACCGCGAGGGAATGGTCGAGATCGTCGACCGCAAGAAAGACCTGATCATCTCCGGCGGCGAGAACGTCTCTTCGATCGAGGTCGAAGGGATGTTATACAAACACCCGGCGGTGCTCGAAGCAGCGTGCATCGCGGTCCCGCACGAACAGTGGGGCGAGACGGTCGCCGCAGTGGTCGTGTTGAAACCGGGCATGGCCGCCGCCGAAAGCGAGCTCATCGAGTTCTGCCGCGCCAACATGGCTCACTTCAAATGCCCGAGAGTGGTGAGATTCACTGACACGCTGCCGCGCACGGCGACGGGCAAGATTCAGAAGAACTTGCTGCGCGATAAGTATTGGCAGGGGCGTGGGAAACGCGTTAATTAGTCGTTAGAAAGAGAGGAAGAACTGGCTTGAAGAGTTGGCGGAGATGCGGCGATGAGAATCACGATTGACGCCGGCGTTTTTGCCGCCGCCGCTTGTCCAAAGACGCGGCAAACAAATCCAGACCAGCCGAAATGATCCCCCTCATCTCAGTAGACAATCTTTGCAAAAGCTATGGCGCCGCTCCCGCTCTGCGCGGCGTCAGCTTCGATGTCGAAATGTCGGAATTGACCGCGATCATCGGACCGTCGGGCTGCGGCAAATCGACCTTGCTGCGGTGCCTGAACGGGCTCGAGATTTTCGACAGCGGGCGCGTGCGCATCGGCGACATCACGCTGGACCTGGACAACGGCCTTTCGCATCGCGAATTCAACGCGCGGCTCCGGCATTTGCGCGAGGAGGTCGGGATGGTCTTTCAAAGCTTCAACCTCTTCCCTCACCTGACCGCGCTGGAAAACGCGATGCTTGCGCCGATGGTGGTCAAGAAGGTCGCCCGCCGGACGGCGGAATCCAATGCCAGCGAATTGCTGGCGAAAGTGGGATTGAGCGACCGGCTCGATTATTACCCGTCACAATTGTCCGGGGGCCAGCAGCAGCGTGCGGCGATTGCAAGGGCGCTGGCGATGGAGCCGAAGGTGATGCTTTACGACGAGCCGACCTCGGCGCTCGATCCGAGCCTGGTCGGAGAGGTGTTGAACATAATGCGAAAACTCGACGACGAGGGAATGACTCAGGTCGTCGTGACTCATGAAATGAGATTCGCCCGAGAAGTGGCCGACAAAATCCTGATGCTCGCGGACGGCGAGTTAATCGAAAGCGGTTCGCCGGACGTGATCTTCAGCTCGCCGCGCGACGAACGCACGCGAACTTTTCTGCAAAGGTACCTGTGATGGTTAAACGCAAAAGCGGCCGATTTTTCCGTAGGGGCAGACCTGCGTGCCTGCCCCTACGTTGCGCCATCATTTTGATCCTCACTTTCTTCGCATCGGCCCTACC
>DATCXQ010000869.1:0-3503 GCA_036565725.1 Blastocatellia bacterium
CCAGCCCTGCCGGCTAAACCCGGTACTCTAAACGCTCTCTCGCAACGTTTGTAGTTAAACCGGATAATGCTAATGTCGGAAGTGTGTCCCGCTCCTGATTTTTCTGATTTAGCAGCCTCACAATTTACATCTCAGTAACAACTCCCGTCTCCACTCTGGCGTAAAGTAGTCAGTCGAACAAGGTTCGTTCAACAATCACCTAATTAACATGAGGAGGTTTATGACACCCAAAGCGTTTCGACTGCTCTGCTTTTTGTCCTTCGTCGCGGTCTGTTCGCCGAGCGCCTTTGCGCAATCCAACGCGGACGACAAACGCGCGCCGATCGTCAAGGAGACTGAATCCAATTGGAAGCGCGCCAGGAAGTGGACGCTAGATTACATTGACGCGATGCCGGAGAACGCGACGAGCTTCAAGCCGACGCCGGAAATCCGCAGCTTCGCCGAGCAGATGCTGCACCTGGCGTTCTGGAACTACGCCATTGCTGAATCCCTGGGCGGTAAGGCCAGCCCTTACGGGAAGAAGCAGGAGACGCTCGAACAACGCGAAGACGTGAAGACTAAGGCCGCGCTGCGCAATGTCGTGGAGGAGAGTTACAATAGCCTGCTTGCCGCGGTCGCCGGACTGGACGAAGCGAAAATGCTCGAGCAGGTTTCTATATTCAATTCGAAAACGACGCGACTGACAGTCCTTGCCTACGCGCTTGACCATCAAGCCCATCACCGGGGACAGACAACCATCTATCTACGCTTGAAGGGCCTCACGCCGCCACCGGAGCCGTAAATTAATCCCAGTCTTGAGCTGAACTCAGAAGAGACACAACCACGGGGAACCCGTGCTCCCCGTGGTTCTTTTTGCTCAACCCCGGACTGGAGTTAAGTTATTTCGAGCGTGACAGATCGTCGGTGTCCAGCCAGATCGTAACCGGCCCGTCGTTATGAATCTCGACGAGCATGTCTGCCTGGAACTCGCCGGTCTCGACCTTGAAGCCCATCGCGCGAAGTTTTTCGACGAAGCTGTCGCACAGCGGCGAGGCGACCTCCGGCCTCGCCGCGCCGGCGAAGCTCGGGCGGCGGCCCTTGCGGCAATCGGCGTAGAGCGTGAATTGCGAAACGACCAGCATCTCGGCCCGCGCGTCTATCGCCGACAAATTGAACTTGCCCTCGCCGTCCGCGAATATCCTCAGGTTGGCGACCTTGTTGGCCATCAGGTCGACTTCCGCCTCGGTGTCGCCGGCCCCTACGCCTAGCAAAATCACGAGGCCATGTCCGATCTCACCCCTCACCTGACCTTCGATTGTTACTCTGCCTTTCGTTACTCGTTGTAGCGCCGCTCTCATTATGATTTCCAGTCGTGTCGATTCTATTTCAATTTCCTTCGGGCTTGCGACTCCCGGTTTCAATTTCGGGGAAAATCTGAGGATACTTGACACCGATTAGCGGGTCGAATTATGTTGCGCGCGGGCCTCGATCTTTAACATTCAGCAGTCAGCTTTAGGGCATTAAGCGCAAGTGTAAAGTTTTGCGGCTTACGGATGCGGCGCGAGTTGTTTACTCGCGCCTTGTAACATTGCCACGGGCGCGAGTAAACAACTCGCGTCACACCTCATCACTCACGCCACTGCGCTTATTTTCTAATCATCCAACTTAGGAGGCCACAATGAAACATTTCTGCAACATCAGGGTAATCACTCTGGCTACGATCTTATTGTTATTACTTGCCGTTATCGCGATGAGCCGAAGGCCGATCCCTGCGGCGTCAGGCGCACAAGGGCCAAAAACTTACGTCCTGACGACGGCGGGGCCATGGGGCCCCGAGGAAAACGACGCCGTGAGCAAGGCTGGCGGCATCGTCACCTTCAGTCATCAAATTGGGATCGGCATAGTCACCTCCGACGCCACGGACTTTCTCGAACGCGCGGAGGCCAGCAATCGATTCAGTGACGTCATCCCTGATGAGGTCCACCAGTGGCAAGAGCCGATACAATCCGTAGAATTGGAAGAAAGCGCTGTCACGCCAGGTAACGAGACCTTCATCAATCTGCAATGGAACATCAAGGCCGTTGAGGCGCCCGCCGCCTGGGACGCGGGATTCGACGGCTCCGGCGTCCGCGTGGCGGTCATTGACGGCGGAATCTACAGCGCGCATCAGGACCTGGACGGGAACCTCGACGTCGCCGCATCCAGGTCATTCGTTCCTGGCTTTGCATTCAACCAGGACGTCGGGACTTTCTGGCATGGCACGCACGTCGCCGGAATTATCGCGGCGGAAGACAATTCGATCGGGACCCTTGGCATCGCCCCTAGAGCGACCATCATCGGCGTGAAAGCGCTGCACAACGGGTCGGGGTCGTTCGGCGCTGTCATCTCCGCCATCCTTTACGCCTCGACGCCGCTGTCCGAAGGCGGCGGCGGCGCCGACATCATCAACATGAGCCTCGGCGCCACCTTCGCCAGGGGCGGAGGCAATACCGGTGCGGGGCGATTGGTAGCGGCGTTGAATAAGGCCGTGAATTTTGCCGCGCGAAACACGCTGGTGATCACCTCCGCCGGCAATGGCGCGCTCGACCTCGATCATTCAGACAGCGTCATCACCGTACCGGCCCAATCCGGCAGTGGCCTCGCAGTCTCGGCGACCGGTCCGGTCGGTTACGCCGTCGGCTTTCCGAACGGCGCCACCAACTTCCGCCGCCCCGCTTCTTACACCAACTTCGGGAATTCGGCTATCTGGGTCGCGGCGCCTGGTGGCGATGGCGTTTTCACCCCCACGAGCCAGCTCTGCTCAGTTCCCGCAGTGCCCGCCGGCTCCCTTACAGCGCCCTGCTTCGTCCTTGACCTCGTACTGAGCACAGCCCGAGGCGCAGCAGCGAGCACGACCACATACGCATTCGCAGCGGGCACCAGCATGGCCGCTCCGGCCGCTTCCGGCGTAGCGGCGCTGATCAAACAACGTTTCCCGAACATCTCCGTGGGCGCGCTGAAGAACCGGCTGGCCCAATCGGCTGACGACGAGGGGCCGAACGGGCACGACCCGGTCTACGGCCGCGGCTTCGTCAACGCGCGACGAGCAGTCACAGAATAGAGATGCTGTTGGCAAATTTTCAACATTTCCGCCAAAGGATTCTCCACCCATAGCGAGTCTTCGAGCTTGGGTGGAGAGGAATTTGGCATCGTCGAGTCTTCGAGACGATAATTTCTTTGCCGTAGAGCCTATTTGTCTATATGCTGCGCCCTCATGAAACTGACTTTGCAAATTCAGCTTCTGCCGGACAATAAACAGGCTGATCAACTGAAATCCACAATGGAGCGGTTTAACCAAGCCTGCTCCTGGCTCGCCGCTCAAGCCTTTGAAATCAAGACAGCCAACAAGATATCTCTTTAGCAACGCTTTTATTACGAACTGCGCCAACAGTTCGGCCTGTCCGCACAGATGGCCTCTATTTGCATTCGTCACGTCGGAGGGACCTACAGCCGGGATAAAAGCGTTCTGCCGACTTTTCGCTCCA
>DATCXQ010000888.1:0-13368 GCA_036565725.1 Blastocatellia bacterium
CTACCGCTCGCGGTACTGATAAATACGGATCAAATAATAGGAGGGAGTAATGTCTACACCGAAAAGAGTGATCGAATCGAGATTTGCGCAACAACGGTCTCCATTTATCTTCGCGAAGTCCTTGTCTTGGCCGGGGGTGAAAGTCGGGCACGGTCGAATGCTTCCCGGCGAGGCGACAAACAAACAATTGGACAGGCACCACATCTTCATCCCGTTGGCCGGATCATACGAAGCTTCGATGGTTACGGTCGGCGGTCACGTCGCTCACAAAACACGGAGCGTCGGCCAGGCGAGCATAGTGCCCGTGGGCCAGCAATATTCAGCGTATTGGAAAGAGGAGTTTGAGGACCTCGGAATCCACCTCGATCCTGATTATGTCGCGCGTCAGGCAAGAGAGCTTGTTCAGACCGACCGCATCGACTTCATCTCCGACTGCGAAATCGTCGACCCTTTGGTTCATCAAATTGGCCGATCGCTTGCCGCTGAAGTAGACGCCGGGGCGCCCGCCGGGGCGATTTACGCCGAATCGCTGGTCAACACGCTGGTGGCCCATATGCTCAGGCATTATTCTACTGGCGGCGAAAGATTCCAATATCATCTCGGCGGACTGCCGAAACATAAACTGCGCCGCGTGACCGAATTCATCGAAGAGAACCTCGAACACGATCTGACGCTGGCCGAAATCGCCGAGATAGCGGAACTGAGTCCGTTCCACTTCGCGCGGTCCTTCAAACAGGCCACCGGCTCGACGCCTATTCATTTCCTAACCCAGCGCAGGATCGATCTCGCCAAACGGCTACTGGTCGAAAGCGAGCTGCCAATAGTCGAGGTTGGGCTGCGCGCCGGCTTCAAGAACCAGAGCCACTTCACGACGCTGTTCCGCAAGACCACTGCGATGACGCCGAAGGCTTATCGCAATGAACATCTTCGTTGAGTCATCGCGAAACAAATTTTTAGCAATCGCAGAAAAAAAGCGGCAATCAACCGAAAGATTGATTGCCGCTTTTTTCTTAGACTCCAACTCTGATCGATCTAGATCGGTTTGCAATTGCGTGTACGGTGTGGGGCGATTTGTTTAATCGCCCTGTTTGAGGCTTTGTCCAATCAGGAAAGAAGCGCGAGTAAACAACTCGCGCCACAGCTTCCGTGCGCCCAATCGCAAACCGCTTTAACTGAAGGGAGACCCGATGGACGCAAAACAACAGGATGTAGGACTCATCCTCAAACTATATGAGTTGCGGCGCGACGAGATGATGCGCCGCGCGCGCAACTGGTACGTGACCGAATTTCAGCCCGAAAGCGCTAAAGACATTATCCGGTTGATGCTCAGCGGCCAGGAACAGAGTTCGTATTACAGGATGGTCACTTCTTACTGGGACATGGCCGCGTCATTCGTCAACAACGGCGGAATTGACGAAAAGATGTTCCTGGAAGCTAACACCGAACACATAGGCATTTTCGCCAGAATCGAGCCGTTCATCGCCGAAGTGCGCGAAGCCTTCGCCGAGGCCGATTATCTGATTCATCTGGAACGGCTCGTCATGAAAATCCCCAACGCCAAAGAGATCATGGCCAACCGGCGCAAACTCTTCGAGCGATGGACAAAGGCTAAACAGACGAGCTAGTAACACACGACAACCGAACCATACATACTCGCCGATCTAGAGCGGGAAGGAGGGAGCATGCTAAATCGAATCTTCATTACATTGTTGTTCCTTGCGCTGGCGGCAGGCGCCGTGGGCGTCAAGGCCCAGATAAACGACGCAAACGAGGCGATAGAGCGAGGGAACGGGTTTTTCCATCGCGGGCAGTACGACTTGGCGATCTTCGAATATCGGGGTTCTCTGAATTGGCCCGGCGGTCATCAGGCCCGCGCCCGTTTCAACATCGGAGTTTGCAAACATAGGCTCGGACGCCCGCGCGAGGCCGTGGCCGAATACCGCGCGGCGCTCGAATTGAGTGAAGGCCAATATCCATCGGCCTCTTACGCGTTGGGAGTCGCGCTTCAGGATTTGCGGCGATACCGGGAAGCCCGCGACGCCTTCGCGCAGGCGGTGAAGAGCTCGGGCGGGGAGCACGCCGAGGCTCTGTTCGAACTGGCGCTGGAATCGCAGCGCGCGGGAGACGACCGCGGGGCGGTCGAGCATTACCTCCAGGCCGTCGCGCAGTCGAAAGACGGCATCCCCGCCTGCCACAACAACCTGGGGGTGATTATGGCTAAGGCGGGTCTGTTGGAAGAGGCGGCGCTCGAGTTTGAGCGAGCGATCAAGCGGTCGCGCGGCAAATTCGCCGAAGCCAGTCAAAACCTGGCGCGGCTTCGACAAATGCTCGACGGCCCGTCGCCGGCGATGATCGCCAGCCTGAAGACGGTCGAGAGAGCGCCGAGAAGCGGAATGAAGGCCGAATGATTCAACGCCAATTTCCCATATGCCATTTTAGGTTTTCCATTTATCATTGAGGGCGCCCCACCTATATGCCCGGCACACCAAGATCTGGATTTCGCAAGGCGCCGACTGGATCAGTACCGCGAGCGGTAGCGAGCGGAGCATTCGCTAACGGCCGCTCGCTACCGCTCGCGGCACTGACTCGTCGCCTCAATCCAGATCTTGCTGTGCCCAACATATAGTAACGAATTTATTCGTTACGCCACGTAACGAATAAATTCGTTACTACGTGGTTACTATATGAGGAGCGTCAACTTAATGATCTATCACACCATTACCGATATTCTGGCCGCGAACGAACAGGCGCAGGAGCGTTTCATTGCCGCAGTCTCGAACTTGACCGAGGCGCAGGCCAATTTCCGGCCGGATGAAAATCAATGGACGATCGCTGAAATCGTCGAACACATCAGCATCGTCAACGACGGCTTCCTGCGGCTCACACACAAGCTGTTAAAGGAGGCCGAATCGGCGCCCAAGCCGACTAAAACCGATTTGAATCTCGGCCACACATCGCTCGATAAAAATGGTCAGCAGCGGGAGCCGTTTCAGGCGCCAGAGCGGGTGCGTCCAAAGGGAGGCGTGAGCGTCGAGGATTCGTTGGCAAAGATGCGCGTGGCGCTGGCTGGTTTCGCGGATATTCAACCACGACTCGAAGCTGTCGATCTGTCAGAGCAGGTGTTCCCGCATCCCGCTTTAGGGCCGTTCAACGCTTATCAATGGATGGTTCTGCTGGGCGAGCACGAAGACCGCCACCGCGCACAGATCGAGAGGGTGAAAGCGGCCTCCGGGTTTCCTCTCTAAAGTCGCGCCCTAAAACAACGCGTCGAGCGCATCGCCCACCGAGCGCACGCCGATGACTTCCAAACGGTCATCTTCCGGCAGCCCGCTCAGGTTGTTCTTCGGCAACACGACGCGTTTGAACCCCATTCGGGCGGCCTCGCGCAAACGCACGGCGGCGTGGTTGGTCGCGCGAATCTCGCCGGCCAGCCCGACCTCGCCGAACACGACCGTGTGTTCGTTGATCGGTATGTTGCGGAAGCTCGAAGTCACCGCCGCGACGATCCCCAGGTCTACAGCGGGCTCGTCCAGGGCGATCCCTCCGACCAGGTTGACGAAAATGTCGTCTCCGGAGAGATGAAACCCGGCCCGTTTTTCGAGCATCGCCACCAGCAGCGCCACGCGGTTGATCTCGACTCCCTGGGTCGTGCGCCGGCCCGTCCCGAATTTCGACGAACTGACCAGCGCCTGGATTTCGACCAGCATCGGGCGCGTGCCTTCCATCGCCGCGATCACCGCCGAGCCTGAGGCGCCGATCGGGCGCTCGTTCAAAAATACCTCCGAAGGGTTGGGCACGCCGACCAGCCCCGCGCCAGTCATCTCGAAGATGCCGAGTTCGTTCGCCGCCCCGAAGCGGTTTTTGGCCGCGCGCAAAATGCGGTGGTTGTGATGGCGTTCGCCTTCGAAATAGAGAACCGTGTCGACGATGTGTTCCAGCGCCTTCGGCCCCGCGATCATTCCCTCTTTGGTCACATGGCCGATCAGAAAAACGGGCACGGTCAGATTTTTCGCGAGCAGCAGGAATTGCCCCGCGACCTCGCGGACTTGCGAGACCGATCCTGGCGCGCTCTCCAGCTTCTCAGAGAAGATGGTTTGAACCGAGTCGATGATGATCGCCTGCGGCTGCAGTTTATTGATCTCGTCGAAGACGCGTTCGAGGTTGGTTTCGGAGAGCAGGTAAAGCCCCGCCGGGTTGACGCCCAGCCGCTCGCCGCGGAGCTTGATCTGACGCTCACTCTCTTCGCCTGATACGTATAGCGCGCTGCCGTATAGCGCGCTGAGCCTGTCGGCGACCTGGCTTAGTAATGTGCTTTTGCCAATGCCCGGTTCGCCACCAATCAACACAAGCGATCCCGGCACGATGCCGCCGCCGAGCACGCGATCGAACTCTTCAATGCCGGTGACTTCGCGCGAATCGTCCTGCGCTTCGATCTCTGTGAACGGGACCGGCTTGGTTTCGCGCAGACGAAGCCCACCGCGCGGACCATGAGCGCCCTCTTTCGGCGCCGCGCGTTCGCGCTCTTCGACGAACGTGTTCCATCCCCCACAGTCGGGGCATTTACCCAGCCACTTGCGCGATTGATTGCCACAGCTCTGGCAGGCGTAAACTGTGCGTGGTCCTTTCGTTGATGCCATGGCTGCATTTTAAGCTACTGTGCCGAGGGAGAGGAAGGTAGAGGATTTGCGGATTGCGGATTGCGGATTGCGGATTGCGGATTGCGGATTGCGGATTGCGGATTGCAGATTGCTAGTTGGCGCCCCTCTCGCGCAAGAGGCGCCGCAATAAGAGAAGAATTCTCGGAACCAATAAATCCGCAATCCGCAATCCGCAATCCGCAATCCGAAGATCCTCGATCCCTTCAGGCCATCACCGCGAGCATTCCCAGAATCGGCTTGCCGAGGCAGTCGTCGCCGATGATTTCGATTCGCGCCGTGGCTTCTTCCTGCGACAGTCCTTTAGTCAACAGGCGCCATGCCGCGTCTTGATCCATCCGAACCTCGCAGGCGGCGCCTTCGCCCTCGCCTGTATAAAGGCTCCACGACCCGCCTTCGCGCCTCAAAGTCCAGGCCCCACCCGCTTCGCCCGCGATGATGAAGACGACGCTCAATCCTTCATCGGCTTGCGTCTCCCGGTACGTGTGGGGCAGCCCTCTGAGGAAAGTGTCGAGTACGGGGAAGAGCCATTTGCGATTGTTCAGCTCCTGCGCGCCGACGGCGTCGCGAATCTGCTGCTGATGATGCCATTTCTCGGTGTATTCGCGCGCGATGTCGAACCAGTTCTGTGATTCTCGCTCACCCGCCCACGCGACGCCGAACAGCGCGGGCGCGAAAGGGTCGAGCGACCTAAAAAGCTCGCAGACTTGCGCGCCTGTGACTTCGAGAAATTCGATCAGCAATCTCGGGCTGATTCGCCGCGCCGCTCTGATCCAATCGGCGTTGAGCCGATTCAGAAAATCGACCAGATCGCGATAACTTTCAACCGGCGCTTCGGGCGGTACCATCGGCGCTTTATCACGCTGGTATGAGAGTCGCCGGACGTCGCTGTCGAGTAGATGCGCGGCGACGTCTTTCACCGTCCACTGGCGCGCCGCCGTGGGTTTGCTCCAATCGTCGTCGGATAAGTTCTTGAGCAGAGACAAAAGCTCGCCGTGAATCCGGCAGAAAAGTTCCGTGACAAAAATAGGTTCAACAGATTTCATACGCGTCGCCGGTGATTGTCCATGAGCTATAAGAAAATGTCCATCGCCGCGCATTGGCATATGCCTTGCTCGAATGAGGTCGAGCGTGATTACGCAAGTATCGGTCAAAAGGCGCGGAGGGCGCGCATAACGCCCTTCGCGCTATCCCTTTTTAAACCGCTCCCTGCTTTGAGTGAATCGCCATGAATAAACGACATCTGATAATTGTTTTGGGAGCGCTCCTCGCGCTGGCGAGCGCGAATTGCGAAAAGCGGAGCGTCGACGACTCCGTTATCACCGCCATAGTGAAAAGCAAATTGGCCGTGGACAATGAGACCAGTTCGGCCAACATCAACGTGGATACGATGAACGGCGTAGTCACACTGACCGGCGTCGTCACGACGCGGGCCAATAAAGAGCAGGCGGAGCGGATAGCCAGGAGCGCCGAGGGCGTAACGCGCGTCATCAATAACTTAACGGTCGAGACAAACGGCAATCACGACGCCGGAGAGGGCGCGGGTATGTCGGCGAGCGACTTGGCGATTTTGTCTAGGATCAAGACACGGTATGTCGCGGAAGGCGTCACCGGCCCCAAGGTCGAAGTGAAGGACGGCAGGGTCACACTCACGGGGAATGTAGAAAACGCTCAGATCAGGATCAGGGCCGAAAACATCGCCAGAGCCACAAGCGGCGTCAAGGAAGTCAATAACATGATAGAAGTCAGCCAGTGACGTTTGGATTGCGCCATGTGTAGTATTTCATCTGAAATACGGCGCATGCGATGTTTTATATGGCATAGTCGTTGCACCTTTCATTTGTGAACTTGCCTGGAACCGCGGCGAGCGATCGGAATGGAGGGGCCATGAGCGACAGGACAAGAAGGGGCAGAAGGCGTCGGCTTCTTGATGAAGATATCAGAAACCTGCGCGCCGCGCCGCGCCATATTCGCCCCGCGCCCAAGTTTACTCGCATTCATCTCAACCAGCGCCGCATTTTGACTGTCATTGCGGCGGCTCTCATTTCGATTGCGGCCATTGGGGGTTTTAAACTGTACAAAGTATACGCTTACTACGCGGGGGTAGTTGACGAACGACTGGATCAGCGGACGCTGCGGCAGCGCCCCGGCGTTTACGCCGCGCCGCGCCGCATGAGCGTCGGGCAACAGATTTCGCAGGACGAATTGCGGGAGCGATTGCTGCGAGCCGGCTATAGGCAGGGGCGATGGGGCGATCCTGTCGACCAATTCTCTTCGGGCGTCTTCGTTATTGCAGGCGACGCGGCGCAATTGCGGACGAATAACCGTGGGGGCGTCGCGAGCGCGCCGGAGACCGTCAAGATCAAATTCAACCGGAGGAATGGATCCCAGATCGTCAAAATCGAAGACGCCGCCACGGGGAAGAACCTCAAGAGCGTCGCTTTACCGCCCGAGTCGCTCACTGCGGAAAGCGGCGACGCGACACTTCCAATGGGCGGGGGAATTCAGGCGAACTTCGAAGATTTCCCGCCCTCACTGGTCAACGCGCTGATAGCTATCGAGGATCGGAGCTTCTTCTCGCACCGGGGGGTGGATGTGAAAGCCATCTTCCGAGCGTTGTGGGAGAACTGGCGTCACGGCGAAATCCGCGAGGGCGGATCGACCATCACGCAGCAGTTGGTAAAGACGAACTTCCTGACGCCGGAGCGCACCTATCAACGCAAATTTGCGGAGGCGATGATGGCGGTGGCCATCGAACGGCGGATGAGAAAAGAGGAGATCTTCACGCTCTACGCCAACCACGTTTACCTGGGGCAGAGCGGAATAACGGCCATTTACGGATTCAAACAGGCGGCGCGCGTCTATTTCGGCAAAGAATTGCATGAACTCTCGCTCGCGGAGTCAGCGCTGCTCGCCGGCCTGGCGCAAGCCCCCAACCGTTATTCGCCCTATCTGCGTCCCAGCGCGGCCGTCGCGCGTCGCAACACAGTGCTTGACGCGATGGCCGAGATAAATCTGGTCGGCCACGAAGACGCCGAGCCCGCGAAGTCGGAGAGATTGACCCTGATTCCCGCCGGAAATTTCGACGAGTCGTCCGCGCAGTATTTCGTCGATTATCTGCGGCGCGAGCTGTCCGGCCGGAATATCGACGAGGGCGAGGCGTCGAACCTTGAAATCGGGACGACGCTCGACCCCGATCTGCAGCAGGCCGCGAACATAGCGGTGAAAAATTATCTTGCGAAACTAGATCGCGTCTTCAGCCGGCGCGCGAAAAGAACCGGGGGCGGATTGCCGGAAGCCGCTCTGATCGCCATTGATCCCCACACTGGAGAGATTTTGGCGATGGTCGGCGGACGCGATTACGCGTCAAGCCAGCTTAATCGCGTCACCGACGCGCGCCGCCAGCCGGGATCGGTTTTCAAACCGATCGTTTACGCCGCCGCGCTCGCCAACGGCGTGTCGCCGGAGTCCGTCTTCATTGACGCGCCTCACGAGATCATTTTCGGCCATCAAATCTACCGCCCGCAGAATTACGGCGGCAGGTATTCGAATCAGTCGGTGACCTTGCGCGAGGGAGTCGTGCGGTCGTTGAACGTGGTGGCGGTGGACGCCGCGATACAGATCGGGTTGTCCAAGGTGGCCGACATCGCCGAGAAAATGGGATTGCCCCGGCCCGAACCTTACCCCTCGATGGCGCTCGGCGCTTTCGAAGCCACCCCGTTTGAAATCGCGCAGGCTTATTCGACGTTCGCAAACGGCGGCGTGAGTGTGGCTCCTTTCGGAATCAAATCAATTACACACGACGGCGTGACCGAAGAGATCACAGCTGCGGAAACCGGTGTGCTTCACCCCTCAGCGGCCTACGTCGTCACCGAGACGTTGGCTGAAGCAGTCGATCGCGGCACGGCTACAATCGTCAGGAGCATGGGGTATCGCGGCCCGGCGGCTGGCAAGACTGGCAGTTCGCACGACGCATGGTTCGCCGGTTACACCCCGAAGCTGCTGGTGGTCGTTTGGGTCGGATTCGACGATTACCATAATCTGGGTATGGTGGGCGGCCACGCGGCGGCCCCGATCTGGACAGATTTCATCAAACGCGCGCTCGCCTTGCGCCCCGATCTGAGAGCCGAGAAGTTCACACCGCCAGCCGGCGCGGAAAAGCGGGAGGCGGAAAAGATGGTGATCGATAATCAGCCTGGTCAAAACAGGTTGGTCCGGCAAAAAAGGTATTCAGCGCTGCCCGGCGCCACGCGGCGACGAATAGTCAGAAAACCTAGGCAGACAACCTATCCAGCGCCCGCCAACGGTCAGATGTTTCAACCCATGACTAATCAGAATCAACTGGCGCCCCAGCTTATGCCTCAGATAATCAGAAGACAGGCTCGGCCTATGATAAGGAGGTAGGACTTATAGGACATGTGGGACCGATAGGACTAATAGGACTTATAGGTCCTATTAGTCTCATAAGTCCTATCGGTCCCACATGCTCATTGATTCTTTTTCCTGTGTTGCAGCCGCGCGCGGGTCATGCGTTCGCGCAATCCGCCTTCCTTGACGAAATCCTGTTCCAGTCGCCGAATCTGTTGATCGAGCAGATAGTTTGTCTGGTGGATAAGGCAGAGGGCTATATTGGCAACGACTTCGGCTGAGCGGGTTTCGCAGAATTCGCGGTAAATCTCATAGGTGATGGGCCTATGGTAGCCGAGCTTGCGAACGTATTGAGCTTCTGTGGAATCCTTGGTCCAGATGCGCAAACCTCTCACGCGCAGAAAATCCTGGTAATCGACCAGAAGTTCTTCCAGGCTGGCTCGGGCTACGTTGACGAGTTTGATCTCCATCTCCTTGGAGCCGCCTGAAGCTTGGCTGCCCTCCGCGATGTTTTGTTTTCCGGAGCGGGCGGCTTGAATCATTTGATCAACTGTCCGGTCGCCGCGTTTGAGGAAACGCTCGCAAAAATGGAATGTTAGGTCGTAAACAACTTCCGCTTTCTGATAAGACAGCAACTCTTGATAATGGCCATGAGGCGGAATGAAGCCGGGGCGGTTAGGGGAGTTCATAGCAGGCGTCCTCCTTATGTTGTTTGCAGGCGCGAATCTTTTGGCGCCGACCGCCGCAGTTGTCAATGGTATCCTTGTTTCCATGCAACTACTCGATCTCTTCGATCTATCACTTGCCGGGCGCGCATCATCTGACGCGCTCGAATACGATCGCGCGGACGGCTCTGTCGACAAGTTCACGTTCGGCGATCTCGACGCGCGGAGTGACCGCGTCGCGCGCTTCATCGCGTCACGCGGTATCTCGCGGGGCGACCGCCTCTGCTTTTTCATGCCGAACCGCGTCGAATTCATCGACCTCTTTCTGGCCTGCGTCAAAGCTGGCGTGATCGTCGTTCCGATCAACGCGCTCTACCGCGAACGCGAAATCGGTCACATCGTCGCGGACTCAGAACCGAAAGCGGTCGTGACGACGCGCGAGCTTGCGCAGTTTGTACCATCGGGAGTTCCGATTTGGGACGTGGATGAGCTTGCCGCCGCAGCAGGCGCGCTCGATGGCGCGCGCATACGAACTGCGCTCGACGGCGACGATCCGGCGGCGATCGTTTACACGTCGGGCACGACGGGGCGCTCGAAAGGCGCGATTCTCACTCACAACAACTTCGCCGCCAACGCGGTCAATCTGCTCGCCTGCTGGCGGATCACCAGCGAAGACCGCTATCTGGCCGTCTTGCCGCTGTTTCACGTCCACGGCCTCGGCAACGGCGTCCACGTATGGCTCCTGAGCGGGTGTCGCATGCGATTGGCCGAACGCTTCGACATCAACCGCGCGGGGGCGCTCTTCGAATCGTTTCGGCCTACGTTGTTTTTCGGCGTCCCGACGATCTACGCGCGCTTGCTGGAACTGCCTTCCGATCAGGCGCGGCGCATCGGCGAGCGGATGCGGCTGTTTGTCTCAGGCTCCGCGCCGCTTCCGGCGAGTGTGTTGGAGGCGTTCTGCGCGAAGTTCGGACACACGATCCTCGAACGGTACGGGATGAGCGAGACGCTGATGAACATCAGCAATCCGTATGAAGGCGAGAGGCGCGCGGGCTCTGTCGGGTTCCCGCTGCCCGGCGTCTCGGTCAGGATACTCGACGCCGCCATGCGGCCCGTCTCTGAAGGCGAGGTCGGGGAAGTGTACGTAAGCGGGCCGAATGTCTTCGCGGGCTATTGGCGGCGGCCAGATGCGACGGCTGAGGCGATGGTCTTTGGCCCTGACGAGAATTGGTTTCGCACGGGCGATCTGGCCGAGCGCTCGGCCGACGGCTACATCACGCTGCGCGGCCGCCGGACCGACCTGATCATCTCCGGAGGCTTCAACATCTACCCGCGCGAAATCGAAGAGGTGTTGCTTGAACAGCCCGGCGTGCGTGAAGCCGCCGTTTGCGGCGCTCCGGACGAACTGCGGGGCGAACTGCCCGTCGCTTACGTCGTCGCCGACGAGACATTCGACGAGAAGGCCGCGGAGGACGCTTGCCGCAAATCTCTCGCGTCGTTCAAAGTCCCGCGCGCAATCATCCGCGTCGACAGTCTGCCGCGAACCGCGCTGGGCAAGATTCAAAAACATCTGCTGCCGCCCTGGAGATCCCGGCGCTCTCTCTTTGAAGAATAACCTTTGCGTCTTTGCGCCTTTGCGAGAATCCGGGCGGACCGGGTCGAGTCTCTCGTAAAGGCGCAAAGACGCAAAGTTCGCGAAGGCTTTTCCGATTCCGCCCGCGGGCAAAAACTCACGCCCTACTCGACCGTCACCGACTTCGCCAGATTCCGCGGCTGGTCGACGTCGCAGCCTCTGCGCACCGCGATGTGGTAAGCGAGCAATTGCAGCGGTATGGCGGAGAGCGCCGGCGACAGCAACTCACTCGAGGGCGGGACTTCGATAACATAGCTGGCCGATTCGCGCGTGTCCTTGTCGCCTTCGGTGACGACCGCCACCACGATGCCGTCGCGCGCCTTCACCTCCTGGATGTTCGAGATCGTCTTTTCATAGCGCAGCCGCGATTTTTCGTCGTTCGGGTCGAGCGTGTTGATGACGACAACCGGCAGCCGGGAATCGATCAGCGCGTTCGGCCCGTGCTTCATCTCACCCGCCGCGTAGCCTTCCGCGTGAATGTAGGAGATCTCTTTGAGTTTCAGCGCGCCTTCGAGCGCGATAGGGAAGTTGATGCCGCGGCCGAGGTAGAGGAAGTCGGTCGAGAGCACGAATTTCTTCGACAGCTCTTCGTAATCGATTTCGGGGTTGTTCAGCAACTTTTCGATCTTGACCGGCAGTTCCGAAAGCCGCCACGCATGCCATTTCAACTTCTCTTCGTCGAGCGTCCCGCGCTCCTGCGCCAGGAAGAGAGCGAAGAGGTAGGCTGCGACCATTTGCGAGGTGAACGCCTTCGTCGAGGCGACGCCAATCTCAGGCCCGGCGTGCGTGTAGACCGTGCAGTCGGCCTCGCGCGTCATCATCGAGCCTTGCACGTTGCAGATCGCCAGGCTCCGGCATCCTTTCCCCTTGGCCTCGCGCAGCGCGGCCAGCGTGTCGGCGGTCTCGCCTGATTGCGAGATGACCATCATCAGCGTCGTCGGCGAGAGGATAGGGTTGCGGTAGCGGAACTCCGACGCGTAATCGATCTCGACGGGGACGCGCGCCAATTCCTCGATCAGATATTTGGCCACCATCGCCGCGTGCCAGGCCGTGCCGCAGGCCGCGATCTTGATGTCGGTGAAGCGACCGAACTCCGCGCGGTCAATGGCCATCGTGTCCAGGAATACGCGGCCCGTGTCGAGCGAAACGCGGCCTTGCGTAGTGTCGCGGATGGCGCGCGGCTGCTCGTAAATCTCCTTGAGCATGAAATGTTTGAACCCGCCCTTTTCGGCCTGGACCGGGTCCCAATTTATGCGCTGGACCTGCGGCTCGACCTCCGCGCCCTGCCCGTTGCTGACGCGCACGCCGCCGCGCGTCAGAGTAACGATTTCGTTATCGCCCAGGAAAAAGATGTCGCGCGTGTAAGGCAGCAGCGCCGGAATGTCCGAGGCCACAAAATATTCGCCGTCGCCCAGTCCGACGACGATCGGCGGGCCGAGCCGGGCGGAGACGAGTTTGTCAGGTTCGTCGGCGGACATTGCCACGATCGCATATATCCCCCGCAGTTCGGCCAACGCGCGACGGAAGGCCGTTTCAAATCCGCCGGCCGCATCCTGAATCAGATATTTCTCGATCAGGTGCGCGATGACTTCGGTGTCGGTTTCGGTCTGGAAGGCATGGTCCTGGGCCTGCAACTCGCGTTTGAGTTCGAGGTAATTTTCGATAATGCCGTTGTGGACGACGACGATCCGTCCTCCGCAGTCGCGGTGCGGGTGCGCGTTCTCTTCAGTCGGCCTGCCGTGCGTTGCCCAGCGCGAATGCCCCAAGCCGGTTCGGCCTTCCAGCGGCTCGTTCTGTATCGCCTTCACCAGGCCCTGCAACTTGCCGGGGCGTCGGCGGACCTCAATCTTGCCGTCGTTGATGACGGCGATCCCCGCCGAGTCGTAGCCGCGATACTCCAGCCGCCGCAGCCCTTCAATAACGACCGGGACGGCCTGCTGGCTACCCACATATCCCATGATTCCGCACATAAAATCTCCTCAGAAAATGGCGCGCCCGCGTCCTCGCAGGCAGGCTTCACCGCAAGACCTGCCCGCGAGGACGCGGG
>DATCXQ010000894.1:0-9483 GCA_036565725.1 Blastocatellia bacterium
AGATCAGCGTACGGATTTATTCTTCGTCGCGGAGCGACGGTTGAGCTTAGGCCGGCGTTTTAACGCCGGTGTTGAGTATTGGCCCCCCCAGTCGCGGAGCGACGGTTGAAGGATGCGAAGAAAAGTTGAATGTAAAGACGAACTCACAACATTATCAACCGTCGCTCCGCGACTGGATAATCATTCGCCCCTAAGCCGGCGTTTTAACGCCGGCCTAAGCTCAACCGTCGCTCCGCGACGAAGAAGCGCCTAACTGGGAACGCAAAAGATTTGGATAACGACAAGCCTCACGGTCAGTCTACCGCCACATTCCGTATACTGATCTGATAACCGCTCTAGCCGGAGAAGATCTCGTTGAACTTGTTTTCCCACTCCGCCTCGTAACGCATCTTGACGATGTCCGGGACATGCAAAACGCCGGAGAAATCGTCCGCCGACTTCGGGAAATCCGCATTGGTTCGCAGCGCTTCCGACAGCCGCGCTTCTCGATGCGCGGGCATCACGCCCAGTTTGTCGCACCATTTCTCCTGAACTTCCAGCGAAAGAGCGAAGTCGATATAGTGATTAGCCCAGAAAACAACGTCATCCGGAACGCCTCTCGGAATCCAGAACGCGTCGGCTGTATCCGTAATTCCTTCCTTCGGCGCGACCCAGGAAACCGCCAGACCTTCATCCTTGAATGCGATGGCGTTCGTTAACGCCCGGAAGCAGATGTCCAACTCCCCCCTGCGTATCAGTTCGCCCATGCCTATGCTGTAGCCCAGATGGCCGACCTGCGGCTTCAACCTGCGGAAGAATTCCCAACAAGCAGCCATGTCGCCGGGAATTCCATCCAGCGAGCCGCCGCCCAGCGTCTGGGCAATGGGATAGAAACCATTGCCACCCGGATATAACGCCACTTTGCCTTTGTAGCGTGGATCGAGCATCACTTCCCAACTATCCGGCTTTCCGTGCGGAAATGCTTCTTCACGATACGCCATGACGTAGTGAACGATGTAGGGCGAGACAAAAGGCCAGCCTGAAAACCCTTCCGGCTTACACCTTGAACAGAGCGTGGCCAGGTTCGGCGTCAACCCTTCATCCAGCGGATGGCTCCAGCCCTTCTGCGCCATCGTCATGGCAGGGACCGAGTTGGACCAGACAACGTCAAAGGGTGGCCGCTCGCCCATTTCAAGCGCCTCCAGCAGGGCGGCCGGTAGTTTGAGACCGATATTGGTTTCGTGGCGGACCGGGATGCCGGTGAGTTTGGTGAATGGCATCGACACCGCTTCAAGCAGACCTTTGCCCCATCCTCCCGCCCAAGACATCACCACCAACTCGCCGGGCGAATCACTACTATGCATATGCTGGGACACCTCGATAATGCTGACGGGCGAGTTAGTTGGAGTGACCTTCGTCAGGTCGAAATCCGCCTCGGCCAGCAGCGTTCGATGCTCGGCATCGGCTCCCCCGAAGCCGCCAATCAACAGCATCTCTAGATCATCTATATGCCTGGGGCTCCAAGATCAGGATTGAGCCACAGAGCGCACTGAGGACACAGAGCATAAAAAAACAAGGCGCCACCCTCTGTGATCTCTGTGACCTCTGTGGCTAGGTCTTGCCGCTTTCATTGTTGCCGGGCGTCGCTCATTGCGACATGAACGACTCCTTTAATCTTTGGTCAGGTGTTTCGCTGAACTGTCAGCAAAACATCAGGCGGCGTCAATTCGATGTCGCACCACCTGACCATCTTTCCCAGACAAGGAGCTCCGTCGTGATGCCACATCATGGATGGCCGGCCCATAATGCCCGGCGGGACCATCCGCGAAACGCCCCACGACGCAAGCCGCCTTCTCAGCAGTTGATTCTCGCCAGTTTCCTCCGCCCCGAGTCCCATTGCCGCGCACTGCAGGTATTCTTTAAGCGGTCTGATCAGCCGTTCCACGTCCGCGAAGCCGTCGATCGGCGCTATCCTGAAAAAGCGATCCATCGGCGACGGCTCGAACTGTTCGAGTCGCTCGACGACGATCAAATACGAATGGTCTTCGGGCGCGGCGATCACTTCCAGATCGTCGGCAGGAGACTCGCGCATCAGGTAGAGTTCCCTCATCCGATACTTGGCGGCGGCCTCCGACAAATCGAACCTGCGCGGCGGCAAATGTTTTGCCCACCGGCCCATTTCGCGGGCGCAGGCGAAGGCGAACTCGCGAGGCGAGACCTCGCCCCCGGTCTCGACCATGCATAGCTGCGGGCATAAGCAGGCGTGGCCGTCGAAGATCGTGAAGTCGTAGCTGACATCGCGGGCGAGGTCATCAAGATTTTGCCGGTTGAGCGCGCCGCGCGAGATATAAGTGAACCCCACGCCGTGTCCGTGAAGCGTCGTTTCCAGGGCGGGTGGCTTCAATTTGAGCAACCGACTCATCTGCTCGTCGCCGCCATACGCGACAAGATGGTCAATCTCATTGAGAAATATCGATTCGCGCTCGTCGTCGCCGCGCTCCCAGTAAATCACCGCCATGCAAGACGCCAATTCCGGATCGAGTTCGTACAGGGTCTCCGCATACATCGTGAGGAAGACCGGTTCCCCTGCTGAAACGCGGCCCAGACAGGCCGACTTGGTCAGGAATGCGCGCATCACTTCCAGGTGCGGGAGCGCGGGTATGTTCGAACTGAAAATCGCTCCTACCAGCCCCGGCCCCAAAGCGTGACTGAAGCCGCCCAGCCTGTCGTTGCGCTGGAAACCGTCCAGGAAAGCCGGGTCGCCCAATTCGTTTGTCAGAGCTTGAAGCAGGTGCGGGCCGCGCGAGCTTGATTGCTCCTCGTCAATCGCGTGCTCCACCATCTCCGGCGAGAAACCGGTGATGTCTGAAATCAGACCGACGGCCTTTTGACGAGGCGCGTACGCCGGATCCAGCCACAGTTCGGCGGCCGAATCCAGCAGGTTGACGATCTCCGTCACGCTTCTTTTCCGCAGCACGGCTTCGCATCGGTCGCGTAGAAATGAGACGACCTTTCGCAGGGCCTCCGGGGCCAGCAGATCAAATGAGACGTCAGTGGTCTTGCCGGCGCGCTCGTAACGCTTGATGAAGCTGGTCGTGGCGCCCGGCAGCGCGGCGAGCGCATTTCTGAGGTCCGGGTGCAGCCAGCAGGCGCTGGCCATCTCCTGGGCCATGGGTCCCTCCTCCGAAAAAATGTACCGTTAGTAGATCGCGAAATCAGGAAATGAAGAGCATTCGTCATTGTTCATCGTTCATTTATCATTTGTCATTGCCCGGAAATCGCCCAATGTTCATAGGGGATCGATCTACTGCTGCGGCCGGCAATGACAAATGACAACTGAACGATGAACAATGGATGTCTCCGTCCATTTCGCGATCTACTGACCGTAGGTTGTCCAACCTGCGGGGGCCTGCGGGGGATTGATTATTGAAGCCTTTAGTTGCAATCAAGCGGTTTGGTTGTGAAGCCATCCGCAGGTTGGACAACCTACGGTACATGGCGCGCCGCGATTTTCATTATTTCCAGGCGTCACTCACTGTGAAATGAACGACTCCTGCGGAACCCCCCTGGGCGCGCATCGCTTCCAGCGGCCCTGGCTCCCCCTTCGATCTTTGATCGAAGCAAAGCAGCCGGAAGCGATGCGTACCCAGGGGCGTTTTTCATTGTTCCTGAACGTCGGTACGGGACATGAAGGCTACGCCGAAGATCAACCGCGAATTTCCTATGGGAACGGATTTCTCCGGTTCGCCGTCAGTTGATCCTTCCAACATCCATTGGGACCCGCGCGAACGATCACGGCAAAGCGGATAAAGTCGATTCCGAGCGCAATCGGCTGAACTCTTCCACGCTGAGCGAGCATCCACGCGGTTCGGAGCCTTTGGCCCGCCGGAGTATTTCGAAGCCAGCCCCATCGCCGCTCTCGCGCCACAGGCCGATGTCGTCGCTTTGAACGACCATCGGACGCTCGACATTCGCCAGATCGAGGTGTCGCAACAAACCTGGACGGCGCCCATCGCGTACCTCTCCAAGGTCTCCGGATTCGAGAGAGGTCGGATCAACGATCCTCGTTCGGACCCAGTGCGGCGCCTCCTTCATTCCCATCGCGGCGCCGTCAACGGGGCCGCAAATCGAGCGCGCGAGCGTTCCGTCGTAGATCTGGCTCGCCAGTTCGGTCATTCCAAGCAGATTGACGACTCGTTCCGGGGGCAATCCGAGTGATGCGCAGGCGCGCTCGACGAACTCAGTTCGTTCAAGCTCCCGGCTACGACCCTTGTACCCGCCGGCGTCCATCAACCGGCTGCCGTCAGGGAGCGCGAACCGGCGCCCCCACTCCTCCATCTGGTCGAAGAGGTGGACAAATCCGAAGGATGCCCCCATGAGCGTTACTGGCGTCTCGTCCTTCTCACACTGCAGCAACTCGTCCAGCAGCGACTTCACGTCGAGTCCCTGAGCGCCGATACAAAAGCGACTGCCTTCGGCGCCGAACTGCCTGATCATATGGCTCATGCCGTTGACCATGATCATGTGCGGCGCGATTTCCGGGTTGGGCGCCAGCGCCAGAATCCTGGTCCGCCGATTATCGGGAAACAACATGCGCGCCGCGTTGACGGCGACCGCCGTATTCATCAACTCGAGTCCGGCCGCCGAGAAGTGCGACTTGCTGCTGTTGCGCGGATCCGTCGTCCCGCTGCTCCTGAAGGTCTTCGCTATCTGATCCGGCTGTCCGGTGAAGAGCGTGAACTGCTTGAAAGCGTCCGCGGGCACGGCCGGTATCTCCGACCAGGACTGGACCGTTTCGGGAGTCTTGTCTTTATGCTGGCAAAGCCGGCGATAAGGCTTGATGGAGCGGTATTGATACTCGAACACCTCAAGCGCGAGACTGTTAAACAGCTCGGATGAGTGGCCCGCATCGGCGCCACTCACAAAGTCGGCCACCTTTTCGCTGATCCGGATAAACTTTCGATCCATGCAATCATCCCACTTCAGTCGTTGCGACAAATTTCTGATTCATTGACTGTCTTTGAAACCAAGAAAGCCCATCAACCCCCCTGCGCGAATGACCGCCTCCCAGAACGGGTCCAGTCGCTTCAACGCGAGCTGCCGTCTATCAGTCGGAATCCCGGAGGCGGCCGGGATCTCCAGGGTCCAGGTCTGGAGGTCAACCCCTACTTCGAAATCGCTCTCTGTCAGCTGCGGCAAGGCGGGACATTCGACGGCCGGCAGTCCAAGGTTACGCACGTTGCTGCTGAAGATTCTTGCGAGCGACCGCGCGACAATGGCCCGCACCCCGGCAAGCACAAAGGCGCGCGCCCCGGTCTCGCGGCTGGAACCGCATCCGAAGTTGTCTCCGGCCAGAATGATTCGGCCTGACAGGTCGCCGGCGCCGGCCTGCTCGTAGCCGGCAGCCGCCTGCAAAAAACCGGCGCGCACCTTGTTATCATCCAAAGAAAAGAACTGAGATGGATGTAAGACGTCGGTGTTCACATTATTCCCCATTACCAGGGCTTTTCCCGCGATGATCATGAGTCTCCTCCGAAAATCAGTTTGTAGTCCCGCCTTTAGGCGGAAGTGTCAGACGCGGAGCCATCCCGTGACGCCAAATGCTTCCGCCTAAAGGCGGGACTACGAACCACGCTTTTCATTCTTTCACGGCGTCGGCATGGCCGACGTGAACTACTCCTCCGAGTTCCAGATAACAGAAGCCGGTTCATTGCGGGGCGCCGCTATTCAGTCCGGCGTCGGCGCGCGTCTCCGCAAGCAACAGACGCGGATCGGTCAATCTCCCGGTAATCGCAGCCGCCGCCGCAACCAACGGCGAGGCCAGATAGATAAAACCGTCTGGCGATCCCATGCGCCCTCGAAAGTTCCTATTGGATGTCGACAGGCAGGACTGGCCCGCGCCGATTAAACCTTTATCTATGCCACCACAAGCCCCGCAGGAAGAATTGGTAATCAGCGCTCCGGCTTCTGCCAGAGTCTGGAAGATCCCGTTTCGCAGGCACTCGTAATAAATCGTTTGGCTGGCCGGCGTAATGACGAGCATGACTCCCGGGGCCACCCGCCTGTCGCGCAACAGCCGTGCGACGACTGCCAGGTCTTCCACGCGGCCGCCCGCGCATGAACCGACAAAGACTTGCTGGATCGGTTGAGATTCGGCTTCGTCGATGGGGACGATCCGGCCCAGGTCGCCAGGCAGCGCGACCAGCGGTGGAATGTCCTCAACGTTGATGTCAATCTCCTGTACGTAGTCGGCGTCGGGGTCAGGGTCCAGCCATGCGGCCTCAAAGCGCGCGTCGGCGGAATGCCCATTTTCTCCTCCCGGAGCGTCGCGGAGCGCGAGATAACGCCTGAGAGCTTCATCCGGAACGAATATGCCGTTGGTTGCGCCCGCTTCGACCGACATGTTGGAGATGGTGAACCGGCTGTCCATTGATAACCCCGGGTCGGTCCGGTCGTGATACTCCAACGCGTGAGCGACAGCGCCACCCTCACCTATCCTGCGGATGATCTCGAGGGCAATATCTTTGCCGAAGAGCCAGGGTGGGACCTTTCCCGTAAGCCTCACCAGAATGGATTTAGGAACAGGCAGAATGACCTCGCCGCCGAGCAATATCGCCAGAATGTCGGTTGAACCCATTCCTGTCGCAAAACATCCGAGAGCGCCGGCCATCACCGTGTGCGAGTCGGCGCCGCAAATCACCATCCCGGGTTGACAGCGGCGATCTTCGACCAGCAACTGATGGCTGATGCCGCGATAGAGCAGGTCCTGCGGCACGGATTCTTCTTTCACAAAACTGAGAAACCGGTTCAAGATGTCGGCTCGTTCGGGTGTCGAGGGCGGAACAAAATGGTCGGCGGCAAAAAAGCAGCGCGACGGGTCCCAGATGCGTCGGCCGGTCTTCTTGAACCTTTCGATCAACAACGCGATGGTCGCGTCGTGGCCGAGCGCCAGATCAACAGGGATGCGAAAATACTCGCTGCCCGGCGCCACCGGCGCGTTCACTTTCCGCAGCAGTATTTTTTCTGTCAGAGTTTGACCGCTCATCTCTTGCCTTTCTATTTGCCACAGAGACACAGAGGCGCGGAGACAAGGGACAAGGAGAGGGGGAGACAAGGAGAATCTTTCCCCTTCCCCTTGTCCCCTTGTTCCCTTGTCTCTCCTTCTCTGTCTCTGCGTCTCTGTGGCTAACCCCTCGCCAGCTCTTCGCGAGCAATCTCCCAGAATTGATCTTCGCCGAACGAGAGGTGGTTCCCCCAGAACTGACGGAGACGCTCTTCCATATCCAGGAACGGGCTTTTGTCGCGCGACGACTTGGCGAACTTGACACGTTCGAGGATGCGCATGACGACTTCGGGCGCCGCCTCTATCCCTTCACTGGCCAGCAAGGTTTCGACAAGTCCTCGACCCGAGTGCTTGCCCAGCAGGAATTGGTGCCGGCGTCCGAGCGGCGCCGGGTCGATTGATTCATAGGTGGATGGGTCTTTGAGCATGCCGTCAACGTGAACGCCCGATTCGTGACGAAAGACATTCAGACCGACAATCGGTTTGGTCGGCGTCAGGAATACTCCCGAAGCCGCAGCCACCGTTTCGCATAGTCGCGGCAAGACCGATTTCTCAATTCCGAGTTTCTTGTCGTAGAGACCTTCCAACGCGCAGATCACTTCCTCGATCGGCGCGTTGCCGGCCCGTTCGCCCAATCCGTTGACAGTTGCAGTGATTATGGAGCAGCCTGCGCCGACCGCCGCCAGCGTGTTTGCCGTGGCCAATCCGTAATCGTTGTGACAGTGGATGCCCAGGGCGATCTCGGATTTCATGTGGCGGGTCAGCGTGTTCACGTACTCGGCCATCTTCTCCGGCCGCATGACTCCTACCGTATCGCAAACGATGGCGCTCGTCGCGCCCAGCTCACTGGCCCGATCGAAGACCGATGCAATGGCCGCGGGGGCCGCGCGCACAGTGTCTTCGGCAACGAAATGGACGCGGAGCTCCTTGGAGACCGCATACCCTATGGCTTCCTCGATCCTTCGCCGCGCCTGTTCCAGCGTCAGGCCGAACTTGTGTTGGAGGTGCTGCGGGCTGACCGGCATGAAGAGAAAGACCTCTTTCAATCCGCAGGCCAGGGCCAAATCTATCTCTTCGCGAAGAGCGCGAATCGTGACCGCGATGGTCGCGCGATAACCGCGATCCAGCAGGGCCTCTATAGTTCGACGCTCCTCATTCGAGACGCTAGGCATTCCGGCGTCTAAAATATCCACTCCAGCCGCATCAAGCAGATCCGCGATGGCCAGTTTCTCTTCCAGAGTGAAAAAGACTCCGGGCGCCTGCTCGCCGTCGCGCAGCGTGCAATCAACGAATGTGATCTTTTGGTTTTGCATTGCCCCCTCCTGTAATGTTCAAAGCCTACTCGGTCATTCAGCCCCGATCGCCCGCCCTTTTTTGGCCGGCCTCCCCGAGATCTCCATTCTCAAAGCGTCAACCAGGCGCGCGTTCTGCTCCGGCGTCCCGATTGTGATCCTGGCGCAGGTTTTGAGCATCGGCCGGATGATGAGCCCGCGGCTGAGCAGGGAATTGAAGATCACTTCAGCGTCCGTGTGAAAATCAACGAAGATGAAATTGGCCTCGCTGGGCACGTAATCCAATCCCAATTCCTTGAACCGGGCGTAGAGAAACGCTTTTCCGTCATTGACCAGACGGTGGGTTCGTTCGCGGTGCTTGTGATCTTCCAGGCTGGCCAGCGCCGCCACCTGGGAGACCGCGGCCGTGTTGAAGGGCGCCCTAACCTTCTCGAGCAGCTCGATGATCCGACGCCCGGCTATCGCATAGCCGATCCGCAGCCCGGCCAGGCCCGAGAACTTGGAGAATGTTCTGATAATGATCGCCGGCTTTCGCCAGACATATTTGATCGTGTCGCACTGTTCGCTCGTGACATATTCGGTGTACGCCTCATCCAGCGCCACGACCACGTGATCAGGAACAAACTTCAAGAAAGATTCGATCTCGTCTTGCCCTACTATGGTCCCGGTCGGGTTGTTCGGATTGGCGATGAAGATCAGTTTCGTTTCAGGCGTAATGCTATCCGCCATCGCCTGCAAATCGTGCGTGTGGTCCCGCAGCGGCACGATAACGTTCTTGGCTCCGCTCATCTGCCCCAACATCTGAAACCAGGGGAAGCTCGGATGAGCCGAGATCACCTCGTCTCCCGGACAGACGAAAGCCCGGACGATGATGTCCAAAACTTCAGTGGCGCCATGACCCAGGATAATGTTGTTGGAGGATATGCCGCATTTATCGGCCAGGCCGCGCTTCAAATCGATGCCGCCATCTTCGGGATAATAATTGATCTCCCGCAGCGCCTCTTCCAGCGCCAGCAGCGCCAGAGGCGAAGGCCCAGCCGGATTCTCGTTTGAGGCCAGCTTGACTATGCTGTCCAGACCAAACTCCCTCTTTACCTCTGCGATCGGCTTCCCTGGCTTGTATGAAGAAATAGGAAGAATGCTGGGATT
>DATCXQ010000898.1:0-7681 GCA_036565725.1 Blastocatellia bacterium
TAGGGCGGGGAAAACCCGCCCCTACAATGTTGGGCGCATTATTTATTCAAAGACCATTAGTCTGTCCCGCTCCGGGTTGTTCTGATTTAAAACGACAACTTGAATCCGTACTGAATCTCGCGCCCGACGTAGGGCGCCCGCTTGCTTACAACCTTGCCGAAATCTTTGTTGGTGAAATCCAGTACTGGATTAGCCCAGTTGATTTGGTTGAACGCGTTGTAGGCTTCGACGCGCACCTCGAACTTGAAGCGCTCGTTCAGCCGAAACGCCTTGCTCAGGGTCATATCAGTCTGCGATGTGCCCGGCCCGACGAGACCGTCGTAAGTCCATGGGTTCTTGCGGGGGATATTCGCGGGGTCATTATTCCCCCCCAGTGGCAGAGCGGAGAACACAGACGTATCGAACCATCTGTCGCGCGTCGGATGATCCAACTTAGGATTGCCGCTGACGATCAGGTTCTGGTTGAATTGCTGTATGAAACCTGAATACCAGCGGTTGGTCGTCGTGAGTTGCCATCCGCCCAGCGCCAGATCCACGGGTTTGGGAGCGTCTTTGAGCAGCCAACGCCCACGGCCCACAGGCAGTTCCCACGTCAGCGCGTGGTTGAAGCGATGGCGCGGCGCGTCCCCACGGAAGCGCCAGGTTAAATCACCGGCGAAGGTCGCGCGGTCATCGAAAAATTCCGTGCTCGCTTCGCGCTGGTAGGCGTAAGCCGCCAGAAGGCTCAGCCCTTTGGAGAAACGCCGCTGCGCCTGGAACTTGTAAGATTGAACGTGCAGGTCCCTGCCCGCCGTGTTGGTCTGCGTGATCGCACCGTATTGCGGAAAGGGCCGCAGCAACGACGCGACCGACACAGTAGCGTTCCCATTGCGCAGCGTACCGGGGAATTTATCGATCGTCAGGTAATTGCGGAACGGATTGGGCACCTGCAAATTCGTGATCGAACGCGGTACCTCATACAGGAAGTTCGGATCGGCCATGTTGAGATCGCTGTCATAAGGCAGATTGAACCCGTTGTTGAAGAAGAAGTCGAAACTAAAGACCGTCTGCCACCACACTTCGCGTTGGTACGAGAGGCTGTAGCGGTCGTTGAGTTGCGGCTTCAAATCGTATTGATCCAGACTGACCGGGTTGCCGAGGTTGGTATAACGGCCCAGCGATTTTTCGGTCGGTTGCTGTATCGGATTGGCGTTGGTTCCCGTGGATGGGAAAGGATCGGAAAGGAACGTCTGCGGCCTGCCGTTGTTCAGCGGGAGCGCGGGCGTGGCCGTCGAATAACCCGCGTACTGATTGACGAAATCGCCCAGCGGATCGCGTATGCGCGACGACGGCGACATATAGCGCGCCCATCCGAAGCGTATTACTGATTTGTCATCGAGCTTGAACGCGACGCCGAGGCGCGGCAGGAAGTTGTAAGGAATGCGTGACCACGCGTTGCGGTTGTTCTCGTCAGCGAAAACCCACGCGCCGTTGAAAGTCGGTTTGTAGCCCTTGGTGGCCAGCAGGTCCAGGACCTGTTGCGGCACCGCAGGCGGCGTCGCCTGAAATTCGGGAATAGGGTTGGTCAAATCAAGCCGCTGCGACAGGCGGTTTTGCGCATCTACGGGACCAGGCTCGTATTCCCAACGCAAGCCCAAATTGAGCGTCAACCGGTTATTCACTTTGAAGTCATCCTGAATGTAGGACGCATAGCCGAGCGTATTGACCTCTTGCACGGGCGTACGGCGGCCAACTGTATTGGTGTCTATAACGCCGAGCAGGAAGGTCGCCCATTCGTCGCCCGAAATATTGATGTTGGCGCTCGAGTTCTGACTGGCTGTGAGTTGGGCGCGGAAGTTCAGGTTGATCGGCTCGAAGCGCGCGCCCTTGCCTTTGTCCACGCGCAACTCGCCGCCGAATTTGATCTGGTGATCGCCCACATACCAATTCAAGCGCGCCGACCCGCCCCAGCCTTGCGGATGTTGCCAGAACTCGCGCCCGGTGCGCCCCAGCCGATTGGCGACGCCGCCGGTCGGCACATCCACCGCCGGGTAGTAGATACTGTCATTGGTATAGAGCGATGCGTACCACGGATTGTTCGGCCACAGATTCTGCAGCCCCTCTTCGCCCAGCAGCGCCGTCGGCACATTGGCTTCATCGGTCAATCGGTGGTAATTGGCGCGCAGGTTCAAGGTCATCCTGGAGTTGATCGTATAGATCGTGTCAGCCGCGATGGTCAAGCCATAGCGGTTGCTGCCCGTGATGGGAAAGAGTTTGCCATTCGTGTCTTCGGGCGGAGCTTCCAAAAGGTGGGTGCGGTATTGCCCGTAACTCACAAACGATCTCCATCTCTCGTTGATGGTCCAGTCAATGCGGTTCGACCAATTCCAGTAATCCACATTCTCCGTCTTGACGCCCTGCCAGTTCAGATCGTTGCCGGGCAGGTTGGGCAGCGGCAATTCAGCCAGCAGCTTGACCGCCGTCTTATCGAAGCGCCCTATCGGAATCATGTTGCCCGCAAACTGCTGGCGCACTCCGCTCGATCCGGTCGAGGTGAGCGGGTCGTAGATCGGGCGGCCGCAGGTCGTTCCGGCGGGACAGACTGTATAGTTCCCTAATCTGCTTTGGCTGAAATTTCCCTGCCGTTCCAGCTCCGTCGGCAAAGTGATCTTGACCGAGATTGGCCGGCGGTCATCCCACTGTTCGTACGAACTGAAGAAGTGGAGTTTGTTCTTGACGATGGGGCCGCCGATCGTGCCGCCATACATTTTCAAATTCGTGCCGCGAAAAATCGTTTCGTCCGCGCCGGGCGTGCGCACGAGGGTCGGGTCGCCAAAGGCGTTTAGTATCGGATTGCGGTTATGGTAGTAGCCCGAACCGTGAAAATCGTTTGTGCCCGACTTCATGTTCAGAATGACGATGCCGCCGCTGCTGTAACCATACTCCGAATCCACCGCGTTCTTCTGAAACGAGAATTCCTGAACGGCTTCTATCGAAGGCGTGTAAGAAGTCTTGTAGCTGGAGGTCAGGGGCACGCCGTTGAGTTGAACGTCATTGGCGCGGAAGGTTCCGCCGCCCGCGTCGAATTCATTGGCGAAGGCGTGGTGATACGGGCGATTCTCGCCATTATTATTCTCGCCGCCGTTGATGGTCGGATCGAGCGTGCTGATGTTGTAGGGATTGCGCCCGCGAATCGGCAATTGCTCGACCAACTCGCGGCCGACCGTCAAAACGTCGCTGGTGGTATTGAACTTCACGGCGACGGGTGAATCCTGCACGGTGATGACCTCGGTGACGCCGCCTATCTCAAGCTTTGCGTCCACGGTCACGTCTCCGCGGTTCTGGACGGTGATGTTGCGCTGCTCATATTTTTTGAATCCGGTCGCTTCGACGAGGACGGCGTAAACGCCCGATTCGACGAAGTCGAATATGTAGCGCCCTTCGGAGTTGGTTTGGCGCGTCACATCCACGCCCGTGCCGATATTCTTGAGCGTTACGTTAACGCCCGGGAGGGCGGCGCCGCTCGAATCGGTGACTACGCCCTGCACCTTGCCGCGGTAATCCTGCGCGAGGGCCGCCGCGGACATGACAAGAATGGCGACCAGCGCGCTCAAAACGCTTCGCCCTAACCGCAATTGCAACGAAGTCATGATGGAACCTCCTGTTGATGAGATTATCGTTTGTCGTTCGAGGCGCGGAGCAGTTCCACGCTAATCGGTAATCATTTGAAGGCGAAAGGAGTTCTAAATCATCAACTAATTCTCAAACACTGCTTAGGCCAGCGCATCGCGGTCTATGATTGAGCGCTAAGCTCCACCCGAACGTGTTTCTCCGCTGAAGCGTTGGCCGCCAGAACAGCGACGGCGGATTTCATCGCTCTTTCGCCGCCGCCCCGTACGGCGCCGCCAGTCCTCACTGCGGCGCAGAATTCCGCGATCTCGTTCTTGTAAGAAATCCCTCTGTCAACCTGAGCCTGATTGGCCGCATTGACCGTGCGGCCCGGGCTATCGGCAGGGCGCGTGGCCGACGCGTCGGCCACCGGCGTCGAGGTCTGCCGCGAGACCTCTACTCTGGTCGATTGGCTCTCGCCTTCGTTAAACAAAAAAACGTCCGTCTCGTTCTGCAGAATCAGCGTTCCCTTCGTGCCCAGGAACATCTCGTAATGATCCTCGAAGGCGTTCGATTCGATTGAAGAGAAGGTCGCCGTGCGCCCACCGGGATATTCGAAAGTGGCGTAGACGTGGTCGAAGACTTCGCGCCCGTCCTTGTGGCGCGATATGCCACCTGTGCAATAGACCGCTTCCGGCGCCGACTCGAAGAACCAATTCGTCGCCGTCAGCAGATGGCTTCCAAGCTCGCACACCAGACCTTCGGAATATTGCTTGTAGAGCCGCCAGTTCAACAGGTGTTCCCAATCGGGATAGCCCCACCGGCTCGGATCGAAACCGGCCGAGGGCGGGTCTTCCTTGCGCCTCCAGTTGGAGTTGCGGTGCCAGACCAGCCGCGCGAAATAGACGTCGCCGAGCATCCCCTGCTTGACGATGTTGTTGTAGGCCGCCTGATAGACCGGGTTGTAATATCGCTGATAGCCGATCTCCAACGTGCGACGGTTCCGTCGGCTGGCGTCGATCATGCGCAGGCAGTCGGCCTCGGTTTTGGCCATCATCTTTTCGCACAAGACGTGTTTGCCGGCGTCGAGACATCCGACCGCGATCTCGGCGTGAGACCACAGCGGAGTGGCGATGATCGTCGCCTCCAGGTCTTCCTTTTGAAGCATCTCTCGCCAATCTTCGTACTCTTTGGGTTGAGGCCATCCCGCCTTCGCGATCGTCTCGGCCGCGACGCGACGGCGCTTAGGGTTGATGTCGCAGATCGCCCGCAGGTCAATGAACTCCTTCTGGCATTGCGCAATCAGCCCCCGGCCCATGCCCCCGGTCCCGATGACGGCCGCTTTGACCGGCCCCCCTTTGATCGGGCCGCGAGCCGCCGCCGCGACGCCGAGCGCAACCAACGCCGGAGTCCCCGCAATCGCCCTCAGGAAATTGCGCCTCCCTTGTTCCTTCTGTTCATCGGTAAGATTCATCTTCGATCTTTATCCCCCAGTCGCCGCAGCGACGATTGATCATTGCCCGGCCTTTCAAAGGCCGGGTTTGTCAGGACAATTATGTCTCCCAGTCGCCGCAGCGACGATTGATCATTGCCCGGCCTTTCAAAGGCCGGGTTTGTCACGACAATTATCTCTCCCAGTCGCGGAGCGACGATTGATCCTAGCCCGGCCTTTCAAAGGCCGGGAAAGACGTGCGATACATTTCCAGTCGCGGAGCGACGATTGATCCTAGGGTTTGTCGTTCCACAAATAACGTTCGTCGTAATCAACGCCGTGCTTCTTCAAAAATTCCAAGTACTCTTCCTGAAAGCTCATCTTGCGATGGTGCTCGCGCTGATTCTGAATATAGCGTTGCACATCCAACACAGCTGATTTGCTGACGGTGAACGCTCCATAGCCGACCTGCCACTCGAAACCGCGCAGTTCTGGAAATTTGGTGTGAATCCATAGCGAAGAGCCGCCTTTAAGCAATTGCGCAATCTTGCTCGGAGCTAAAGTCGGCGGAGCAATCACGAGAGCGTGAACATGGTCTTCGACTCCACCTACTTGCAACGCGCTCATCTTGTTTTCTCGCGCAATGCCGCCGATATATTCCCAGATGTGTTGTTCAATCTCGGGCTTGATGTAACCGACACGGCCTTTCGTGCCGAAAACGATGTGGTAGTACAACGATGTATAAGCGTCCGCCATAATCGTCTCCGCTCTCCCAACCATTGAAGGAGAGGTTCAACCGTCGCTCCGCGACTGGGAATTTATCGCGTCTCGCTCTCCCGGCCTTGAAAAGGCCGGGCTAGGATCAATCGTCGCTCCGCGACTAAGAATTCATCGCGTTTCGATCTCCCGGCCTTGAAAAGGCTGGGCTAGGATCAACCGTCGCTCCGCGACTGTAAATTTATTGCGTCAATTCCCGGCCTTGAAAAGGCCGGGCTAGGATCAACCGTCGCTCTGCGACCGTGGACTAATCGCGCGTCCTTCTTGAAAAGCCGGGCCTGATTCAACTGTCGCCGCGTGACTGCGGATTCGTCTTGCGCTTTTCCATTGCGACAACAACATATCCAGCCCAGCTATCGCCCCGGTGTTGAAGGTCAGCAGAACGCCTACCGCCGCGCCTTCGATCAGAGTCTTGTTGACGATCAAATACGTCCCCTCATTGCCTGGTTGCGGCGCGCCCGCCGTAGGGATCGCCAGCAGATAAAACAATGTCAGAAAAAAGACCGCGCCCCAGAGACCCGCTCTGGTCAACAATCCGAGAATGAGTGACAGGCCGATCAACAGCAGGCTGATCTTGACCGTCTTATCAATCCAGCCGATCCATCCAGCGTCAATCATCCATTGGAAGACGCGGGCGAGCGGGCCTGACGCCGCTTTCAAATATCCCACGGAAGTCCACGGCGAGAGCGGCTTGCCGTCGGCGCCCCACGCCGGAAGCATCAACTTGTAATAACCTTCGTAAAGAAAATGCCAGCCGATCAATGTGCGCAAAATCACCAGCGCCGCCTGCTGCGCGCCGGATAGGTAATGATGCGCCTTACTACTCATTGATAATCTCCACATTGCATTGATTGTTGGAGCCGAAAAGAATCGGACGATCCGCCCCGCTCTCCAGCATCAAGACCAGAACGCCGGGATGCGCTGCGCAATAGCCTGCCGCCAGCTCAGGGCCGCCCACATAGAATGCCGTCGCCAGCGCGTCGGTAACGGCCGCCCCAACTGTCGGAGAGGGCGCAATCACGGTCACGCTCGCCACGCGACCGGCGGGCCAGCCAGTACGCGGGTCAATGATGTGGCCGTAGCGTTTGCCGTCAAATTCGAAAAACTGTTCCTCGCTTCCGCTGGTCGAGAGCGCCGCGTCGCGCAACCGCGCGACGGCCAGGCGCCTCTCTTTGTCTGCGGGGTGGCGAACGCCTACCGTCCAGCCGCCGTCTACGCCGCCGACCGCCAGGATGCTGCTGGACCCCGCGCTCAGCAACGCCGCGCGAACGCGCCTGCGCATGATCGCGGCGATGCGGTCGAGCGCGTACCCTTTGCCGACGCTCCCCAGGTTGATTTCGACGCCGGGCCGCGCGAAACGAATCGCTCGCGACTCGCAATCGAAGAGCAATTTATCCTCGCCGACCAGGGCTTTCGCCTCTTCGATCTCGCCAGGCTCGGGGATTCGCCCCTGCCTTCTCAGGAAGCCCCAGCAGCGGCTCAGAGGGCCCGAAGTAATGTCGAAAGCGCCGCCGGTCTCGCGGCAAAGCTCCCGGCATAAGAGCAGCAGTGAAAAGAGAGATTGCTCGACGCATACCGGCCCCGCGGCGGCATCCCTGTTGATGAGGCTGACCTCGCTGCTCTCTCTGAAGATCGTCAGTTGAGCTTCAAGCCTGTCCACTTCGTCCAGCGCCTGACGCGCCGCGGACACGCCGGCCTGATCTTCGAGCGGCAGAGTCACCTCAAAGCGGCAGGCCATCGCCGGACGGCTGACGTGCTGCCAATAGCCTGAGGGCGCCGCGGGACGAATCGGAGAAAAGGTCAGGAATGCGCGTCTCTTCAGCATCTCTGTTTACCGCAACCGAAATGTCATAAGAGGTGGGAAAAGAATGCGGATGACGCGGG
>DATCXQ010000033.1:0-31141 GCA_036565725.1 Blastocatellia bacterium
CAGAGGCGCGGAGAACGCGGAGGTTTCGCAGAGAAAAACTTGAAGAGCCTCCCCCTCTCTCCGCCTCCCCTCCGCGTTCTCCGCGCCTCTGCGGCGCCGACCCAGAAGACTCTCCTCTTCCTCCTTCTGTTTTTGCTTGCGCCCGGCGCAATCGCGCAGACGATCAGGGTCAATCCGACCGGCGTCAACGTCAACGTCAGTGGCGCAACGACGGTATTTCTGACCTTCGGGCCGGTCGGGAACTTTCGCCCGGCGGAAGGGACCTGGTGCGGCGAGTTGATTCCGGCGACGCCTGACAACGGCCTCAAATGCGATCCGGCGACGATCTTTGGCTCGCTACCGGGCCGGTTCAATCGGTCGCGATCGAGCGGCAATCTGGGCTTCACCGACATTATGTCCATTCCGCCTTCGGTCGCCCGGCGCGCCTATCAGGCGGCGCAGGCCGGATCGGTTTCGAGCTTTTTTTACGTGCGCCACTTCATCAATTTGGGGGGAGGACTTGATCGAGGGCCGGGAGGCCCAGATGAGTATGTTCCCGTCACCTGCCGGCTCTCCGGCGGAAGCGCGCGAACTCCATTCGCCTTGACCGACGTGAAGGTCTCGTTCGATACCGAGGCCGCCGAGAACGCCATCGTGTTCGTCGCGCCGGGCCGAAAGCCTCCCGCCATAAAGGCCCGGATCGCGTACAACGGGACGGGCCGGTTGCGGGGCCGATGGGAATTGGTCTTGCCCGGAGAACAACCGCCGGATGATTTCGATCTGCTGACCGAAGCCACGCTGCCTGCTGAACAGCGCGGGCAGCAGCGCCGCTATACTCAGATCAGCCGCTTCAATCTTTTCCTTCCGCCTACGGGAAAGTACACGCTCGCGGGGCCGGACGTTACGCGGCTCCCGACCACCCTCGAAGGCCCATACCTTGTGCTGCTACGCGTCGAGGCGACGGATGACAAAGAGGCCGACTCCGACCTCTCGGCGCTCGGCGTCGGCGCTGGCGTTGTTCACAGCGGAGCGGTCGCCGGATTTCCGATCCCCGTGTTGCGCTACTTCGTCGGCAGTGGACAGGCGGGCGACCCCATTCAACTGCGCCTGCTCAATCCCGCAGAAAACGCTCTGGCCGCGGCCGGCCAGCCAATCGATTTCAATTGGACACAGGCGTCCGGCGCAGCGCTCTATCAACTGGAGATCGCCGATCAATCGGGGCAGGTAATATTGTCGGCCTTGCTGCAACCTCTGACGCTCAATTACAGGGCGCCTTCCTGGCTGCTCGATACAGCCGCCGGCGCGGGCTTGCAATGGCGCGTATCGGCGCTCGACCAGGCCGGCGCGAAAATTGTGGGGACTCCCTGGAGGCGTCTGCGAATAAACGCCGGTCATTCTCGATAAACCGCTGCGCCGATGTCATGCGCCATATATGTGGTCCTTGAGAATTCGGCGTAGCTTTGATCAGCGGCCAGTTTCTCCGATGGCAGGCGATAGACCAGATAGTTGCCGTCGTCATTCTTCTCGGCGTAGCCTGGCTATTGTTCCGAGTAGGCTAAGGCAGGTTTGTGATCAAGAGCGCATCGCCTTGCTGTCTGCCGTGCGACACGACGAGATTCTTACCGTCGCGCGACCAGGCGAAGTTGAAAACGCGGTCGGGAAAATCGAAAAGTTTTTGCGGTCCGCCGCCGGCGATGGGTTGCCGCCACAGGCTCGAAGTACTGAATGGTCCGGCGGCATAATCGAACGCCATGGAATCGGCTGACCATTGAGTTATCGGGCGGCGCATTGGCAAATCGAACAGCTTAGGCTCGGCGGCGCCGTCAGCAGTCGCCGCTCTGATTCTCAGCGTGTTTTCACCGCCGGGCTTTTGACTGGCCGAGACGTGGTGATAGGTCAGCCACTTGCCGTCAGGCGAGATTGACAGGAAACCTTCCGCCGTGGCCCCGGTCAGACGCGAAACCGGAACGGAGGCGCCGCCCTCGATGGAAACCTTCCAGATCGACGGCGACCCTGCGCCGCGTCTGATGAAGAAGACTTCCCCGCCATCGGGCGATAAAGCGGCGAAATTCGCGCTATCTTTTTGCCCGTCATTTTTTTGTCCTACGCCGAAAGTCAATTGTTTTTGATTGCGCCCGTCAACGTCCATTCGCCATAGCTGCATCGATCCGGACCGATTCGAGGTGAAAACGATATAGCGCCCATCGCTTGAGACCGACGGAAAAGCGTTATCCTGCCCTGCGTTCGCGGTCAACTGGACTCGATTGCTCCCATCCAGATTCATCGAGTAAAGGTCCGTGACGTTGTTTGCGAACGCGCTGAAAACGATCTTTCCATCCGGCGCCCATGCGAGTCCGTTGTAACCGTCGAAGTTGCGTACGCCGAAAGTCAACTGCCTGGCCTTCTTCACATCGCCATCAGGCAGCAACCACAAATGCGAAATCATTCTCTGCTGCCGCGTGACCAGCTTCCGCCCGTCAACTGAGAGGCTGATCCAGAAATAACCTTCGAGGTCATTAGTCAAACGGCGAAGGGGGCCGTCAGGATAGGCGAGCATCCACAGTTGTGAAGTCGGCTCGTCCGTCGCGCGCGCCGAGAAGATCAAATGCCTGCCGTCCGCCGTCCACAGAGCCTTTGAGATGTTTCGCCAGCGCGCGGTCGGCGCCTCTCTTTCTTCTCCGGTCGAAACGTCGACAATCAGAAGATTGGGTTGCTGTGATCCGGCGGAGACAACGAGTTTCGAGGCGTCAGGCGACCACGCGGGAGCGCCTTCGCCATATTCCAGTGGCGATTGCCTTACGCCCAATTCGCGGGCGTCGCCTCCATCTATGTTCGCCAGAATCAGCGAATGCGCGTTGCGCGCGGCGTCGCGGCGAATGAAAGCCAATCGCCTGCCGTCGGGCGAGACGCTGAAATCGCTCCAAACATTATCCGCGACTTTTTTCTGCTCGCCGCCGAAAACCGGCGTTTGATATATCGCTCCGGGGTCGGCCTGGTCTCGGAAGAACAAGTATTGGCCGTCGGGCGAGAAGGCTAAAGACCGATACCCCTTGCGCGACGGCGGCAGAGGTTGAAGGGAGCCGCCTGTCTCAATCTGCTTGATCCAGACGCTTCCCTGCTCTTCTCCGAGCCGCACATAAGCCAATAGCTCGCCGTCGGGCGAGATCGTCGGATGAATGACATCACCGCTATCCGTCAATCTTTGAAATCGGACCTGTTCGATCGGCGCGATATGACCTTTCTCGCCTCGCCGATCGACGAATTGATAAACGCCAAAGCTGAGAACGGACAAAATCACGACTCCCAGGCCTGCAAAAAGCGCTGTGCGGAAAGCGGAGCGCGGACGAATCTCTTTCTCCAGCGCGGAAGGCGCCGCCGGTTGAGCCGCCGCGAACGCCTGCGAATCGTCTGCCACGGCTGTCCCGTTTGCCCCGTTTGCCCCGTTTGCCCCGGTTGCCCCGTTTGCCCCGTTTGCCCCGTTTGCCCCGGTTGCCACGGTTGCCACGGTTGCCCCGTTTGCCACGTCGTTTGGGGTTTCGTCTAATAACCTGACTGGGACCGCGAAGCGATAGCCCCTGCGCGGGACTGTTTCGATAAATTGCCTGCCCTGATCGTCGACGCCGAGCGCGCGACGCAGCGTGTAAATGTTCTGCGACAGGTTGCTCTCTTCGACGGCGGCGTTCGCCCAGATCGCCTCCATCAATTCCGATTTCGAGACGACGCGGCCTTCCTCCTTAACCAACACCCACAACGTGTCGAAGACTTTCGGCGGCAACACAATCATCTCCCCCTCGCGCCACAACACGCGCTCGATGGCGTCCAAACGAAACGCGCCGAACTCATATAACCTGGTGGAAGACTGAGACATATCCGACTTGAGAACCACTTGAAAACTACTTGAAGGCTTTCTTGAAGACTTTCACTGCCCACTTCAGCTAGCCTCCCAGCCGCTCGGCCAACTCGGCTCATTCTAAATTTAATAGGCTACGGCTGGCAACGAGGTTAAGTATGAAAATGAAACACCACCTGACGCGCACTTGCCTTTGCTTTCTAACTGTTGGGTCAGTTATGAACTCGTCGCTACCTCCGACCAACGCCATGACAGTTCAGCCCCAACAGCAATCCGAAGGAATCCGGACGCTCGCGCCCGGCGCCACAACCGAACGGGAGATTTCCAGCGGAGAGACGCATATATGGCAGATCTTCCTTTCAGCGGGAGATTACCTGCGCCTGTCGGTCGACAAGAAGCGGATCAATATTAAGGCGGAACTGTTTGCTCCCGGCCAAAGCAGGCAGTCCGGGGATAAGCCTATTCTGAGTACGGCTGATGGAAATGTCCTGGCCACTCATCATGATGTGATCGTCTTTTCGTACGTCGCTGAGATCTCGGGAAATTATAGTCTGGAGATCCTTGCGTCTAACAAGGAGTCTGCGACCAAACGATACACAGTAAAGATCGAAGAGCTACGCCCCGCCTGGCCTCAGGACAAACTCCGCGTTCTGGCCGAGAAGGCCGAATTGGAGGGGGTGCGGACGAGAGGCTCTGTAACGATGGAACAACGGCGCCAGACAATCGCGCACTACGAAAGATCACTGGCTCTGTGGCGCGAGTTGGGCGACCGCAAGTGCGAACTCAGGTTGTTGCAACGCCTCGTCAATCATTACCACGTACTCGGTGAACTACAAATCGCGCTGAGCTACGCCGGCAAGGGAATTGAGATCGCCCAGGCTCTCGACGACCGCTATCAGGAGGCCAATCTGAACGCGATGCTTGGCAATATTTATCTAGACCTGGGGACCAATCAACAGGCTCTCGACGCTTACAGCCGCGCGAGAGAGACCTTCGCTAGTTCATCCTCTCGCATGGGAGAGGCGGTTGCGATTGAAAATATCGGGATAACCTATCACTTGCTTGGCGACCCGCAGCGCGCTATTGGCTATTTTCATCAGGCGGCGTCAATGTTCTCATCGTTGCGGCATAAGTCCATGGAGTGCAAGTCGTTCAACGACCTGGGAGCGGCTTATCTCAAACTGGGGGAGTTGGAGAGAGCGCTCGAATGGCAAAATCGCGCGCTTGCGCTCGCGCGAGAGATAAAGGATGTGGAAGTTGAGGCTCGTACACTTGGATATAACGGCCACATCTATTTTGCCCTGGGCGACATGCAGAAAGCTTCGGATTGTTACAACGCCCAACTGAAATTCTGTCAGACTCTGGGAGACGCCATTTGCGCGGCCAGAACGATGAAAGCTCTGGGCGATGTCGCCCTGTCATCGGGAGACGTGGAAAACGCCATGAATCTCCTGAACCAGGCTTTAAATCAAGCGCGTCTGAAGGGGGAACGTAGATCGGAAGCGGAGACTTTGCAAAGCATCGCGCGGGCGAATTACTCTCTCGGCAATCTACTCGAAGCCCGCAAACAGATCGAGCAGTCGCTCGACATCGGAGAATCTCTGCGAGCTGATGTCGCCCGCCAGGACTTGCGCGCATCATTCTTCAGTTCCGTACAGAGCGGATTTGACCTCTACGTTGATCTGCTGATGTCGATGCGCCAGCGGCGCCCGGCGGGCGGATACGACGCGGTCGCACTACAAGTCAGCGAGCGGGCGCGGGCGCGAAATCTGCTTGAACAACTCGTCGAATCCAACGCTGACATTCGTCAGGGTGTTGACCCACAACTCCTCGAACGCGAACGCGCGTTGCAGCGACAGTTGAATGCGAAGGCTGCGGCGCGCGTCAAAGATTACAACGACAAAGGCGCTGAAGCGATCACGGAGGCCTTCGACAAGGAGATTGCCGAACTCACCTCTCGCTACCAGGAGGTGGATGCGCAGATTCGCGCCTCCAGCCCGCGTTATGCCGCGCTCACTCGACCCGAGCCGATCGCGGTCCCGGACATCCAACGACTGCTCGATCAAAACACCGTTTTGATGGAATTCTCGCTCGGCGAAAAGCGAAGCTGGTTGTGGGTGGTTACGCCCGGCGCCATCACCAGCCATCAGCTGGCGCCGCGCTCAGAGATCGAAAAGGCGACGCGACGCGTCTATGAATTGCTGACCGCGCGACAGCGCGTAGCCGGTCTGACGGAGGAGGAACAAATCGCGCGCATCAAGGAAGCAGACGCCGGATTTCAAACCGAAGCCGCCGCCTTGAGCCGAATCCTGTTCGGTCAAATCGCCGGTTCGCTCCGCCAGGAATTGAAAGGGAAACGTTTGCTGATCGTCGCATCGGGCGCGCTGGAATATCTGCCGTTCGCCGCGTTGCCGATCCCGGAGACGGAGGGACAGATAGACGAAGGGACAGGGCGACAGGGCGACAGAGGAACCTCATTTCTCCCCGTCGCCCCGTCGCCCCGTCGCCCTGTCGCTCTCATTGCCGAGCACGAAATCGTCAACCTGCCTTCAGCCTCGGTCTTGTCGGTCATTCGCCGTGAGAAGGCCGGGCGCGCCGCCGCTCCCAAAACCGTCGCCGTCCTTGCCGACCCGGTCTTTGAAACCAACGACCCGCGCTTGTTGGTGGCGGCCAAACGAAGAGCCGGCGGTCAGGAGAGCGCCTTCAACACCCGCTCGGACACCGAAGCCTCATCTTCCGCTTCCGGCGGGTTGGACTGTTCTCCATTTCTGCGCGCGGTCAGAAGTCTGGGTCGCGGCGGTCTTACTCGCTTGCTGTTCACGCACGAAGAGGCCGACGCGATCGCCGACCTCGTTCCCGCCAGATCACTTCTGAAAGCGACCGGCTTCCAGGCCAGCCGGATGAAAGCTCTGAGCGGCGAATTGAGCAACTACCGCATAGTTCATTTCGCCACGCACGGCTTGCTCAACAGCGAATATCCCGAACTGTCGGGATTGGCGCTCTCGCTCGTCGATGAGAACGGAAAAGCGCAGGACGGTTTTCTGCGGATGCACGAAATCTACAACATGCGATTGCCCGCCGATCTCGTCGTGTTGAGCGCCTGTCAGACGGCGCTCGGCAAAGAGATCAAAGGCGAGGGGCTGGTCGGATTGACGCGCGGGTTTATGTACGCCGGCGCCGAGCGCGTCGTGGCGAGTCTGTGGCAAGTGGACGATCTCGCGACCGCCGGATTGATGAAGCGTTTTTATCAGGGAATGCTGAAAGACGGCCTGAGCCCGGCGGAAGCCTTGCGCGCGGCGCAGATCGAGATGTCAAAGCAGAAGCGCTGGTCGGCTCCTTATTACTGGGCTGGATTCGTGATCCAGGGTGAGTGGAGGTAAACAACCATGAATACAAAGTGTTTTCACGCGCTCTTGATCTTCAGCCTATGTGGCGGCGTCGCTGAAGCGACACGGCGCCCACAGGATTTACAATCTCTCTCGGTCGGCGCGCCGATTGAACGTGAATTGTCCGGAGGCCAGACGCACGCTTACCGAATCGCATTGGACGCTGGGCAATTCGCGCTCGTGCAAGTTGAACAACGCAACGCGGATGTATCGCTCGCCGCGAATGGGTCGGACGGCAAGGAGTTCGCGTCCGTAAATTTGCGCTCGGGCGCCCAAGGCGTGGAGCAGTTGGCGATTGTCGCGGACGCGCCGGGCGAATACATTCTCAAAGTCATATCCGGAAATCCGAAGTCCGCCGCCGGAAGATACGAGGCAAAGATCAGCGAACTGCGCGCCGCGACTGTGCAGGATCGCGTTCGCGTGAAAGCGCAGACGATCTGTTACGAGGCGCAGAAGCTCAGCCTTGAAAAGACACCGGAAGCGAGGCGAAAGGCTGTGCGACTATACGAAGAGGCGCTGCCGCTCTGGCGGCAGGTTCCGGAGCCGTTGTGGGAATCGCTGCTGCTGTTGCGGCTGGGCCGCCTCCACATCGACCTGACGGAATTCCGTCAGGCGAAGGACTATTTCAACCGCGCCGTCACCACCAGGAAAGCGATCGGCGACCGGAGCGGCGAGGCGGCCGCGCAGAACGGCGTCTGTGAATCGTTGCATTATCTGGGCGATACGAAAGGGAAGGTCGAATGTCTTGACGCATTGATTCCGATCTATCTCGAACTCGGCGACCGCCTTGGAGCGGCCAAAGTGGTGCAGAACAAAGCCGTCGCGTTCAGAAGCCTGGGCGATTATCAAGCGGCGTTGCAAGCAGCGCAGCAGGCGTTGCGCATCTCTCAGGAGGAAGGCGACCGCGTCGGGGAATCGTTCACTCTCCACGCGCTCGGACAGATTTACTGGTCGCTTAATGAACAGCAACTTGCCCTCGATCATTACGAACGCGCGCTGGCGATCCGGCGCGAAGGGACCGACAAGCGGCTCATCGGGATAACACTGGGAGACATCGGCGTGATCTATTCCGACATGGGCGATCTCCCGCGCGCGATCGATTATCTCATGCAATCGCTGGCGATCAGCGAAGAGACGGGCGACCGGCGGACAAAGGCCATCCGGTTACAAGGCCTCGGCCTGATTTGGAAAAAGATGGGAGAAACAGCCAAGGCGCTCGACGCGCAAACACAATCGCTGGCGCTGGCGCGCGAGGTGGGTGACCGCGAGGCGGAAGGCCGAACGCTCATTTCGATGAGCGAACTGCGCCTGCACATGGGGGAAAAGGAGAAGGCGCGCGACGATCTCACACGGGCGCTGGAACTCTCGCGCGGCGCCGGTGATCCGGTAGGCGAAGCCGCCATCCTGATTATAATGGGAAACATGGCGTCGGACGGCGGCGATTGGCCCCAGGCGATCAATCTCTTGCAACAATCACTTTCACTGGCTCGCAAGACGGGCGACATCCAACGCGAACGCAACGCGCTCGTCGCTCTCGCGCAAACCGAACGCAAACAAAACAACCTCAGTGAGGCGCGCGATTATCACGAAAAAGCGCTCGACTTGACCGAATCGATCCGCGCCAAAATCCTTCGCCAGGAATTACGCGCCAGTTTTTTGGCGTCGCGGCAAGAGGAATACGAGCTGTACATGGACCTATTGATGCAGTTACACCAGCAGCAGCCGGACGGAGGACACGCCGCCGCCGCATTCGGGATCAGCGAACGTGGCCGCGCCCGCAGCCTGCTGGAGACGCTCGCCGAAGCGCGCGCCGACATCCGGCAAGGCGTTGACGCCAGTCTACTTGCCCAAGAGCGCAAACTGGCCGACCAGATTCGTCTCAAAGAACAGCAGCGCACGCAATTGGCCGGAAATTCACGGGCGGTGAAACAAACTGAACCGCTGGCCAAGGAGATCGCGGACCTGCTCAACGAGTATCAATCTTTACAAGGCCACATACGCGCATCCAGCCCGCGATTCGCGGCGTTGACGCAACCGCAACCAGTTACAGCCGCGGAGATTCAGACAGAGTATCTGGATAGTAACACCGTATTGCTCGAATTCGCGCTCGGCGACAAGCGGAGTTGGTTATGGGCTATCACACCGGACGCAATCATTAGCTATGCGCTCCCGCCCCGCGCCCAGATCGAAACATCAGCGCGCAAAATCTATGAGATGCTGACCGCGCGCCAACCGAAGAAAAATCTGACTGAGTCACAGCGACAGGCTCTCATCGCCGAAGCCGATACAAATTTCCGGACCGAGGCTGCGGCGCTCAGCCGGATGCTGTTCGGCGCCGTCGCTTCTAAGCTGCAGCAGGAGTGGAAAGGCAAGCGGTTGGCTATCGTCGCTTCGGGGGCGTTGGAATACGCGCCGTTTGCCGCGTTGCCTTCGCCTGAGCCGGAGAGACAGAGCGACGGAGAAGACGGGGCGACGGGGCGACGAGGCGACGGGGCGACAAGGAGACAGGAAGACAGTGAGACAGGGAGAATAGCAGAACCACTCCCCGTCGCCTTGTCGCCCCGTCGCCCCGTCGCCTTCGTTCCCCTGATCGTGGACCACGAGATCGTAAATCTTCCGTCAGCCTCGACGCTCGCCCTCATCCGCCAAGAAACCGCCGGACGGCAAACGGCGCCGAAGATGCTGGCCGCGCTAGCCGATCCGGTTTTCGAAGCCAGTGATCCGCGTTTGGCGGCCGTAAGGATAAAAGCGTCTTCGAACGGTTTGATCGCCAGCGTCCGATCGGCGGAATCTTCATCCGCCCCTTCCACATTGCCATCTGAGCTTGCGCGTTCGGCTCGGAGCTTCCATCGCGACGGCTTCGGACGCCTCGTGTTTTCCAACGAGGAGGCCGAATCTATCACGGGGTTTGCGCCCAAAGGTTCGACGCTCAAAGCCACGGGCTTCGAGGCCAACCGTAAGCTTGTCGCCAGCGGCGAGTTGGGCCGGTACCGCATCGTCCATTTCGCCACACACGGCCTGATCAACAGCGAACATCCCGAACTCTCGGGGCTCGTGCTTTCGCTCGTGGATGAAAACGGAAAACCGCAGGACGGATTCCTGCGGATGAGCGAAATCTTCAACCTGCGATTGCCCGCCGAGCTCGTGGTCCTGAGCGCATGCCAGACCGCCCTCGGCCAAGAGATCAAAGGCGAGGGCCTCGTCGGATTGACGCGCGGGTTTATGTACGCCGGCGCCGAGCGCGTCGTGGCCAGCCTCTGGCAGGTGGACGATCAGGCGACGGCGCAACTGATGCGGTTTTTCTATCGCGGGATGTTTAAAGAAAACCTGCGCCCGGCGGCGGCGTTGCGCGCGGCGCAGATCGAGATGTCGAGAAGCTCGCGTTGGTCGGAGCCTTACTACTGGGCGGGCTTCGTAATGCAGGGCGAGTGGCGGTGATCGGAAAATCAGCCGGATGCGTCCATCTCTAAGCCATTGAAATACCAGCCGACAACAGCGGTTTTCATGTAGATGAATAGCCACAGAGCGCACAGAGGGCGCCGCAGGACATAATGATTTCTCTGTGTTCTCTGTGCCCTGCGGTGGCTAACCGTCTTCATACGTTTGAAAACAGATATAACTCACCCCTTAACAATTTTTCCTACCGCGAAGATTCCACAACGCTGAGTAGCTGCAACAGCGAAAATAAAAAATAACAGCGACATGTTTTCGCGCGCGGCGCCAGTAGTAGTCGAAGAGATAAGTAATGCCGAGGCCCTCTTCGGAGATAACACTCGACAACATAACCCTGCCGACGCGCAGGAAAACTGGGGCTGCAACTACCGTGATACCGGTTCCCCGTGTCGCCTGCGTCGTGGCCCACAAAAAGGAGAATAAACATGTTACGCAAAAGCCTTTTGTTCTTTTCGTTCGCTTCGATCGCCGCGTTGATCGCCTGGGGGTTCGCTCCGGGCGGCGCGAAGCCTGCCTGCGCTTCGGCGGCGTCAGCGCAGAATTGCGCGCTACAAGTCACGGTCAATCGCCCAGCATTCGTTGGCACGGCCCAAAACCCTCAGACAGCCAGCGTCACCTGGAACATCGCCAACTTGCCGCCGTGCTATCAGGTCACCGAGTCCGAAGTTACTTTCACAATCACCCGGAATAACCAACCCAACGTAGTGATAAAGCGGACCGTCACTGGGGCCGCCACAAACGTTTCGGTGAGTCTGGTTAACGCCCTGGGCGCCAATTTGGCGGCGGGTTTCCAACCCAACGCGATTGTCGCCGAGGTCAGAGTGAAGGCCAGCGCGATAGATCCCAATAAGACTAAGACAGAGAGCAACACTTTGACGATCTAATAACTAACGAGCGGTTAATTCAGCCGAAAACTTCATCCACGAAGTTACTCAGGGCGCCACGAGGCGCCCTCTATTTCTTCTTCGCGCTCCTGGCGCAACTTCGTGGATGATTTTTCCAGAGAGCAGCGCTGATTGCGCCATACCCACTTTTTTGAGGAGCCTTTTCAATCCGAACTCCGCTCCTTCTCGATATTTTTCCGCAAAATCAACGACATGTTTTTTCGTCCGGCGCCAGTAGCAAGTGAGGGCGTGGTCGGTAACTGGCGCGCTCTTTCGATGGCGATGAGACACGGATTCAACTTGTCTTGTCGCAACACGGCAGATTTAGTCGAAAAGGAGTATCGCAATGAAACAGTTCAACCAGAAGATAACGGCGGCCGCTGGCGCGATATTGATCGCATTGACGCTGGTCGGGCTTAACGCCGATCAGGCCATCGCTCAGGGCAAGGCGCGAAAAGGAGCAAAGGTTCGCGCGGGCAGCAATGCGAAGGGGCGCATGTCCACTCTGCAAGACTCCGAAAACGTCAGATCACAAGCGGAGCGCCGGAATGCCGCCGGAGCAGGAGCTTTTTCAATAGATATCGGAACCTCCGAAAACATCAGATCACAAACTGAGACAGCGCGCCGGATGAAGACTTATGAGAATGTCTCTGACGCCGACACCGCTGCGAATCGTGCAAGATCACGTAAACGCACAAGACACTAAAACCAACCGGGGCTTACTGATCGTCAAGCGATAAGTGAGACCCGGTTCAAACAAATTCGAGCAGGAGGTAATTTATGCGTATCATCATCCCCAAATATAAATCGTGGCTGACGACGGCCGCGCTCGTAGCGGTTCTCACGGCATTTTTCGCCAACGGGCCGTTGGCTGCGCCAATGACAAAGGCAGAGCCGGCGGTTATTCAGCAGCAGACTCCGTCGCCTGGGACGCTGTCGATCATTGCCATCCTGATTGGCCTGGTCGAGCGTCAAGTCGCCATCTATGTGCCGAGCGGTTATCGGGCAGGAACAGCCGTTCCGATGGTCTTCGCGCTGCACGGCGGGGGTGGCGACGCCTCGAAGATGTACGGCCCGGACAAGCGCATCGTCGAATACGCCGAATCCGAGGGCTTCATCGCCGTCTTCCCGAATGGGTTGCCCGCGCCTGGCGCTCCTGCTGGCAGCAACAAATACTACTGGAGCGACCCGGCCAACATAGGCTTCATGAATCATCTGATCGATTTGATGACGGCCCGATTCACGATTAATTCGCGCCGGGTTTATTTCATCGGTTTTTCCGGCGGCGCGAAGCTCTGCTACCGACTGGCCGCCGACCCGGCCATCTCAGCGCGTATTGCGGCCATCGCCACAGTGGCTGGCGATATGGGCAGCAAGCCAACCAACCCGCCGACCTCGCCGTGGGAGATCATTGACCCGATCGCTTCGGGCGGCGTCCCGATGTCGGCGCTGCTGCTGCAAGGCGGAGAAGACACGGGGCTGCCCGTGATGGGCGGGTTCCCGGATGATTTCACTTCAATCAGGAGTTCATTCCAGACGAAGGTGGACAGTTGGCGGCTCTTCGTAGGCGCCATAGATGGCACGAGTAACACAATATTGTTCGGCGCGCCGGCGCGCGTGGAGGCGATTCGGTACACGAACCCTGCAACCGGACATACTGTCATTTCCGCTCTCGACCCCGCGATTCCGCACAAATGGCCCGAATGGAATTTCATGGGCGCCATCTGGAACTTCTTCGAGCTGGCGCCAACACGCTAAAGCCGCGGCGCGCCACAACAAATCACTTCCTTGGGAATGGAGCCTTGGCAAAGGCGCCTCAGCCTATTCCCACTTATTTCCCAGGAAAGGGATATTAGATATGAACGCAGCGAAATCTCGCGGAATCGCCCGTCACATCATTGTTCTCTCGCTTTCGAGTCTTCCGAACGGCGCCGTGGGAGCGGCTTACAACCAGGCGTTCTCAACGAAAGGCGGAGCCGAGCTGATCAACTGTGACGTCGTGGCTGGCGCGGCGCCGGGCGGACTGACACTCAATGCGGCGACCGGCGTGTTGTCGGGCGCCCCAACGGCGAGAGGCATTTACAACTTCGTCATCCGCGCGACCGACAGCAACGGCTGCGTCGGGCGGCGTCAGTACCAGATCATCGTCAATTGAATCAACTGCATTTCGCACAACAACAACCATCATTCATTGACAGGAGCGCGGCTATCTGTCGGTGGAACGGCGCAGAACATCAAACAAAAGGAGTTTTCATATGCGTTCAATTCAAATTGCAAAGTCACTCTTCCTGATACTTCTCACGGTCGCCTTCGCGCTGCCGGCCTTTGCGCAAAGCGAAGGACTGGCGGCGGGCGCCGACAAATCGCGGAGCCTGCGATTCGCGTCCCAGCGTCCGGTCGAACATCTGCGGCTGCAGGTTCATGACGCGGCTGGCGCGCTCGTCCACGACAGCGGCCCCGTCGCGAAATCCGATCTCGTCTGGGCGCTGCTCGATAACAATGGCGCCGCCTTGAAGGCCGGTTTGTACGACTGGACGTTGACGGTCAAAGAGCCGGGCGAAGCGTCGCCACGCGTCAAGCGCGGCCGGCTCAATCTCGAAAACACGAACGAGCCAAACAGCGCCAGTCAGGCGCCGCCACAGACAGTTAGCGGCGGCGGCACGGTGGGGACGATCCCGAAGTGGACGACGACGACCGAGCTAGGCGATTCGGTAATCGCCGAAGACAACGGCAATGTCGCAATTGGCTCATCTCCAAGCGGGATCATCAAACTACGGGTCCATCTCACACCTGCGGACAGAGACGCGCATGAAACGATTCAGGCGGTACTGACAACGTCCCATTACGATGACCCTGTCAACGATGCTTTCGATGGACAGACCACCGGAAGCGCTGTGGCGGGCTTCGCGACGAATACAATCGGCGGGACCAGTGGCGTTAAGGGTGTTAGCTATAGCAAGAATGGGACTGGCGTGATAGGGGCCGCTGTAAGTGATATAGGCAAGACGATCGGCGTGCGTGGAGCTAGCCTGAGTCCCGATGGAATCGGTGTTCAGGGATTAGCCGATTCGATCACGGGCGCCACAATCGGCGTTCGCGGGGAAAGCGTCAGCCCCAACGGCGTAGGGGTGTATGGAATCGCCTCCGAAACCACGGGCGAGAACATCGGCGTGAAGGGGGAAAGCGCAAGTCCGATTGGTTATGCAGGCTACTTCGTCGGAAACGTCAATGTGACCGGAAACCTGACGAAAGGCGGCGGCGCGTTCAAGATTGACCACCCGCTCGATCCCGAAAACAAATACCTCTCGCATTCCTTCGTCGAATCGCCCGATATGATGAACATTTACAACGGCATCGTCACTCTCGGCAAATACGGCTCGGCCGAAGTCACGCTGCCCGACTGGTTCGAAGCTCTCAACCGCGAGTTTCGCTATCAACTGACCTGCATCGGCGGCTTCGCCCCGGTTTACGTCGCGAAGAAAGTGAACGGGAACCGGTTCAAGATCGCGGGCGGCAAACCCGGGATGGAAGTGTCGTGGCAATTGACCGGCGTACGCAAAGACGCATATGCCGAAACGCATCGCATCCAGGTCGAAGAGATGAAACCGATCGCGGAGCGCGGCTCTTACCTGCACCCTGATGCTTTTGGCAAATCTATCGAGAAAGACGTCCGGCAGGCGTATGAGAAGGCGCAGCGCTGATGTTTGGCCGCAAAACCGATCATCCTATATCGGTTTGCAAATCAGTGTAGGGCAGACCTGCGTGTGGGGCCCCGGTTTGAGGTTACACTCAACCACCGGGGCCCCACACGCAGGTCTGCCCCTACCGTACACGCAATTGCAAACCGCTCAAGCGGTTTGTAAACGTTATGAAGGTCCTTCCAAGCGTCCTTCCACAAATACTGCTGCTGGATGTTCGACTCCGGCAAAATAGCCGAGCTCCCGATAATCATCGCAATCGTGAATCACGAAATCGGCCCACTTGCCTGATTCCAGCGATCCGATCTCGGCGCCCAGGCCCAGGCTATACGCCGCATTGATCGTCGCGGCGGTGACGGCTTCCGCTGGCGACATCTTCATTTGCGTCGAGGCCAGCGTCAGGACCAACAGCATCGAAGGCGTGGGCGACGATCCGGGGTTGAAGTCGGTGGCCAGAACGACGGCCAATCCCGCGTCAATCATCGCGCGGGCGTCAGGGTAACGCCGCGATCCGATCATCAAAACTGACGCGGGCAAAAGCACGGGCTGGACGTTGGCCGATTCGAGAGCCGAGATTTGAGCTTCGCCCGCATATTCCAGATGGTCGGCGGTCATTGCGCAGATTTCCGCGGCGAGTTGCGACCCGCCACTAGGCGAGAGCTGATCCGCGTGAACTCGCAACCCCATCCCGTAAGCCCGAGCCTCCTGCAGAATCCTCCTCGATTCATCCACGTCGAAGGCGTCTCCTTCGCAAAACACGTCGCAGAATCGCGCCAGACCCTCACGCACGACCTGCGGAATCATCTCGTTCACGATCAGATCGACGTAGGCCGAGCGGTTGTTTTTGTATTCATCAGGCATGGCGTGGGCGCCGAGGAAGGTTGGGACGTAGCGCAGCGGCGTCTCTTCGTCCAACCGCCGGATCACGCGCAGCATTTTCATTTCATCTTCGAGCGTCAATCCGTAACCCGACTTGGCTTCGACTGTGGTCGAGCCCGCACGCAGAAACCATTCGCAATAGCGCCTCGAAGCGGTGAACAATTCGTCTTCGCTCGCCGCGCGTGTCTTGAGGACCGTCGAGCGGATGCCGCCGCCCGAGGCGGCGATCTCCTGATAGCTCTTCCCCGCCGCGCGCATCTCGAATTCATCGGCGCGATTGCCTGCGAAGACCGGATGCGTATGCGCGTCGACGAAGCCTGGCATGACGACTCGCCAGCCCACATCAACGACTTCGCAATCAGCGTCAATCAACTTTTCGATCTCGCTCCGCGCGCCTGTTTGAACAATGCGCCCGTCACGAAGCAGCATCGCGCCGTCGTTGATGATCGCCAACTCGCGCATTTCGGCGCCGACGCGCGGGCGACCGGGCCCGGCCAGAGTGACAAGCTGTGAAGCCCCGATGACGGCAAGTGATTTGTTCATCAGTTTCTAGCCAGCAACCCGGAAGCGAACGAAAGCAGGCACGAAGCCGTCGCCATCACAGTCGCGTCTGCCACGTCCTGCGTCGGGTCGACTTCGACCAGATCAATAGCGCGGACCAGTTGGTGCGCGCCGCACAGCCAGGCCACGCGGCGCAATTCGTAGGGCGTCAATCCGCCGGGGCGTGAACCCGGGGTCGCCGGCGCGAAGACTCGGTCGAGCGAGTCGATGTCCAGGTCGACGTAGATGTGTTCGACGCGCTCCGACAGCTCGCCGAGCGATTCGGTCAACAACCGTTCGACGCCGTGGGCGCGAATCTGGCTCATTGTCACTACGGTGATCCCGGCGTCGTTGGCCACCTGCGCGTAGGCTTGCGAATTTGCGAACGGCTGAATGCCGATCTGTACGATGTTCTCTCCCGGCAACCCGTCGGCCAGCAGCGCCCGCACGGGATTCCCGTTCGTCAATCCGTTCGATAGATCGCGCAGATCGAAATGGGCGTCCAGGGTGATCAGCCCGCACTCTTCGAGCGAATCCGCGACGCCGTGAACCGCAGGGCGCGTCACGCCGTTGTCGCCGCCGATCACGACGACCGCGTCGGCGCCTGTGAGCGCATTGCGAACCGCGTCCCTCAACGGCTCGAAGGCGTCTTCAAGCCTCAGCTCGGCGAGCGGCAGATCGCCCAGGTCGCGCACGGCCAGCCGACGCAGATCAACGTCCGATTCGATGTCATAAACGCTGAACTTCCGCAGGATTGAGCGAACCGCGGCCGGCGCCAGATCACAACGCCCCGGCGTGATCGAACCCAGTCGCAGCGGCGCGCCGATGACCGCCAGGCCGCCGGACGACGACGGCGCGAATTCGCCTGCCAGCCAGGCGCTCGCTCGCGGCCAATAAGGATCATCTGTAATCTGTTTTTGCATAGCTAGAGCATTTTGCAAATCAGCGTAGGGGCAGACCTGCGTGTCTGCCCCGGTCGGCAATTGCGCCGTTTCGGGGCAGACACTTAGGTCTGCCCCTACGCTGTCGTGCTGCCAATCCAGATCTTGGCGCGTCGGGCATATAGGTCACATTCGGAGGAGAATGAGAGGCGGCGCCAAGAATAACCCCTCATCGCCTTACGAGGCAACGAATGAAATCCGTCGCCTCGCTCACATTTTTTCTTGAACACATATTTTCGCTAAAAAACTCTTGCCTCCGCCTCAGCGCGCGCCTATCATTCGCGCCGCAGCGACCACCAAACAGTAACACCGACAACAAAAACTGGCTCCCACATTTACGGCCAGTTCTTTACCTCAGGAGGTGAACTATGATTCCTCTCGCCCTCGTCGTGTGCGCGCTGTGCTCCTCGTCGCATTTTTCAGCCGGTTCGATCAAATCAATTGACGATCTGGATCACGTCAATTTCGAAGGCGTGGTCGTCGACTCGAGCGGCGCCGTGATCGACGATGCCCGCGTCTTCGTCCGGCGAACTGGCGTCGGCGTCGAACGCGGGACCAAAACCAATCGTGAAGGTCGATACCGATTCGCCACACTGGCGCCCGGCGATTACGAGCTTCGCGCCGAGGCCGCCGGGTTTCAGGCCGCTCGCTACGGAAAGATCAGCGCCGTCGCGGGCGCGACCATCCACCATGATTTCAAGCTCAGCCCCGCCGCCGTCGAGGCGCAATTAACAATCGACGCCACGACTAACCCGACGCTCGTCGACACCGCGCGAACGGTGTTCGGCGGCACGGTAACAAAAGAACAGATCGACAAACTGCCGACGGAGTCGCGCAACCCGCTCGATCTGATCTTCACGCTCCCCGGCGTCGCGCAACCCGCGCTGAGCGTCCGCGATCTGGCCGAAGGCGACGTAAAAGACGACTTCCGCTCGACGCCCGAAGAGGCCGGAGTATTTTCGCTCACCGGCGGAGCGCCGTTCTCCAACAACATCACCATAGAAGGTCTGGACAACAACGACGACCGCGGCGCGCGCGAAAGGATCAGCCTTTCGACCCACGCCGTCGAAGAGGTCCAGGTCATCACCAATCAGTTCTCGGCCGAATACGGCAGGGCTTCCGGCGGTCGCGTCAACCTGCGCCTGCGCGGCGGATCGAATGAGTTGCACGGGCAAGCCTTCTACTACTTCCGCGACGAAAGCCTCAACGCCAATTCCTACAGGCGCAACGCAGACCCCGCGCGCGGCTTCCGCATACCGTTCCAGAACCACAACCCCGGCGCGAGCGTCGGCGGACCGTTGATCAAGAACAAGATTTTTATCTTCGGCGCTTACGAGTACGACAACGTTTACGACCGCGCCGAGATCGTCGCTCTCACACCAGTTGACGCCAACCCGGCGTTCCCTCTGCCGAGGCCGAACGGCGCCGATCTGGGCGTCACGAGGCGCGACAGAAGCGGCCAGGCGCAGACGGTCAACGGCGGAGCGAGTGTCGGGCTATACGACGAGACGGTCACGACGCCCCGCGCCGCGCACACTCTCCAATCGCGCGTCGATTTCAGATTCGGCGAAAAGAGTGAAGCGTTCGCGCTCTTCACGCTGGCGCGCAACCGCGATGATCGCGGCTTTCCGGGCGGGCGGCGCACGCTCGACACGCTTCTCAGTTCCGGGCGCGACAGCCAATCTTACGCCTTCTCCGACAACCTCATCCTCTCATCGCGGACGGTAAATACGGCGCGCTTCCAGTTCTCACGGCTCACGCCCGTCTTCGCCCCTCCGGCCGGCGACCCGGTCGTCATCATTGATATCGACGACCCGCGCGACGTGACGGGCGACCCGAGCGCCAATCCACTCACTCGCTCCGGAAACCTGTTGGCCGGGGCAAGCACGCTCGCCGGGGTTGATCGCCGCGAGGATCGCTACCAGATCCAGGACACGCTGAATTACTCGCGCGGCTCGCATACGGCTCGAATCGGCGTTGACGCTCAGATCATTCGCTCGCGCTTCGTCGACCTGAGCGACACGACCGGTACCTTCGATTTCGACTCCGTGGCCGACTTTCTGGCCGACACGCCTTCGCGCTATCGTCACCGATTCAACACCGATTCCGAACTGCGCAACGCCTACATCGGCGTTTTCTTCCAGGACGACTGGATGCCGAAACAGAACCTGACGCTCTCATTCGGCCTGCGCTGGGAGAACGAGACGATAATCGAGGACCGAAACAACTTCGGCCCGCGTCTATCGCTGGCCTGGGACCCGTTCAAAACCGGCAAAACGGTCGTGCGCGCGGGCTATGGAATCTTCTATAACCGCGCCTTGCTGAGAACGCTCGATGATTTCATTCTGACCTCAAACGCAATCCAGATTGACACCAACAGCCCGACGGCTGCGCGTCTGCTTACCGAATTGCGCTTCCCGGCGGTGTTGGCCGATGACGACCCGCGAGTCGCTGAACTCGGCGTGCGCGAATCGGGCTTTCTGCGCCGGATCGGCGACGATTTCCGCATCCCGGAAAGCTACCAGGCGTCGCTCGGCCTTGAACGAGAAATCGCCGGAGGCTTCAAGGTCGAGGTTAATTACGTCTTCAATCGCGGGCTGCATCTTTGGCGCGAGATCAACGCCAACGCCCCGCGCCTCCCCGCAGGCTTCGACAATTTCACGGATTACCTGCTCTCGCGCGATTTCGACAATTCTCGCAATCCCGCCACAGGACAGCGTCCAATAACCGCGACCGGAAACGCCGACGTCGCGCGCTTCAGCCTGAGCCGAACGCCGAGCCAAACAATCACTCAAGGCGGGAGAAGAATTGTCGTGATCGGCCTGAATAATCCCTCGACCGCAAATAACTCGATCGGACGCGCGGGGGCGCTGGCCGCGCTCCGCAACCTTCGGCCCGACCCGTCCGTCACTCAAATCGAAGAACTGCAATCGCGCGGGAACAGTTACTACCACGGCGTAAGTTTCGAAGCGCAGCGGCGACTAACCGAGCGCGGCTTCCTGCGCGCCTCTTACACGCTGAGCAAGTTGATCGACGACGGGGTAGTGAACACCTCGTCGCCGCTCGTGGTGGGGGATTTCCGGCGTGAACGCGCCTTGAGTCTGCAAGACGCCCGCCATCGCGCGGCTATCAGCGGCAATTACCTCTTCCCTGCCTGGCTTGGTCGTCTGAATCTCTCAGGCGCGCTCAATTACAGCTCATCGTCTCCATTCAATATCAGCCTCAGCGGCGCTGACCGCAACCTCGACGACGTGAACAACGACAGGCCCAATTTCACCGGCGACCTTGGCAGTATCGTCTGGCGCCGCCCCGGCGAACCGCTCGACCCGTCGTTGGCCGGCGCGTTCTCGATCACGACCATCGGCTCGTCTGGCAATCTGCCGCGTAACGCCGGGCGGGGACCCGCCCGCTATACGCTCAACCTGAGGCTGGCGCGCGAGTTCGCTTTCGGCGAGAGAAGCAGGACCGAGCTTCAGGTCGAGGCGTTCAACCCGTTCAACGCGACGGTCTTCAGCTTCGGCTCGGAGTTCGTCGATTTCGGCCCCGCCGGCCTGGGCGATTTCCTCACGCCTCGACGAACGGTCAAACCGAGGACGCTGCGTGTGGGATTGAAGTTCGATTTTTGAAAACCAGGGGAATGCGGAATGCGGAATGCGGAATGGCGAGTGGGAAATGGCGAGTGGGAAATGGCGAGTGGGGAGCGAGGAGTGGCGAGTAGCGAGTGGCGAGTAGCGAGTGGGAAATAGTATCTTTTCCGCATTCCGCATTCCGCATTCCGCACTCCCCATTGACAATCTAGGGGGAGAGCGTCTATTCTCCCCTGACCAGTCTAGGGAGGTGCGTAATTATGGCTCAATCGAAACAGAATCTGATCCAGGGCACGCTGGCGATGCTCATCCTGAGGTCGCTCGCGCGCGGCCCGCTGCACGGCTACGAGATCGTGCAGCGGATTCAGCAATCGTCCGAAGACGTTTTGAAGGTCGAGGAAGGCTCGCTCTATCCGGCGCTCTACCGGCTGGAGGGGGAGGGCTGGGTCGAAGCCGAATGGGGCGCTTCGGAAAACAACCGCCGCGCCAAGTATTACAAGCTGACCCGCACGGGGCGCAAACAACTCGCCGTCGAAACCTCGAATTGGGAACGGCTCTCAGCAGCGATCGCCAAAGTATTACAGACGGCGTAGAAAGGGAGATTCGCCATGAAGACCATAAAGTCTGTCCTGCGCCATCTGGGCGCGCCTGTTCAGGGCGGGACGGCGGGGCGCGAGGTAGAGGAGGAACTGCGGTATCACATCGAGATGCGGGCGCGCGACAACATCGCGGCCGGGATGTCGCCGGAAGACGCCGCGGCCGACGCGATGCGGCGGTTCGGGGATTTCGATCAGATCCGGTCCGTCTGCGAAGAGATCAGAAAAGAAAGGTTGGCGGGCGTTATGAAATTGACCAAGGCCAGCGCCTGGGTAATCCTCGGGTGCGGGCTGATGCTGAAGATGTCTTCCAGGATATTTGCGTTACAGAACGTCAGCGACTTTCTGATCCTGATCGCCGTCCTGTGGCGCTTGCTAATCTACTTGCGCGAAATGCAAACGGCCCGGCCCCGCGGCTTAGGCTACGAACCGCCGCCGCTGAGCATCATTCGCACCATCGGGGATCTCTCCGCGAGCGGTTCTACGGAAGAGGCGCCCAGGCCGGTTCCCACCTATGACAAAGACGGACGCACCCCCGTCGAAAGATTGATCTCGGATGAAAGCTCGGACAGGGACGTTAAATGAGACGGAGGCAGGGACAGAGGCCAGTTTAGTTGGGCGGCTCGCTTTTGCTTGTATGGCGGCGGCCATACTTTCCGGCCTACTCCTGGGATTCTGGGAGATGGCGCGCCCCGTTTTCGGAGGCGCCCGATACACACTGAATCCGGCCCCGCCCGCGCAACTCTGGAGCTACGGCGTCCTCCAGTCCTTCAAATCGGTGGGATTTGTCTCCGGGCTATTCGGCTTTTTTCTCGTCGCAACCGGGCGCGGCTCGCCACTCAAGATCATTATGAGCCTGGCGGCGGTAGGCGGAACGTTCTACGCCGTTGTGTGGATTATGATCGCGGTTACCGCGCGAGACGACGCAATCTATATTCTCAACCGTCCGATAGGGCCGGACGCGCATAGCAATGGCGGCTTCCTGTTCCTCTGGATCGCTCCAATCGCAATCGGCGCCGAGGCTTTACTTGCGCGTCGAATATCCCGATGGAAATCCATATGGGTAATATTTGTAGGCCTACTTGGCCCAAGGATTTTTGGACTTTTTTCGCCCGGCGTGGCTATGGCGATAGAGGGAGTTATTTGGCTGGCGCTTGGGTACATTGTTTATATTTCTCGGAGAGGCGCCTCACTGCGCAGTTAAGCGGCATTCGACTCGCGGTACTGATCCGGCGAGCCTTCCCGCATACGCAATCGTAAACTGGTCTAAGTCCGCTTTTACACCGAACCCTTAATAATCCGTGGCCTCGCAACGCAATTCGCTATTCTCGATTTGAGTATGACCAAGCGGGTTCGACGGTGAGGCGATTTCAGCCTCTCGATAGACAACCTGACCGACAAAGGCTATTTTGAGACGCAGAACTATTTTGAGTCGCGCGTCAGCCCCGGCGCCGCAAGCGCGCGCGCGCATTAACGGTAAGCCGGGCTATCCCGTCGGTGTCAGCGCTGGATTGACTTTCAGATTAGGCGCGAAGGATTGATGCGCCGAGATGAGCATGAACAGTTCAACCTGTAAGGGTTGCAAAGAGTAGAAGTAAAAAGGCAATAAGGGCAATGAGGGCGAAAGAAATTATACCTCATTGCCCTTATTGCCTTTTTTGCTTCCTCATTGATCACTTCATAAAGCCCTTCGAGTGGTTGATTTTCCGCAGGAGAGGAGATGGGATTACAAAATCGAACCGTACAATCTAAATCGGCGGCAGAGTTGCCTCAATTCGCCATGCTGCAAATGATCACCGGATTCTGGGTTTCCCGCGCGATCTACATCGCCGCGAAGCTGGGACTGGCCGATCTGGTTAAAGACGCGCCGAAGACGGCGGATGAACTTGCGCGATTGACAGGGACGCACTCGCCATCGCTATACCGCGCGCTTCGCGCGTTGGCCAGCGTGGGCGTGTTTGCCGATGATGGACAGGGGCGTTTCGCCCAGACGCCGTTGTCTGAAACTCTGCGGAGCGACACGCCAGGATCGCTGCGCGCGATGGCGATAGCAGAACTCGGACAGGCGCACTTTCCCGCCTGGGGAAATCTGATGCACAGCGTCAAGACGGGCGAGATCGCGTTCGACAACCTGTTCAAGCAAAGCGTCTGGGAGTATTACGCGCGAAACCCCGAAGACGCGAGCAATTTCAATGAATCGATGAAGGGATTGACCGAGATGATCAACGTGGCGGCGCTGGGAGCATATGATTTTTCAGGTGTCAACAAACTGGTCGATGTCGCGGGCGGAACCGGCGGATTGATCAGCGCGATTCTTGCCGCTCATCCGCGGATGCGAGGCGTGCTGTTCGATCTGCCGCATGTGATCGTGGAGGCCGGGCCGACGCTCGATGCCGCAGGCGTTCGAGACCGTTGCGAAACGTCAGCCGGAGATTTCTTCAGAACGGTTCCCGAAGGCGGCGCCGCCTATGTGATGAAATGGATCATCCACGATTGGGATGACGAGAAGGCGACGGTCATTTTGAAAAATATACATCGGGCGATGGACGAAAAAGGGAAACTGCTGCTGATTGAAATGGTCGTCCTTGAGGGCAATCAGCCCGACCTGAGCAAGTTCATAGACCTCAACATGATGGTGATGACCGGCGGACGCGAGCGAACTGAAGCCGAATTCAAATCGCTTCTCGCGGCCTCCGGGTTCGAGCTGACCCGCGTGATTCGCACAACATTCCCTGTTTGCGTTATCGAAGCAGTTCGCGCATGAGCCGGTGTGGAGTGGGGAGCGGGAAATAGGAAATGGGCCCCCACCCCCCACTCCCTATTCCCCACTCCTCACTCCCTGTGGTAAACATTTGCCCGGTGACCATTGATAACAACAAAACCGGCGGGCTGCGCCGCATCGGAGTTCTCGGCGACATTCATTGCGAAGATGATCGCCTGGAGACCGCGCTGCGATTCTTCGAGACCAGGCGTCTCGACCTGATCTGTTCGGTCGGCGACGTCGTCGACGGGCCGGGCGACCCCAACCGCACGATCGATCTGTTGATCGAACACAAAGTCGCATGCGTTCGGGGCAACCACGAACGGTGGCTGCTCAAGGGCGAGATGCGCGATCTGCCGGACTCCAACACCTACTTCGATTTCAAGGTGAGTTCATGGGAGTTTGTGAAAGGGCTTCCGGCGTTGCGCAAGTTCGAGACTGTCGCCGGCGCTGCGCTGCTCTGCCACGGTTTGGGTGAATACGATATGGGCGGCGTCTGGCCCTGGGACGACGCCCTGACGCTGCATTCGAACCACGCCTTGTGGAAGCTGGTCAATTCGCACGAATACGATTTCGTCATCGACGGCCATACGCATCGCCGCCTCGTGCAAAAATTCGACGACCTGACGCTAATCAACGCCGGTACGCTCTTCCGTAAACACAATCCCTGCTGTCTTATAGTTGATTTCGAGGCGGGTGTCGCCGAGTATTTCAACCTGCCCGGCGAAGATAAGATCGCGGAGGCCGAAAGGATCGAATTGTAGATTTAAAGAAAAGGGAATTTCTGCCGCGAATGAACACAAATATTCACGAATAGCGGCAAGTGGGCGGAAAGCAAAAGGATTAACAGGATCAAGGAAGGAATTCGTGTTCATTGGCGTTCATTCGTGGCTGAGATTCTTTATTTTTAAGCGCTATATTCGCTATCTGAAAATATGAAGACCGCAAACAGACCTCTTGTCTTATTGCTCGTCATAACGCTCGCGTTCATTCCGGCGCTCGCGCAGCAGCCGTCTACGGCGCCCGACAGGCCGGCGACGCTGGCCGAGTTGCAATCGCGAATCGCGGCGCTGCTCGATCAACCTAAATTCGCTTCGGCGCGGTGGGGCGCGCGGATCATCACGACTGAGGGCGGGGTCGTCTTCGAGCGGGACGTGGACAAGTCATTCATGCCGGCGTCGAACATGAAGCTCTACACCTCGGCGGCGGCGCTGGACGCCTTTGGCCCCGATTTCAAGATCAAAACCTCGGTCTACGCGACCCGTCCGGTGGGCAAAAACGGCGTCTTGAAGGGCGACTTGATCCTGTACGGTCGCGGTGATCCGAACCTCTCACCACGATTCGACACCGACGATCCGAATCGCTATGACCAACTCAACCCCGCGGACACGGTCATCGGCATTGAACTGCTGGCCGATCAGATCAAGGCCGCCGGGATCAAAACGGTCACGGGCAATCTGATCGGCGACGACAGCTTCTTCGCGGGCGACCTGCTCGGACCGGGCTGGGAGTGGGAAGACGCGCAGTTCTATTACGGCGCGGAGGTCAGCGCCTTGACGGTCAATGACAACAGCGTGAGGTTCACCGTCACTCCGGCGGCCCGCGCGGGCAAACCGCCCTCGATTAAAATTCAGCCCCAGACCGGTTATCTCAAAATCGTCAACAACGCCGTGACGGTCGCGGACGGTCAGCCCCGCATCGGCGTTCACCGCCCGCTCGACAGCAACACGGTGGAATTTTTCGGCAGCGTCCCGCGCAGCGTTGTCGAATTCAAGGTCGACATCGCCGTCCACGATCCGGCGAGGTTCGCCGCCGAATTGCTGAAAGAGGCTCTGGCCCGTCGCGGCGTCCGCGTGCGGGGACATGTCGAACGCTACGACGCCGTCGCCCGCGTCGCAAATCCCTTCGACGAATCGAAGCTGCTCGAAATCGCCGGCGTCGAATCGCAGCCCCTCGCCGAGATGCTCAAGGTCATCAATAAACAGAGCCAGAACATGCACACCGAATTGATGCTGCGGCAACTGGGGACGCGCCACGCCGACGCTCTCTCTCTCGACGATTACGGACGCCCGAAATCCACGGCCTTGTTGGGCGCCGAAATTCGCAGTCGGTTTTTGCAAAGGGCCGGGATAGACGTCGCGCCGCTCAGCCTGCGTGACGGGTCCGGGCTGGCGCGGCAGAATCTGGTTACGCCGCGTTCGACCGCGCTGCTGCTCGAATTTATGCTCGGGCGCCCGTACGCCAAGACCTGGCTCGAATCGCTGACGGTCGCCGGCGTCGACGGCACGCTCAAACGGCGCATGCGCGACTCCGCCGCGGCGAACAACCTGCGCGGCAAAACCGGCACGCTCACTTACGTCAACGCGCTGTCGGGCTACATCACGACCAGGCGCGGACAGCCGCTGATTTTGAGCCTGATGGGCAACAACTATACCGGCCCCGGACGTGAGACGACTGGAGTGATGGATCAGATTTGCGCCATGCTGGCCGAATTCGCGGGCGAGATACCAGCCGATAAAACTGAGACAGACATAAAATCTGTCCGACCACAATTCATGCTGCGGAAGGACTGATGATCTTTGGGTAAATAATGCAACCCGCGTTTTCCCGGTCGCGGCAGCGACCGTGTGAGTTTAGTCCGGCTTTTCAAAGCCGGGACCATCAGCGCATCCGTCCCTGAGTCGCGGTAGCGACGGTTGATTTTGCAGATCGGGGCAACCGTCGCTGCCGCGACTAAAACCACTATGCGACCTCTCCCCCGGCTTTGAAAAGCCGGGCTAGGATCAACCGTCGCTGCCGCGACTAGAAGGTATTGTTGCATTTATTTTTCAAAAACCATAAGTCTGTCCCACTTTTCCGATAACGATGTACAGCGCAAAGGTTCTCGAACATTTAGAAAATCCCCGCAACGTCGGCGAAATGAGCGCCGCGACGGCGCGCGGCGAGGCGACCAATCCGGTCTGCGGAGACCTGCTGCGCCTATATATCAAAGTGGCCGACGGCAAAATCGCGGAAGCGAGTTTCGAGGTTCAGGGCTGTCCGCCGAGCGTCGCCGCAGGCTCGGCGTTGACCGAGATGATCACCGGGCTGGCCGTTGATGAAGCTCGAAAACTCGCGCCGCGAGACGTGACAAGCGCTCTGGAAAGCCTGCCACGCAACAAAGAGCATTGTTCCGTCCTGGCGATTGACGCGCTGCGCGCGGCTCTGGCCGGATGGCGGGACGCTCTCTCGCCGAAACCGCGCGGGCGTGACATAATTTGAGGCTTGCGCCTGAATCCCGGAGTCGCCTGAGTCCCCGGCCCGCGAAGCGCAAAAATCGTTTATGGAAAATCATCAATTCGAGACACCGCGGGCGCGCGAAGTCTCTCTGGACAAAATCATCTACCGCCTGCGCGAAATGTTCGGCGAAGATCGGGTGGAATCGGCGTCCGGCGACCTTTTCCGCGTCGGAGACGAGCGTGAGCGCGCCGTGGCCTTCCCGCGCGACATCGAAGAATTGAGCGAGATGATGCGACTCGCGAGCGGCGAGCGATGGCGCGTGATCCCGGCGGGCGCGGGGACTTGGCTCGAAATGGGCGCCCGGCCCACGCCGTTTGATTTAATTGTTTCGACCGCGAAGATGAACCGCGCGCTCGAGTACGAACCCGCCGATCTGACCGCGACTCTCCAGGCCGGGGCGCCGCTCGCGGCGTTCAACCGGACAGCAACCGAAGACCGCCAGTTCATCCCGCTCGATCCTTTCGGCGACGAGCGGTCCACCGTCGGCGGCGTCATCGCGACGGCCAGCGCCGGCCCATTGCGCTGCGCTTACGGTACGCCGCGCGACTGGCTGATCGGCGCCGCCGTGGTTCATGCCGACGGCCGTATCACTCGCGCGGGCGGCAAGGTGGTCAAGAATGTGGCCGGCTACGACCTCTGCAAACTTTATGTCGGGAGCTTCGGCACGCTGGCCGTGATCGCCGAGGCGAGTTTCAAGCTCCGCGCGCTCCCGTCTTGTGAGAAGACGGTCGTCTTCTATTCGCGCGACGCGGAATCGCTCTGCTCGCTGGTCGCGCGTATCACCGATTCCGACATTCAGCCGGCGGCCATGGAGTTGATCTCGCCTTCCGACAAGTCTACTACTACGCTCGACGCGGAACATTTCGCGCTCGCGCTGAGATTCTTGAACGAGGCCGAGACTATAGATTGGCAGGTCGAAGAAGCGGCGCGGCTCGGATCGGGTCTTAGAAATGCGACGCTCGGGCGTTCCGACGCCGACGAATTCTGGCGCGCATATCAGGAGAGCGAGACGTCGCCGCGCGCCGAATTCATTCTGAAGCTGAGCGCGCTGCCGTCCGATTTGAACGCTTTTATCGCCGACATAAATCGCGCGACGCCGCGAACCCGCCTACGCGCGCATGCGGCGAACGGCGTTGTTCGCTTGCACGGCGACGACCGATGGCTCGACGGACTTAAGACTGAAGAACGTCTGAGTAAGCTCGCCGAAATAAGACGTCTGGCTCAGGCTCGCGGAGGTCAGATGTTAATTCTGCGCGCGCCCGACGAGATCAAAAGTCAGATCGATGTTTGGGGCGAGGTCGGCCCGGGCCGCGGGTTGATGCGCGCGCTGAAAGAGAAATTCGATCCGCACAATCTGCTCAATCCTGGCAGATTCGTCGCAGGAATTTAACAACGATGATCGTCGAAACCACACAAACTTCATTACATACCACGCTCGACGCCGAGATGGAGAAGATTCTGGGCTGCATTCACTGCGGCCTCTGCCTGCCGGCCTGCCCGACCTACCAGCAACTCGGCAATGAGAACGACAGCCCGCGCGGGCGAATCTTCCTGATGCGAGCAGTCGCCGAAGGCCGGCTCAGCGCCGATTCAGCGAGTTTCGAACGCCACATCGATCTCTGCCTGGGCTGTCGCGCCTGCGAAACGGCCTGCCCGGCTGGAGTCCGCTACGGGTCGCTGCTCGAATCGGCGCGCGAGACGATCCTGGAACAAAAGACCGGTCGCGGTTCAACGCTTCAAAAGACTCTGCTCAAGATGGCGCTGCGCCACGTCTTCCCTTACCCGAAGCGTTTGAAGGCGGTCTTTGCGATATCGCGCCTCCTGCGCAGCGCCCGGCTTATTCGATTCGCGTACAGAAAAGGCCTCGCGCGCCGAATCGCGCCGAAGGTCGATTTCGCGCTCTCGCTGTTGATGACGACGGCCCCCGATGAGGCGACTGGGCGACTGGGCGATGGGGCGACACGGCGACACAGCGATAAAGAGATCTCAAATCGCCCAGTCGCCCAGTCCCCCAGTCCCCCAGTCGCTCTCCGCTCCGTCTCGGTCTTCACCGGCTGCGTGATGGAAGGGTTGTTCAAGCATGTCAATGACGCCACGAAGCGCGTGTTGGCGGCCAACGGTTGCGAGTTGGACGAAGTTGGAGCGCAGGTCTGCTGTGGCGCGCTACACGCCCACGCGGGCGACATGGAAACCGCCCGCGAGTTGGCCCGGCGGAACATCGACGCCTTCGAGCGCTTTCTGGCGACGAACGGGTCCGCCACGATCATCATCAACGCCGCCGGCTGCGGCGCTTTGCTTAAAGAATACGGCGATTTGTTGAAAGACGACCCGAGATACGCCGACCGCGCCGAGCGCTTCAGCGCCGGCGTCCGCGACGTGACAGAGTTCTTGGCCTCGGGCGACATTCGCCGGGGGGCCGAAATTAACCGCCGCGTCACTTACGACGCGCCCTGTCATCTCTATCACGCGCAGCGCGTGACGGCCGCGCCACAGAGGGTCCTGACCTCGATTCCCGGCCTTGAATACATAGAGTTGGAAGGAATGCAGGATTGCTGCGGCGGCGCGGGCGTCTACAACCTGAGCGAACCCGAAATGTCTGAGAGCCTACTCGCCGACAAGATCGGCAAAGCGCAGGCTACTGAGGCCGAGGTTCTGGTCACGGCTAACCCCGGGTGCCACATGCAGTTGGGCGCCGGCGCGCGAATGTTCAACGCCGATTGCCGCGTCGCGCACATCGTCGAATTGCTGGACGAGTCGTATTGCAAGGCCGGGTTTTATGAAGAGCCTTCAGGTCACGGTGGGACGCCCTGAAAGATGGAGAGAATGTCAGCCGCGAATGAACACGAATCGTATCTCTGCCGGGCCCACAAAGAATTAAGGGGAAGGTTACCATTAACCTTCCCCTTTTGTTCTTATGGCTGAGAGATACCCACTTGGATACCTACCCATTTGCTGAGGCGCTAGGGTGGGGAGAATCGTTCCTCGCGCCACCATTTCTAAAAGAACGAGCCGGCTTCTAATGTCTTCGTCTGTATGCTCATTCCGTTACGTACAATACTCTTAGCGGCGCGCGAAGTCCTTTGGAAATTCGAAAGAAATTCCATGGAAATTCTTTGAAGAGTTCTTTAGGGGGTTATCGGATGTCTGTGTGGTACGTCAGCCCGCATATTTCAAGTAGTAGATCGCATTCAGTTTTAACTCGAACAACAAATCGCAAATTTAGAGCGGTTATCAGATCAGTGTACGGAATGTGGCGGTAGCCTGACCGTGAGGCTTGTCGTTATCCAAATCTTTTGCGTTCCCAGTTA
>DATCXQ010000207.1:0-5240 GCA_036565725.1 Blastocatellia bacterium
CCGCTTCGGCTGGGATCAGGTGGACGCGAAGCCGTTTCGGCAATTGAGCGCCTTCACGCGACGGAACGACGCGGCCGCTCAGGCTGGCGGCGCCCTGGGCGATTGTTATTTCAATTCCCGAAATTTTTTCGCCCTGCTTGAGCGTAAGACCGGAGCGAGAAACGTCAATGGGCTTCGGCGTCGCAGCCTGCGTGATCGCCCGGATGTACCAGCTTTCATCAGGCAAGTCGGTGTTGACCCGGTAGCGGCCCGCCTCCAGGTTCTTCACAGTGAAGCCGCCGACTTTGTCGGGCGTGGCGCCGCCCAAATTCCCCCCGGCCTCCATCGGGAAAAATCCGAAGGCGGAAACGCCGGGCGCCCGGCCGTCCCGCTTCATTTCGATCATGGCCTCTTCGACCTTGAACTGATCGGAGGCGGTTTCGCACTCTGCTTTCGGCGCCTCGATGACGACGCGGCCGGAGACCGAGCCGAGTTTCAGCAGTTTCAATTCAATCCCGTTAAGGTCGGCGCCTCTCACCACGACGCGCCTCGGCGCCGAGATAGCTAAATCCATGCTTTCGTTGAATCGCGTCGCAGTCAATTCGTATTCGCCATCATCAACGCCGCGCAATGAAAAATTCTGGCTGCCGATCAGAGTGGCCATTCCCATGAGATTTTTGTCGGCGGCCCCGTAGAGCGTTACGGTGACCCCGTTGATCAACCCCTCGCCCTGCGTCTCTCCAGAAACCGTTCCGCTGATCGAACGGCCCCGCCCGCCGCGCGCGCGAATGTCAACGCCGGCCACTTCTTCGGCGCCGCGCAGATTGACCTCCGCCGCCGCGCCTCTTGGCGACGACGGGTGATAGGTCGGAGGCTCACGGCTTGTCTCCCCCAGGCCGCCGAAGATCGGAGACGCGACGTTAACGCCAACCACATAGGCGCCCGCTTCGAGGCCGTAGACGCGATAGACGCCGCGATCATCCGTCGACCGAGACGAATACATTTCATTCATCGTCGCGGCGCCGGCGCCGGGCTTGCCTTCGGAATCGCGCACCTGGTCGGCCGAGACCCGGACGCCGACCATCGGCTCGCCGAATTCGTCGGTCACGCGGCCCGTGATCACGCCGCCCCTGGCCATCCGGATTATCACGCTCTCGCCGATGCGGTATTTGCGCGACTGATCTTGAACGGGAATGTAGCCCGGCGCCCACGCTACGATCGAATAAACGCCGTGCGACAACCCGGTCACTTTGAAATTCCCGTCAGCGTCGCAACTGGTCATCTGCCCCGCGATCGTGAGAGGCGATTTGCTTACGCCGACGGCCATCACCTGCGCGCCCCCCATAGGTTGGCCGTCGTCTGCAATCACCCGCCCCGAAATCACGCCTTCGCGTTTGGGTTTCTTCTCCTGCGCGGCGCCCGACCAGGACGCCGATATGAAGAGGAGAGCGGCGAGCGTCAACGATAATCTTTCCATCATTTCTCCTCCCGATTTTTCTTGCTCATTTCGATAACGACCCGAACGCCGGTGATGTCTTCGCGGCCCGTAACAACGATTCCCTCGGTCATCTCGACTCCGCCGCGTTCGATCCGCGTGATCTTGAGCGGCCCCGCGGTCATGATGAAAGCCTGTATCGTCACATTGCCAGGTCGAAGCCCTTTGAGGCTGAAGGCCCCATCGCTTCCGACTCGGGAAACCGCAGGCGTCATTTGAGACGCAACCGCGTTTTCACCCGCTTCATTCGGCGAAGGGGGACTGGAATACGCCATGAGCATTGTCTGCGACAGGCTTGATTTCGCAGACTGATCGGCGTCTTCGATTACGGCGACGCCGCTGATCGTCGCGCCGCTTTTCGCTCTCATCTCAACTCCGGCCACGTCGCCGCCGTGAATCTCGAACTTCGCTCCTTCACTGTAATAATTACCGCCGCCCGTCAGAAATGATTCGTAGTCGGCGAGGTTCAACTGGTACTGCCCCGGAGCGAGACCGGCGAACCGGAAATTGCCCTGCTCATTAGTCTTGGCGTTTCCGCCGAATCCGCCAAACCCTGTGCCGTCAATCGCCGCGCTCTCGTCGGCGGCTTTGACCCGGATACAGATCACGCCGGCGCCCGCAATGGGCTTGCCCGTCTCGTCATCGACGACGCGGCCCAAGGCTTCGTAGGTCTTCTTTGCGGCGCCGAGCCTGATGTCCACGCCAGTGACTTCGCCGCCCGAGGTGACTTCGACGACTTTCGCGTGATTCTCATCAGGGGCGTCGGGGTGCCACGCGCGCGGGTAGTTGCCCGCGGTCCCGGTAAAAACGTCCGACTCTCCGCCCGCGCTGACCAGATAGCGCCCAGCCCGCAGCCCAAATATTCGATAAACGCCGCGATCATCGGTTTGAGACCCGTCGAAGCCCATCACCATGTTCATCGGATTCTGAGGTCCGGGCGCGACCGTCTTCCCCCCCTGTTCGTCCACGAATTGCAGACTGACGGCCCTTGCGATCAGCGGGCGTCCGTCCACGTCGGTCACGCGCCCGGTGATGACGCCGCCTCGCACGAGCGCGAAATCGACGTTTCCCCGCGATTCGCCTTCGCCGAGCGAGAAAGACTCGGTGAGCGACGCGTTCGGCGACGGCTTCTCTCTAACGTGCCCCCCCATCGACACTTTCGCCTCGTATTTGCCTTCGGGCAAATTGGTCACGCGGTAGCGCCCCTCGGCGTCGGTCAGGGCGACGTGATCCTCTCCGGCCCCCGACCCTGTCAGATCCATTAAGGAGCCCTGGCTCCCGGGAGCTGGTCTGTCCTTGACCTCGGTTACAACGACTTTGGCGTTTACCGCCGGTTTGCCGGCGACCGTCACACGCCCGCTGACCGAGGACGTTCGCGGGCGACTGTCTTGCTGCGGCGATTGCGCATTGGCGGCGGAAAAGATGAAGAGAGAAGCTATCGAGAGGAGAATCTGGAATCGGGTGATTCGAAGCATATCGCCCTCCTTGAGGGTTGCCGAGTAGCGGGAGCGGACCGCCCGCTGAAGTTGTTGAACTGCGTTATTTCAGAACAGGCGGCGCATTGAAGCTTCAATGACCTCAGGCATTGTAGGAGCGCCATCAGAACGCCGCAAGAGAATGGTACGCCGCATGCCATTAGTCGTGTTCCATTTCCATGTGACGTATTGCCCCTAAAAGTTTCATATGTCGCATGGCTGCTAAAAACGAGGCCTCGAATTCCCTGATGGGGAAATGCAACCACTTGACGCGTCCCTACGGGGCCAATAGAATCTCTCCCTTCTGTTTATACAGATCGCATCCCTTGAATCAGACATATCCAACTTTGCGACCCCTTCGGAGGCTGACTTGATCGAAGTTGAGCATCTTGTAAAAAGCTACGGACAGGCACGCGCCGTCAATGACATTTCATTTAAGGTAGAAAAAGGCGAAATCCTGGGCTTTCTCGGCCCCAACGGCGCGGGTAAAACCACAACAATGCGAATATTGACCGGCTATCTGCCGGCGACGGGAGGAACGGCTCGGGTCGCGGGCTTCGACGTTTTCGAACAGTCGATGGAAGTCCGCAAGCGCATCGGCTATCTGCCCGAAACGCCTCCGCTCTATCCCGACATGACCGTCAGCGCCTATCTGACGTTCGTGGCGCAAATAAAGGGCGTTCCGGCGGCGGAGATTCCGAACCGCGTCGCCGAGGCGATGAGTATGGCGACCGTCGCCGAACGCAAGGACGAATTGATCAAGCGGCTGTCGCGCGGTTACAAACAGCGCGTCGGCATCGCGCAGGCCATCGTCCACAACCCCGACGTGATCATCCTCGACGAGCCGACAGTCGGACTCGACCCCAACCAAATCAAGGAAGTTCGCGGGCTGATCAAAAATCTGGCCGGACAGCACACGATCATTCTCTCGACGCACATCCTGCCCGAGGTCGAAATGACCTGCGACCGCGTGGTCATTATCAACAAGGGCCGCATCGCCGCCGTCGACACTACCCAGAACCTGACCATGCAACTCAAAGGCGGCGAGCGCGTGCGCCTTCAGGTCAGAGGCTCCGCCGAGAGCCTGCGCGACTCCGTCGGCTCGATCGAGGGGGTCAAAAGCGTCGAGGTCGAATCGGACGAGGACAATCTGGTCACCGCCGAGGTCGAGAGCGAAAGCGGCCTGGATTTGCGGGCGCAGATCGCCTCGCGCCTCGTCACCAAAGGCTTCGACCTGCTGGAGATGCGCGCCGTCAATCTGAGCCTCGAAGACATCTTCATGCAACTGACGACCGAGGAGCAGCCCGAAGGAAAGTTCGGGGCCAAGGACGAGGCGAAGGCCGAAGAGGAAGACACGGAGGCCGTCGCCGAGACAGTCGCGTCATAGCAATGCGGAATGCGGAATGCGGAATGCGGATTTATCTAAAACCAATCCGCATTCGAATCATAAATTCTTTGAAACGTGAAAAGGATTTCTTCATTCCGCATTCCGCATTCCGCATTCCGCATTCCGCATTCCGCATTCCCCACACTCAGGGAGAGTTTATGAGAGGAATTCTTGCAATCTACCGCCGCGAACTTAGCGGGTACTTCGTTTCGCCGATCGCTTATATCGTGATCGGTTTTTTCCTGGCCGCGACCGGGCTGGTCTTCTCGCTGATCCTGAACGCCTATATGGAACAGGCGTTCACGATGCAGATGCAGGCGCGGCAGATGGGCATGCCGCCCGACATGGACGTGCCGATGATGGTCATCCGGAGCTTCGTAGGTTTCATCGGCACTTATATCATGCCGCTGTTGATACCGATGATGACTATGGGCGTTTACGCCGAAGAGCGTAAGCGCGGCACGATGGAAATGCTCATGACATCGCCCCTCTCCGAGTTCCAAATCGTGATCGGCAAATTCTCCGCCTCGCTCACCTTCTTTGCGGTGATGCTGGCGCCGACGCTGCTCTATTATCTGTTGGTGGGCCCATACAGCGAGCCGAGCTTGCCGTGGCGCATCGTCGGGGCTGGCTATTTGGGGCTGTTCCTGCTGGGCGCGGTGCTGATCGCGCTGGGGTCGTTCATATCGTCGCTGACCGAGAACCAGATCGTGGCGGGCGTGGTGACGTTCATTGTCTTCCTGCTGTTGTTGTTCTTAGACCTGACGATGCGCGGCTCGAGCTCGGCGGCGGCCGATGTCTTCAAGCACCTCTCGATCCTCCAGCACCATGAGACTTTCGCGCAGGGCGTGATCGACACATCGTCGATCATCTTCTACGTCTCGGCGACCGCGATCAGCGTCTT
>DATCXQ010000044.1:0-11917 GCA_036565725.1 Blastocatellia bacterium
CGGGTTTTCCCCGCCCGAACGCCTCGATTACCAACCCGGGCGGGGAAAACCCGCCCCTACGTGATTGTTACTCCATTCATTCAAAGACCATCGGCCAAGACAATCGGCTATGGGGCCGGGTTCTCAGAACCGCTCTTAACGCCGAAGCAGTACTGCATGCCGTCGAAGGTGTTGATGTAGACCCGGCCGTTGGCCATCGAAAGCCCTCCCCAGTGGCTCCAAGACGTGATCTGATCGCCGCTCGACCACAGTTCCTTGCCGGTCTGGGCGTCGAGCGCGTAGAGCGCCGCGTGCGTTGAGCCTTTGATTCTATTCTCGGCCGAGTTGTAGGCGAGTCCGATGTCGAACCTGGCCTGGTCGGTGTCTTCCCCGTTGCCGTAGGCGAAAACGATGCCGTTGGCGATCACCGGCGGTTCGGCGCGATTCATGTCGCGCGAGAGCCAGGCCGGCGCCAGCGTCAATTTGCCGTTCTTCTCTTCGACTTTGAACGTGGCGATCGCGCCGTACTTGATCGGGCCGTACTCGATCGGCGCTTTGAACTTCGAATGCTTCGGCCCCCAGAAGGGCGTCAACACCCAGCGCGTTCCCTTCGAGTCTTCCCACGTAGCCATCGAGCCCCAGATGCCCGCTGAGGCGAAATTGACCTCTTCGTTGCAGATCAGCGGCGTGCGGTGTAAGGGCGTGCGATGGTCGTCCCCGCCGATGGATTCCGTGTCCATCAGGTAGACCACGCACTCCTTGCCCGCGTCAACCATCAGTTCTTTACCCTTGTAATTGAAGATCGCCGGAGTGACCTGCATGTCCAGATCGCGCTTCCAGAGCCATTCGGCGTTAGAAGGACCGTAGTAATCCACCAGTTCCACGGCCTTCGTCTGCGGGTTCTGCTTCACCCCGATGATGCCGTTCCCAAAGATGCCGTTCTCAGGATTCCAGGGGCCATCGCCCGTACCCGTGTACAGAACGCCCGTGGAGCTGATCGCGGGCCCGGTCCGGCCCCACATCCCGCCGCCCGGCGGCCCCCAGGAGCCGACCCTATCGGTGGCCAGGTCGTAGGTGTAGACCATGTTCGGATTGCCGCCGCAGCCCTGGGCGGTGTGCGTATAGATCACGTTATTGACGAGGTTCAGCGCGTATGGCTTCCCGTTCGGCGGCATGAATTTCGCGGGCGGCGCGACCTCCTTGCCGTCGGCGACGTTCAATCGGCGCAGCGTGCCGTCCCAGGCGGCGGCGTAAAGAATGTATTTGCCGGGCGCGTCCCCAGGCCCGATGGTCGGCGTCGCGGTTATGCCGCCGGGGCACAGAACGTAGACGCCCCTGCCTCCGGGCGGCGGCGTCCACGAAGTCTCGAAGTGATGTTTCCAGAGAAGCTCGCCCTTGTCGGCGTCTATCGCGTAAATGTTGTCCGATACGCCGGTGACGATCACGATCTGTTTGGGGCCGCTCGCCGTCGAGACGCGTCCCACGACCAGCGCCGGCAACAGGTTGTGCATCTCGCGTGGCTGGTTATCCAGTTTGATCTTCCACAGCAGCTTCATGTTCTTGACGTTGGCCGTCGTGATAATGCGTTCGTCCCGCTGCCAGGCGGTGCGCTGCGAATCGCCGCCGTCGGTCAGCCAGTCCGCGGGCTTGTCGTCGGTCAGCCCATACGCGCTCCAGGCGGCTACGCAACCACATGCTATCGCGATCAATATCGTCAGTTTTCGGATCATAGATTTAACTCCCTAAGGCTCTGATCGTTGATTCGGCCATTGACAGGCGTCAGACAGAAAAATAGCGGGCAACCATCAACCTCGTGTCCGCTATTTTTCCGTCCGACATCTTTACTGTCTGGCTCCAAACGACTATCAAAACCCTCCCCAGAAATGAAGTGTGTCGCTACCAGATCAGCTTCAGCCCGAGCTGAATGTCACGTCCGTCGGCGACGGAAGTGATCGTGCCTCTGGCCGTATTGCTGATGTTGCCGTTGGGCAAGCCGAAATTTGGGTGATTGGCGATGTTGAAGAATTCCGCCCGAAATTGCAAATTGACTCGCTCGGTCAAACGATTGTTCTTGGTCACGCTGAAATCGAAATTCTTATAGCCGGGGCCGTCCAGTATGTTGCGCGCGGCGTTTCCCTGCGTGCCCAAGGACGGCTGCGTGAAAGCGCTCAAGTCGAACCAGCGGGTTGGCGTCGGGTTTTCCAACTTGCCGTCGCCGACGCGGTTCGCATATTGGGGGATGAAAGACCCGGTGTTATGCACATTCGCCGCCGTGACCGAGAACGGGAAACCTGAAGCCAGCGACAGAATGCCCTGGATGTTCCAGCCTCCGGTAAGGAATCCGGCCACGCCTTTGACGTCAAGGAATCTCTTGCCCGGTCCGAAAGGCAATTCGTAGCCGAAGCTCGCCCCGAAGCGGTGACGCTGGTCGAAGCGGGAACGGCCGCGATCCAGCCGCTTGTTATGCCGGTCGCGCGTGTCATTCGCCTCGATCTCGCCAGAATTGTTGTCAATGGACTTGGAGAAGGTGTAGCTCGACAACAGGAATAATCCGTTGGAATACCGCTTCTCCATCTTCACGAAACCGCCGTTGTAATGCCCGTTCGCGTCGTTCGCCGAAGTAAGGATGCCGGCGTCGAATTGCGGGAATGGCAGGCGGTTCTGCAGCGGGATCGTCCCGGTGCGGTCGAACTCCGCCTGATTCTGGTTAAACCGCTTCCAAAGTTTATGACTGTTGCTACCCGAATAGCCGATTTCCAGCACCCAGTTCTTGCCGAGCTGGCGCTGGATGTTGAGATTGTATTCCAGCGCGTACGGCGTACGGTTGTTGGGATCAACCGAGAATGGCGCGGGAAAGCGCGCGATCTGGTTCAGGCTGGGGAAGAGGTTGTCCATGAAGATGTCCGGGCGCGGCCGGCTGTTGATCAATGTGAAGTTGGCGTAGAAGGGCGCAACCAACCGCGTGAACTGCAACTCGTTCAGATTGACGTTGTCATAGAAGACGCCGAACCCGGCGCGAATAACCGTCTTGTCTCCAAAGGGGCGCCAGGCCAACCCGATGCGCGGAGCGAAGTTATTCTTGTCCGGCTGGAGGATACCGGCCGGGACCAATCCCTCTTTGGCGTTGAAAAGGCCATTCAGCGCGGACGGGATGTTGGCCGGAAGCTTGTTATAAGTGATCAGGCCTGTGACCGGGTCGAAAAACCCTTCCTGATTGCTCCGCTCCTTCCACGGAGCGCCGTATTCATAGCGCAGCCCGAGATTGAGCGTCAGTCGCTGATTGACCCTCCAATCTTCCTGCGCGAACAATCCGAGGAAGTTCGAGCGATAGTTGGAACGCGAGCTGCCAGCCGCCCCGCCGGCCGTGCTGGGAAGTCCCAGTAGATAGTCAGCGATGGCGTTTCCGGTGTACTGCCCAGTGAAGGTGAAGGCGCCGCGCGGCGGGACCTCCGTAATGTGGAAGAACCGGCGGTGCTGCAATTCGACGCCGACCTTGAAGGTGTGACTCCCGAACACTCGGCTCAGGTTATCAGCCACAGTATAGATGTTCTCAATCGAACCCTGAGTAATGCCTCCGTTGCCAGGATTGGAGAAGCCGGTGATGTTCACCGCCGGCACTCCGAAGTCGATTGGATCGACGCTACCGGCCAGATTCTTGATCCCCAACTCCTGGACGGGATTTCCGCCCGGGTTGATCGGCAGTACAAAATGAATGGCCCGGTTGTAGCCCAGTTTGAATTCGTTGACGAGTTGCGGCGTGACCGTGACAGTGCTCTGCACCGACAGGTTTTGCCCACGTTGCGGATTGTCGGTGTTCGTGAAGGTCCCCGGCGAGATCCTGCTCCCTTCGTACCAGACGTAGCGCTCGAACAGAGTGTGGCGCGACGACAGATTCTGATCGAAGCGGCCGGTCACCGAATTGTAGGAGTCGAGGAAATTCTCGACCCGGCGAAAGTTGTTCGCGCCGGCGTTGTTGGGCGCGGGGAAGTATTTGTTATACCCCTTCGCAAAACTCGAAATGCTGTTCTGCGGAATTCGATTGCCGGTGAAAGGCTGTCCCGTCATGGGATCGATGATCGTCGTGGAAATGGATGACAGGTCGCCGGTCAGGAGCCTCGTGTCCATGACCGCTCCGAAAAGAGTGATTCCCTTGGCTTCACGCAGCCCCTCGTAGGCGCCGAAGAAGAAAGCTTTACCGCTGATGATCGGCCCCCCGGCGGTGGCGCCGAATTGGTTGCGACGGAATTCGGGCTTCTGCGCGTCAAAGAATTTGCGGGCGTCGAGGTTGTCGTTGCGAAGGAACTCGTAGACGTTCCCGTGAATCTCGTTCGACCCGGAGCGCGTGACGGCGGTCACCACCGACTGTCCCTGCCCGAACTCTGCTGAGAATGAGTTGCGATTGACTTTGAACTCCTGTACGGCGTCGATGTTGAGTTGAAGCGAGAGGTTGTTGAAGCGCAGCGAGCGGGCCATGACGCCGTCGATCAGGTAGTTTGTCGAAGAGTCGCGCCCGCCTTCGACGGTGACATACTGGTCGCGCCCGCCATACTGCGTCCCCCGCTCGAAAGACTTGGACGAGAGACCCGCCGAGAGGGCGGCCAACTGGGTGAGATTGCGGCCATTGAGCGGCAACTCCCTCACGCGCTGCGAATCAATGACCTGTCCCACGGCTGAAGTATCAGTCTCAAGCAGCGCCGCCCCGCCTGTGACCGTGACGGCCTCGGTAATGGCGCCAACCTGGAGGCGGACCTCAAGACGGGCCACCTGGTTGATCTTCAACTCCAGGCCCTCCACCAGGTAAGCGCGGAAACCCTGTTTCTCCACCCTGACGTTATATAGAGCTGGCGCCAGGCCGGGAATTGAGAACTCTCCAGTCTCGCCGCTCGTGGCTGAGCGCTGGGCCCCGGTGGCCCGGTTAGTGACCGTGACGGACGCGCCGGAAACAATCGCTCCGCTTTCCTCTTTAACTACGCCGACCATGCTCCCGGTGGTTAGTTCCTGTGTCATGGCGATGGAGCAAAAGCAGACCAGCGCAAGTGGGAGAAGCGACAGACGGAGGACCATCTTGCTTGTGTTCGGATGCATAACCTCTCCTTATTAGTTGATGGGTTACTGGGCAGTGAGTGGGCGTCCCCGTGATACACGCCGACGCGCGACACACAGATCATCGAATCAGGTTCGGATTACATCCCAGCAACGGATCATCAAATTAGCGTCGGATTACATCCCGTCGACAGAGGGGTAAGACCGGCTATCTTCTATTTAGACTCGCGCGGCAGCACCGCGTTGAAAATCTCGGTCTTCCATTCTGAAACCGAATTTCTCATCAGCGCCCGCAACTTCGCCCCGCTCATCCGGGGCAGCGCTTCGACTATCTTTTCGTGCTGCGCGGCGCTGACCAGGTACGACTCGCCGGGGCGACGGTCCTTCATCAAAAAGAAGGCGAACAGCGGCGCCACGATTCGCTCCAGGCATTCGACCAGATACTCGTTGCCGGAAACCTCCCAGAGCTTGCGATGGAAGGCCAGGTCGTTTTGGTAAAACTGATCGAGGTCGAGCGTCTGCGCCGCCGCCTTCATCTTCACCGTGGCGACGCGCAGGTACTCGATGTCTTCAGGCGTCACGTTCTCCTTCGCCCACTCGACGGCCAGTGATTCCAGCTCCGTGCGCAGGCGGAAGATCTTCTCCACCTCGCGCCGCTCCAGTTTGGTGACGGTCGTGCCCTTGTAAGGAACTTTCTGCACGTACCCCTGATGTTCCAGCTCGATCAGCGCTTCGCGTATCAACGGGATGCCTGCGCCCAACTGCTGTGCGATCTTGCTCTCGACGATCGCCTCGCCGGGTTGAATGTTCCCGCTCAGAATCGCTTCCTTGAATGAGGCCACAACCTGATCACGCTTCGAAAAGGGCTGAATCAGCCTTAACGCTTTACCGCTCATTATGATTTCTTTCCCTGTTTTTGATTTTGAATAGGGGGCGGATAATACGCCAACAGTCTGTATAAAAACAAGATCATAAGATGATCTGTATCACAGATAACCTTTGGTCTGTCATTTGGTCTTCCATATTCATTCCTGCGGAGGTTTCGCGTCCAGCGATTGTTTGGTCACTTCCTGTCGCGTCAAGACGTTAATCTCCGCCTGGCGCTTCAAATCGCGCAGCCGCTGAAACTCCGCCACCGCCTTCTGCTGCTCCGCCGCGTTACCGAGCGCCCGCTGCGCCTGGGCGAGTTGGAACCACGCCACCTCGTTCGCCGCGTCGAGCGCAACCGCTTTACCAAGCGGCGCGAGCGCCTGTTCGGCCTTGCCCAAACTCACCAGCGTCCGCCCGAGCGCAATCAGCGCATCTCCAAAGTCCGGATAATATTTGACGGCCTGTGAAAACAGCTCCGTCGCGCGATCGAACCGCGCCGACTTGCGATGGATTTCGCCCGCTTCGTAAGCAGCGTTGGCGTTGGTCGGATCGAGTCGCAGCTCCTGCTCGAACTCTCTCAAGGCTTCAGGCTCCGAGACGGCGTCGTCCGTGGATTGTTTCGCGCGCGCGAGCAGCGCCCGCCCGATGCGGTAATGAACGCCGGGACGATTCGTCTGGATCGACAAAACCTCTTTGTATTCCCGAATCGCGGCGTCAAGCCGCCCCTGGCTCTCGTACGCTTCACCCGCCGCCAGATGCAGCCATAGCGAATCGGGCGCGACCTCAGACAGCTTTACGGTCGAAAGATACGCGTAGTTCGCGAACAAGCGCCCGGCGTGATAGAGCGCTTCGGGGTCTTTGGGATAGAGCCTGGTCAATTCCAACGCGACTTCGACCGCATTGTCATCCTGCCGCAAACCGGTATAGGCGCGCTGCAACTGCAACCCGCTCGCGCGCTTCAGCGCAGGATCGGTCGCGCGCTTGAATCCCTTCTCCAAGGCGGGCAACGCTTCCCGGTATCGCCCCAATTCAGACAACGCCATCGCTAGCAACAGCTCAGTGTTCGGCAGAGTTGGTTTCAGTTTGATCGCCTGCCGCAACGATGTCACAGCCTGTTCAAACCTGCCTTGTTGAAAGTAGATCAACCCCAAACGGGCATGCGCTTCGGCCATATCCGGGGCTAGTTCGCGCAACTTTTCGTATGCTTGAGCGGCTTCGTCATAACGACCGCGGGTGAGCGCCTTTTCGCCTTCCTGCGAGTAACGCTGCAATTGCGCGGCGCCGGATTGTTGCGCATGGATCTCCGAAACGATACACAAGGCGCATAGGAGCGACGAGAGCGCAAATTTCGATAACAACTTTTTCTCCTCGGAAAATCGTTCGTAGTCCCGCCTTTAGGCGGAAGCGTTTGGAGTGACGGAATGGATCCGCATCCGACGCTCCCGCCTAAAGGCGGGACTACGAACTGCGCTTTCATTGTTTCAGGGTGTCGCAGCGCGACATGAGGGCCCTCAGAAAATGCCGCCTGGGAGCGCAGGCATCCTTGCCTGCGCTCCCAGGGTTTCAAGTATGCGCCTGTGGCGGGTTAAAAGACTATCTTCGCGCCAAGCTGATTGATGCGCGCCGGCCTGGCGCTGGTTATACTTCCAAAGACACGTTTACCGTTGAGAACGGTAGTATCCGCTACATTGCGATTTGGGCCCTCCCATTGCGTATGGTTGAACGCGTTGAACGACTCGAAGCGGAATTGGAAGCTCACTTTCTCCGTAATGGCGAAGTTCTTGAACAACCCCGTATCCCAGTTGTTAGCGCCGGGCAGGCGCAGAATGCCGCGTCCAGAACTACCCAAGACCCCCTTGTCAGGCTGAGCGAACGCTGATATGTCGAACCACTGGTCGACGGATTTAATTAGTCTTGGCGTACCCACCAAATTCGCGCGGTTCGTGCCAAAGGTATCATTTAATCCTCCAGCATCCGCCGCTGAAACCGTCAAGGGGAAACCATTCTGAAAAGTGGCGATGGCATTGACTTGCCAGCCGCCAATTATCAGATCAGCCACCTTATTCATACTGCCGCCAAATTTCTTGCCGCGACCGACAGGCAATTCGTAAACGAAGCTGCTTACTAACCGATGATCCACGTCGAATTCTGAACGACCACGATCACGCCGAATATCAGCATTGTTTAGGAAGCCTTGCCACCCTGCGACGTCGTTACCAATACCAGCAGCGGCGGATTTGCTGTCAATACTCTTCGCCCAGGTGTAAACGGCGGTGAAGAGAAAAGAATTGCTGCGATGTTCGACCTTGGCATTGAAGGCGTTATAGCTGGAATTGCCGGACCAATCGCTGTCAATGTAAGTCCCGAAGTTCACGAAAGGCTTTCTCGTTGCGACCGGACAATCACCCGTGGTGGGGGTGGGTTCGGGCGCGCAGAGCGCCGGATTGGATACGGGACGGGCTTGCGCAATGTTACGCCGCATGAGGAGGTGTGTTCCCTTCGTCCCGATGTAACTCAATTCCAGGGTGGTCTTTTGCGTGAGCGAGCGCTGCACGCCCAGCGACCATTGCTGCACATATGGGTTGCGCGGTTCCGGTGAAATGTTCACCGCCAGGAAGCTGTTGGCGGCGGGTGTGGCCACCTTGGCGCTGGCAAAATCCGGGAACAGACTGTCTGTGGTAATCGGGTTTGCCTGGTCGATACTTTGTGTGTAATTCCCGCGGCTTACATACGGAAAGATGTCAGCGGCGCCGTCAATTTCACGCCCTTCGGCTGAATCGAAGAACACGCCGTAGCCGCCACGAACCACCGTCTTGTCGTCACTGAACGGACGGAAGGCGAAACCGAAGCGCGGGGCGAAGACTCTCTTCGAGGCGTCCGCCGGATTACGGCGACCAGCAAACTTGTAATAGCTCTGGTCGCCGACAATGCCCGTTCTCACCAGATTCTCGTCCGCAACCAGCAAACCGCCGCGCGGATTGGACAGGTCGCGCCATCCCATCCGGTCATTGCTCTCGTAGGGAATGATGCGGTAATCATAGCGCAACCCCAGATTCAGCGTGAGGCGCTGGTTGACCTTCCAGTCATCCTGAAAATAGGGCGCCAGGTACCAGAAATTGAACTGGCGCGGATTTCCCACTTTCCCCTCCACGCCAAAGCCTGCCGGTTGAAAGACGCTCGCGCCCGAGAAATAGCCAAGCAGAAAATCCGCAATCGCATGATCCTGGGTCCTGTTGCCGGTGAAAAAGCCGCTGTAGGTGAACTGACCGAGGAAGTCATTAGCCAGGTCACGCTGGAGCGACCATTTGCGGAAGTTCGCGCCGAAGTTCAGCGTGTGATTGCCGCGAACCAATGTGGTGGTATTGCTGATGTCCCACATCGGTTGAAAGCTGGTCGTAAAATCGTTGACCGAGCTGCCGCCGCCGTCAATACCTGTGCCTACACCCGCAAAACCGACCGCCGGGTAGGTTCGCTGGACGTCGGGGATTCCCGTGAAGACGCCTGTCAATCGAAGCGGGTCAATATCCGACTGAGGCGCAGCAGACCCATTCTCGTCAGCCCTGGCCTCAATGTAACCTAAGCGAAACTGATTCACGAGATTGGCCCCGAAAGGAATTGTATGGGAGACCTGCCAGCTCTTGGTTTTCTGAATAAAGAAGCGGTCACCCAGTTCCGTCGTGTTGCCGACGCTGGTGTTCGTGTAATCAGTGCTGGTAAATCGGCCGAATATGGAGCCAAAGCGGCCCAGTTCTTGATCCCCGCGGATGGTGTATTGGCTCTGATCCAGTGGCAAATTCCGATTCCGAAGATAATTGCCTCCCTCGCCAGTGAAATTCGGCGCGGGGAAGAACTTCGCTACCGCGAGTTTCGCAATGCGCGAGAAGCGTTCTTGCGGGATCGCGTTGTTCGGGAAAGTCCGGCCGGGCGTCAAAGGATCATTGATCGTCGTCGTGAATCGGCCCGCCAATTGATCCGGGGTCGGGACCGTCAGCACGTCGGAAAACCCCTGTATCCTCTTATAGCCTTCGAAATTCGCCAGCCAGAATGACTTGTTGCGCCCGTCATATAGCTTCGGGATTATCACCGGCCCGCCGGCCACGAAGCCATACTGATTTTGCCGCAACTTGGTTTTCTCCACGCCGCGCGCGTTATCGAAGAAGTTTTTGGCGTCCAGCGCGTCATTGCGCCCAAACCAGAAGACGGTCCCGTGCAGGCCGTTGGTACCCCGCTTACTGACGATGTTGACCTGATTGGCGCTGAAACCGTACTCGGCAGAGTAAGTCGCGGTCTGTTCCTTGAACTCCTGAATGGCGTCCACTGACAAGATAGCCGCCGGAGTGCCCAGAGACGTGTCGGTGTTCGAGGTTCCGTCGAGCAGGTAGTTGTTCGAGGTCGGCCGCGCGCCGTTGATGCTGATCGCTCTCCCGGCGCCCTGTCGCATCGTCCCCTGCTCGCCGTCGGTTTCGACGGTTCCGCCATTCAGAAACAGCAGTTGCAGGAAATTGCGCCCGTTCAGCGGCAGTTGCGTAACCTGCCGCTGTGAGACGACCTGTCCGATTGAGGCGGTCTCGGTGTCGAGCGCCACCGCGCCCGATTCCACCTCGACGATGGCGCTGACATCGCCGACCTTCAGATCGAAGTCGGCGCGGACGATCTGGTCAACGTTAATCGAGATGTTCGCCTTCTTGGCCGTGTTAAAACCTTGATGCTCCACCGTCACGGAGTAAACCCCTACGGGGAGAAGTGGGAAGACGTATGTGCCCTCTTCGTTGGTTGTAGTCTCTCGCGCCAGTCCTGTGAGCGCGCTGTTTACCTTCACCCTTGCCTTGGCCAACACCGCGCCGTTCGCGTCCTTCACTGCGCCTGTGATCTGGCCAGTCGCTGTCTGCGCCATCACTGTCCAGGATGCTCCGGACACCAAGGCGAACATGGCGATGAGCGTCACTATGACTATTCGTCTCATAGGTGATGTCTCCTTCCAATTAGTTGATGGGTTACCTGTTAGTGAGCGGGCGTCGCGCATGACACACGCCGGCGCGCGGCCCACAGATCATCGAATCAGCTTCGGATTACATCCCAGCAACAGATGGGAAAAACCAGCGGTCTTCTATTTAGACTCGCGCGGCAGCACCGCGTTGAAAATCTCGGTTTTCCATTCTGAGACAGAATTTCTCATCAGCGCCCGCAACTTCGCTCCGCTCAGCCGCGGCAGCGCTTCAACTATCTTTTCGTGTTGCGCGGCGCTGAAGAGGTACGACTCGCCTGGGCGGCGGTCCTTCATCAAAAAGAAGGCGAAGAGCGGCGCCACGATTCGCTCCAGGCATTCGACCAGGTACTCGTTGCCGGAAACCTCCCAGAGCTTGCGATGGAAGGCCAGGTCGCTCTGATAAAACTGATCGAGGTCGAGCTTCTGCGCCGCCGCCTTCATCTTCACCGTGACGCCGCGCAGGTACTCGACGTCTTCCGGCGTCACGTTTTCCTTCGCCCACTCGACGGCCAGCGATTCCAGCTCCGTGCGCAGGCGGAAGATCTTCTCCACCTCGCGCCGCTCCAGTTTGGTGACGGTCGTGCCCTTGTAAGGAACTTTCTGCACGTACCCCTGATGTTCCAGCTCGATCAGCGCCTCGCGTATCAATGGGATGCCTGCGCCCAACTGCTGGGCGACCTTGCTCTCGACGATGGCCTCGCCGGGTTGAATGATCCCGCTCAGAATCGCTTCCTTGAACGAGTCCACAACCTGATCCCGCTTCGAGACCGGCTGAATCAGCCTTAACGCCTTCCCGCTCATATGCGCTTCTTTACCTCTTGTTGTCTCTGATTTTTCGGACTGCGCCCGGATTATATGCACATGATCTACAGAAAACAAGATTATAAGATAATCTGTATCGCAGACGATCTCTGAGTTGTGCATTAAAGCGGTTTTTAAATCAATGTAGGGGCAGACCTGCGTGTCTGCCCCGGTGTCGCGTGTAAACTAAATCCGGGGCAGACACGCAGGTCTGCCCCGGCGCCGCGTGTAAACTAA
>DATCXQ010000045.1:0-5805 GCA_036565725.1 Blastocatellia bacterium
CCTGCTGCGCGACCTGCCGCAGCTCAGAAAAATACTGACCGAGGTCAAACGCGCGATCACCGTCCCGATGACGGTGAAGATCCGCGCGGGCTGGGACGAGCAGTCAATCAACTGCGTCGAGGTCGCGAAACTGATCGAGGATTGCGGCGGCGCGATGGTCACGCTGCACGGGCGTACGCGCGTGCAGGCTTACAAGGGCTGGGCCGACTGGGACCTTGTGAGCGAGATCAAACGCCATGTCTCGATCCCGGTTTCGGGCAGCGGCGACATCCTCAAGCCTGAAGACGCAATGCGGCGATTCGACGAGACGGGCTGCGACGCCGTGCATATCGGGCGCGGCGCGATCGCCAACCCATACATCTTCCGACAGACGTGGGAGACGATGAACGGTCTCGAACCGTATCAACCGCCGCCGCGCGAGATGCATGACCTGCTCTTGGAATTCCGCGACAACCTGCGCGAACACATGCCCGAAAGAGGCGTGATCGGAAGGATGAAGATGCTCTCGGCCCAATTCCTGCGCGGCGTCCCCGGCGGCGCTCACATCCGCACGGCCGTGCTGCGCTCGCAATCGGTCGAAGAAATGGAGCCGCTCTTCGAGGAGTATTTCGCGCTCGCCGAAATTTTTGGAATTGACGCCGAGTTGCAGAGCGCGCCCGACGAACAAGCGGAATTGGCCGAGTGCGGCGTATAAGAAATTCGTGGCTGCGCCCTGGTTCGCACAGAAGGCTCACGGTTCACCGCATCTCGCCACTAAGCACTAAAACGATGGGCAGCACCAGCGCTACGGATAAACCGGCGATCAGGCCGAAGAGGCGGCCTTTTCGGCCGACACGGTTGCCGAGCATGCCTTTTTCGCCATATCCTTCATCAACCTTCTTCACTTCACTATATTGAAAGGTGTAATTGGTTTTGCGGTCGACCTCAGTGATCTCAAAATCAGTATCGCTGATGCGCAGGACGAAGCCATGGTATTTTTTTCCGTTGATGTGAAAGACTGTGATGTCCTCTCTGACCCCTATTCTGTTGACTTTTGCTTTCACCTTCTCGATTCGCGTATCCGAAGACTTCGGCGTTTGAACAGGGTCAGCGATACCAACAGCCGGAATCCGGACGATCAGGATGAGCATAAAAATGATCGTGATCAGACTTTTGTCGAACATGGCTTTAATCCTCCATACACAACTATCGCTCTGCCTCGATGGCGGCGAACAGTCTATGGCAAATCGGATGCCGTGGCGGCAGGGCCGCAACTTCCGGTTTGTTCGACTATTCGATCGATGCTGGTTGAAGGGCTGACATCTTTTTCCGTCACTTGCCGGAATTTCCAGACATAGGACTCCTGCACACCGCCAGAATCGTTTACTCTCTGCAGAACGGAACAATAAACGAAACATCGGGCTACGGGTCAAAGAGTGGAGCGTGTAAGTAATTGGAAAGATTGATGGCCGGGGACTGAATCAGCCGCTGACACACCGATTTTCAGTCGCGTGGTCAATCACTTGTACCCCTGATTGAAGAATACCCACAGCCCGAGCCTGCTCGGCGCGGTCAGATCGAGCCGACCATCTCCATTCAGATCCACTACGCTGTATTGCCTGCCAAGCGCAATGCCTTCGCCCGGCGCGGCTATGGTGTGCCGTGTGAATTTCGCGTCAGAACGATTCCAACTGTAGTAGTAAATGGCGGGCGGGTCGGCGGCCCCTGGGTCGCCCCCCTCATGAGCCCAGATGCATTTGCCCGCGATCAGTTCCTCCTGGCCGTCGCCGTCCAGATCGGCCAGCGAGATGGCGTGAGCCTGCGTCCAGGATTCATCAATCACGCGCTTCTTCCACACAGTCGTCCCGTCGGCCTTCGGCGCTTGCTGCTCCCACCAATACAAACCGACGTCGTGACCGCGTCCAAATATGATATCGAGACGCCCGTCCCCGTTCAGATCTTTGACTACGAACGGGCAGCTCGGATGCGGCAGCGCGGTTTCGGGGTGAAATTTCCACGGCCCGGCGAAAGGGTCGCCCGCCGGCCGCTCGTACCAGCCGACTTCACAGAGCACGTCTTCACGACCGTCGCCGTTGACGTCGCCGAACGCATACCCATGCCCGCCGCCCTCCGCGCCGAGGACGAAGGGTTGCAACATCGGCGCGCCGTCCACGCCCTTGGTGAAGCGCCAGACTTCGAGCGGATAGTTTTTTCGGTAGCTCGCAGAATGTAACTCCGGCGCGCCGTCCTTATCGAAGTCATGCAGCGCGAACATTTCCATGTAGCCGCGGGTTCTGGCCAGCAGACGCGATTGCCAGGGTAAATGCATGTCCCAAGGTTTGCCCTGCTCCCTGGCGCTGTTCCCCGGATTCTTGTACCAATAGATGCCGTCTTCGTTCCAGCCACCGGCGATCACATCAGGCCAGCCGTCCTTGTCCACGTCATAGACGTGGTCGCTGTTGGCGCGCATATACTCCTGGGCGACGTGGTTGGGGCGAAACGTTCGCGGCGCGAAATCAGGCCCCGCAAACCAGTAAGCGCCGTATACGATGTCCGGGTGGCCGTCGCGATTGAGGTCTCCGACGGCGCAGCTTTCGTAAGGGCTCACCATGAGCTGTTTTTTGGTGAAGCGCAGGCTCTTGTTGTTGGCGCCGTTCTGCGTGGCGCCGCTGGCGAGGGCGCCGAGCAGGATAAGGCACACCACGTACTTTGACCCGTCGCCGAAAAAATCCTTGATGAGGTCTCGCGTCAGTTTCATAGCTTTGACCCTTTTACGAAGTACATTGAAGAGCGCGCAAATTATAGGCTAATGGGATCAATGGTCTTAGAGTGGTTTGCAAACCGCTCTATATTCCCGGGGCGCCAGGATCTGGATTCCGCAAGGCGCCGACTGGATCAGTACCGCGAGCGGTAGCGAGCGGCCGTTAGCAAAGTCTCCGCTCGCTACCGCTCGCGGTACTGACTCGTCGCCTCAATCCAGATCTTGGCGCCCCCGACATATAGAAGCGGCCCGTCGTTCGTACTGGCGGCAGTCGCAGCTTATGACTGAAAACCGCACTGAAAATATTCGTTCCACGCCTTGAGACCACGATCGATCTGATCCAAGACGTCGCTATCCGGCGTGAGTCGGGTCAATTGTCCCAGCAGGTTTTCGATCTCCTCGGCGGCGCGGCCGATCGCGCCAACGTCAATAATCGTGTCCTCAATCTGCGCGCGCGCGTGGGCGAGTGATAGCGGCGCGTTAAATCGTCGTATCACCCACGAGGCGACTTCCCCTGATTGCAGTTGGATTGACGCGCGTATGACGGGCGCTCGACGCGTCGTTTCTAAATTGACATATTGATAGATCGCCATCCCTTCCCAAAGCGCATGCATATCCGGTTCATCTCCCCCAGGAAGACCGGCAAGGAACCGCACAATGAGCTCTGCGTCAAATGCATGTAACTCGTCGGTTATTAAATTCAACCACGGACTACTCTCTTTATCTTCCTGTTTAATGTCGATTCGCTCAGTGACATTTGGGTAGCTTGGACCCGTATACGTCAGGCTAAAACTCGACAGCATGCGTGGAGTTTTCCCCGGCGACCATCCGCTTCCCCCCCATCCGTGTGACAGAAAAGGAAACCTTCCCTGAAAGCCATTCAGGGCAAAGAGAGGAAAATACGCGCCCCGGACGATGGCGACAACCCCATCCGCCTCGATCTGCCGCCTCAGCGCTTCATATTGCTTATGATGCTCCTGAAACTCCCTCTCAAACTGCTCCTGGACAATGCGCGCATCTTCAGCAATATCGAAATAAGACGGCGTAGGCGATATAGCCAAGCCTCCGGATAATGGCGGCGGCGGCGGCGGCGGCGGGAACATAAATGGGTAATCTGGCGAGGGCGGTTTGAATTCTATGTCTGGTTCTGGCGCCGATTGATCGGTTTGGTCGATTGGTGTGAAATGAAACTCCGACCATTCGTCCGTATCCTCTTTCCCGCAGCCAGAACATTTCCACGATGCGCTCCCTTCTCCGTCGACAGTATTGATCTCTATGTAGATCAAGGACGCGCCACAGGACATACAATGCCAGGGAAGGTGAGGTGGTAACGGCTCGCTTGTCATATAGTTCCTCCTGGGAATCAGATTCTCTTTGGAAATATTGTCTATGTGAATAGTACTGCAGATGGGATTGTTATGGCCATTGGGACGGATCGCGAAGCCGGCAGGTTTTATCGGCTCAGCGGCGAATGCCGGTTCTCGCAATGAGACTCGACACGCGTCGGGCGCTGAATAGAAATGATGGATTCATGATGCTACGCTGTTTAAACCGAAACAGTCTTGATTTGCGCATAAGGAGGTGGGATTGGGATGAATGCGTTTAGCGCCGAATCGTTAGCCGCCGCGCTCGCGATCATAGGCATCGTCATTATCGTGTCCGCTTTGCTTTCGGGGTTGATTGAGCGCAGCGGGTTACCGCAGGTCGCGGTGTTTCTAGCGCTCGGCGCGGCGCTCGGCCCCTTCGGTCTTCGCGTGCTCAATATCGGGCTCGACTCCGCGGCGTTGCGCGTAGTGGCGACTTTGAGTCTCGCGCTCGTGCTCTTTACGGACGCCGTATCGCTCAATATCGCCGAGGTGAAGCGCCGCGGGGCGCTGGCGCTCCGGTTACTAGGGCCGGGCACGCTGCTCACCGCCGCCCTCATTGCGCTTGCCGGAATGCTGGTACTGGGTCTTCCGGCGCCTGGGGCAGCGATCCTCGGCGCGGCGCTCGCTTCAAGCGATCCGGTGCTGTTGCGCGGGCTTCTTCGCCGCCGTGACATTCCCGCTGACGCGCGCCACGCGTTACACCTTGAGAGCGGCCTCAACGACGTCGTACTGTTGCCGGTGGTAATTATTGCGATGGCCTTTCTCAGTCATGGCTCTACGCTTTCCGGCGCCGGTTTCGCCAAACTCGGGCTTGATCTGTTCGTCCTCGGACCGGGCGCGGGGATATTCGTCGGGCTGCTCGGAGTGGCGGCGCTGGATTTGATAAGAAGGCGTATCGGCGTGCGGCGCGACTATGAATCACTCTACTCGCTCGGCGTCGCGTTCACCGCCTTCGCCGCCGCCGAAGCCGTGCATAGCAGCGGGTTCCTCGCCGCGTTCGCCGCCGGGATGACCATAGCGGCCCTTGACGTCGAACTCTGTGATTGTTTCATCGAATACGGCGGCGTGACCGCAGAGATGCTGCTGCTCTTCACCTTCGTGCTGTTGGGAAGCTATGTGATCTGGACCGGGTTCACAGTCATCAACGGCGCGACGCTGTTATTCACGGCGATCGCAGTCCTGATAAGAACGCCTGTCTATCTCCTGTCGTTGATAAGATCGAGCGTGGACATGCGCGGACGCCTGTTGATCGCATGGTTCGGGCCGCGCGGGTTAAGTTCACTGCTGCTGGTTCTGTTGCCGGTCTTCGCCGGGCTGCCCGGCGGCGAACAACTGTTCGCGATCTGCTCTCTGGTGGTGCTGGTGTCAGTAGTGCTACACGGCGGGGCGCCCATGCTGCTGGCGCAAGCCGCGCGAAAGAAGGCGCGCAGAGAGGGCGCCGGGGTCGCCGGCGGCGCTGTTGCCAGCACGCTCGCCCACGGCCCGGCGGCTGTCCGAGAAGACGCTCGAATTGTCCGAGTGTCGCCGCGCGAGGAACAGCCGACGGCCCCCATTTCACCCGGAGACTCCATGACTTCATCCGAAGATAAGGACGCCGCCTCGATCGACGTCACGGCGCCGCGCCGGCGCGGCGCGGAAGGCGACGGCGCGGAAGTCGGCTCGCAAAGAATCTCAGTCGATGAATTACGCCGCCTATGG
>DATCXQ010000053.1:0-6953 GCA_036565725.1 Blastocatellia bacterium
CCAGCCATACCTCGTTCAAGTGATGGGAGAGACCGAAGGCCCGATCATCGCCTCGACCGATTACATGAAGATCGTGCCCGATCAGGTCGCTCCGTGGCTCAACGGCAGGCTGATCTCGCTGGGAACGGACGGATTCGGGCGCAGCGACAGCCGCGAATATCTGCGCGCCCATTTCGAGATCAACGCCGAATCAATCGTGGCGGCGACGCTCTCCCGACTGGCGCGCGAGGGCAAATTCAATGCGAAGAAGGCCGCGCAGGCGATGACCGACCTGGGCCTGCGTACCGAAGCGATTGACCCGGCGCTCGCGTGAAAATGAGACAATGACGTAGGGGCGGGGTTTCCCCGCCCCCGTCTATGCTCGAATCGTAGGGGCGCGGGATACGCGCCCCTACGATTCGGTCACGTCGCAATTCCCCGCCGTATAAGCCCTTCTCGAACCTGAACCGCTGTAAAAGGGTCGTCGTGCGATTTTCCGGCGGCGCGCTGTTCACACCACCGAATCAAATAACGCTTATTCGCATGCTTGAATTCGGTAGACTTCTTATCCCAATGCAGGAAGAACAGGTTGAGGTTGCCAGAATCATCATTCGCCAAATGAGCGCCGGTCTCCCAGGATGTATTGGTTATTTCACGGGCTGAGTCGTTCGGGTGGGCCCTTTTATTGTACTTCCTGTCATACCAGGGGTTTATCAAATATCCGTTCTTCCTGAGCGCGTCGAGAAACGCCGCTTTGTCCTTTACGATGAACATCACTCCCCCGCCCTCGTGGAACCTCGGATCGTTCCGGACCTGATCGGAATCCTGGCCTAACCAGACTCCTTCAAAGGACTTTATTTCTTGCCAAACCGCGCTGGCGGCGCGCCCGCCCATCGAGTCAATGAAGTTCTTGACCAGCGTCGCCATGTTTTTGATCTCTTCAACAGATCTATCTCCCATTATCCTGTTGAATACTTCGCGATGCGTTTCCTCTCCGGTTCCGTCTCCTATCCCCAGCTTGCTTGATATTACGTCTTGTTCATCGCTCGTCAATAACAGCCAGGCGTCTATTCCTTCCACTATTTAACTCCTCGATATAAATAGGACTTATGGGACCCACTAAGTTTTTAAGTCCCATAAATCCTATGAGTCCTATAAGTCCTATTCATTTTCCTGACTCAATTCCAATCCAATATGCTGCAACATCGCCTCAAAGGGCGCGGCGCGGCGGAGGTTTTCGAACATCGGCTCGACCCCCAGCCAGACCATCCAATTGTAGCGTTCCTCGCACGCGCTCTCTAGCCATTTGAGCGCCTCCTCCTTGTCGCCCAGGCCCGAGTGGACCATTGCCAGGTAGAAGGGCGAAACGTCGCGGTTCATCGGAAAGGTCTGCAATTGCGCCAGAACCTGCAGCGCCTCGTCGCGTCTGCCCGCGACGGCGTACGCGTAACCGAGCGCGGCCTGAATCAACGCCCCGCGTCCGCCGGCCTGTTCGATCGCGCGCTTCAGTTCGGAGATTGCGTTGTCAAAGTCGCCGCGATGCGCGTGGCACATTCCGAGGTGGAATCTGGCGTAGACAAAATCGTCGTCCATCTCCAGGGTCCGACGCAGATGTTCTATGGCTTCGTCGAAGCGGGCCGCCTGGTAACAAATGAAACCCATGTTGGAATTGATGACCAGCGACAGAGGTTCGAGTTCCAGGGCGCGCCCCTCGCTGGCCAGGGCCTCATCGAATCTGCCCTGCGCCGAGAGCAACACCGAACCGTACCAGTGGTGCGCCACGGCGTAATGCGGGTTGAGTTCGATGGCGCGTTTGAATTCACGCTCGCTCGCCTCCCAGTTCCAATCGAACCAGACAAGCGCGGCGGCCAGAGACGTGTGCGCTTCGGCCAACCCGTCGTCGAGTTCGAGGGCCTTCATGGCGGCGGCCTTCGCGCGAGGCATCACGGCTTTGGGAGGCGCCGCGCCGTAGATGCTGACCAGGCAGTAACAATCGGCCAGGCCGGCGTACGCCAGGGCGTAACCGTCGTCGAGTTTAATCGCCTCTTCAAAACTCTCGACGGCCTTCCTCAGCGCCCTCGCGGTTCGCTGATTCCAGTAATAGCGGCCTTTGAGGTAAGCCTGATAGGCGGCGGCGTTTTCGGTGTAGCGTTTGGCGAGCCGCCGGCGCTCCTCCTCGTTCAACCTGACTTTCAGTCGTTCGCATATCTCGATCGACAGCTCCTGCTCGATGGCGCCCAGGTCGTCGAGCTTGCGGCGATATTGCGCGCCCCACAGTTGCGAGCCGTCGTTCACATCGACCAACTCGGTCTTGATGACCAGGTCTTCGCCGAACTGGTACATCCGTCCGGCGAAGATCGCGCGCACGCCCAGGTCGCGCCCGATCTCCAGGGCGTCTTGCTCGCGCCCGCGAAACCGCACGACGGTGCTCCAGGCCATCACGCGCAGTTCGGAGAGCCGCGACAGATTGATGATCAAACTTTCGGGAATGCCCTCGGCCAGGTATGTGGCGTTCGGGTCGCCGCTCGTCGTGAAGAAAGGCAGGACGGCCAAACTGTCGAGCGGCGCGCGCTGCGAGCCCGAAGAGAGACGGGCCGGTCCGCTGGACGTTCTCCCCGAATCTTTCATGCCCGAATCCTTCGACGGAGGGCGCCGCGCGGCGACCTCGTCCGGGCTCAACTCGGCGGTCTGTTCATGGCCGGCGTCGAGGAGCATCCGCCTCTGCAATGACTTCAGGTCGGCCAGCATGGTCTTGGCGAGTTGATAGCGATCGTCCCGGTTCTTGACCAGCGCCTTGTAGATGATCCGTTCGAGTTCTCCAGACACGTTATGAACGTAGCGCGAGATCGGCGTGGGCTGTCGGTCGAGTATCGAGACCATCATATCCGCCGTCGTCTTGCCTTCAAACGGCGAGCGCCCCGCGATCATCTCGAACAGCACGATGCCGAAGCTGAAGATGTCCGTGCGGGTGTCAACTTTGAGCCCACGCGCCTGCTCCGGCGACATGTAACTTACCGTACCCAGAATCACGCCCGGATTGGTCTCCTTCTGAGGTCCGGGCAGCGCGGTCGTGTATCGGTCGTCGAACGGGTCTTCGATGGTTTCGGCGTACGTCGCCGCCGGATCGTTGCCCTGCAGAAATGCGGTTTCAGTCAATTTGGCCAGGCCGAAATCGAGGATCTTCACGTACCCGTCGGTGCGGAGCATGATGTTTTCGGGCTTGATGTCCCGGTGCGTGATGCCGACGCCGTGGGCCGCGGCAAGCGCGCTGGCGATCTGAACAGCGACCTCAATCGCTTCATCCAGTTTCAGACCGTTTTTCAATTCTTGGCGCAGCGTCTTACCCTCTACGAACTCCATCGCCATAAAATGCGTGACGCCGGTCTCGGTCTCGACCTGCCCGATCTCGTAAATGGTCAGAATGTTCGGATGACTGGTGGCGCTGGCGGCGCGGGCCTCCTGCTCGAAGCGCCGGACGCGCTCTGGGTCTTTGGTGAACTTCGCCGGCAGTAGTTTGAGCGCGACGCGACGACCAAGGTTCAAATCCTCCGCAAGATAGACCTCGCCCATCCCGCCCGCGCCGAGCTTGGAAAGGATTCGATAATGCGAGATGGTCTCCGGAGTCAAGCTAGGCCTCCAGCTTAATTCAATTTACATGTTTGATCAGGCGCCGGCTGACGATGGATTCGAGAGATCACCGTCTGGATCAGGGTCGAGGGGCTATCTTAACTCAGTTCGGCGCTGATGTCTTTATAGATGTATGCCAAAGTTAGCGAAAAGTTTCGGCCTGTGCGGGAAGATTCCTCAAAAAAGACAGTAAAGTCCGCCTTAAGTTTTGCCAGGGTCGATGGAACGTGGATGACGGCGGATTATTTCGGATAAATCGAAAGAAGATCAGCTTCAATCCGCCGCCAGCCACGTTCCCTTAACCTGCGCCAGCCAAAAAGTCCGATTTCAGCGTTTCCGGTCCATTTTCAAAAGGCGTATTGCAGGAAAATATTTACGCGGTTACTAATGCCTGGCTGGAAGCCTTTGTAATCGGTGCGCCAGCGCAGATAGTCAAACCCGAGTAGAAAATTCCCTCCCGGCGTAATGCGGTTGCCGAAATAGAAGGCGCGGTTGCGGGTGCGCCCCCCGCCAGAAAGATCCGCGTCTACCGGATCGTCCGTGGTGTAACCCGGGTGGAATGACCAGCGGCGTGAAATCCTCAAGCTGACTTCGGACCAACCGCCTCGCGCGCGAATCTCCCTACCGTTCGCCAGATTGATTCCCTGCCCGACGCCGCCGCGCACGTCGCTCAAATTGCGTCCCCACCAGCCTTCGCCGCGCAGCGACAAACGGCTGCTGATCGGGAGCGTGTAGTCGAGATTAACCAACTGGCTGCGGAAGTCGGTTCGGCCTGCCACAACACGGCTCGTATTCTCCCAGCCATAAAAAGCTGAAATGCCCAGGCCTGCGCGCTGATCTTTCACCCAGGACGAATGGGCGTAGCCGACGCGCGCTTGCGTGTTGGGGAACCCAGACTCCTCGCCGTCACGGTAGCCGTTGTTGTCCAGGTCTTGCGCGTCAATCGCCCCCATCAACCCGGCGGCCCCGCTGAATGACCACTGCCCTTGGCCGGACTTCGGTTCCCAGGCCAAACGGAATTGCGGTCGCCGGTCGCCGACGTTGCCGGCGTTCCACATCAGCGTGTCGGAGTTGACCGTCGGGAACAGCGGCGACACGAGATCCCAGGTCTGTCCGGCCAAAATCGAGACCTGATGATCCCAATCCATCTTGAGATAACCATGTCGGATGCGGATGATCTGGCGCGACTCCGAGCCGCCATTCTCAAAATCGAGTTCGAGTTTGCCCGAAAGCTTGCTGTCGCCCAACGCGGCGAGGCGCGGGCCGGAATAATCTATGCCGAAGCGCGTGAGGCGCGGGTGCATCGAGAAATCGCCGGCCCCCCGCTTCCCGATCCGTGGGTCTGCCGACGTAATGAATAGCGGCGTCTGGTCGTTATTGGCGCGCTGGCTGTCAACGTCGATGTCCAACCGTAAAAACCCGTAGAATTTGAGCTGATTGCCCGCGCCGAGCAGGTCTGACCAGTGTAACGGCTCGCCACTACTGTCGGGCTTGGACTGAACGGATTGTTCTGTGGCGGGCGGCTCCGTGTGAACGGCGGTTCGCGCGGCGGCGTTTTCAATTGAAGCCGCGCGCGGAAGCGCGGCGGTAACCGGTCTAGCGACTGCTGCTCGCCGCTCATCCGGCAGTGGGTCAGACAGGGCGTCCAGCTTTGTTTTCACGACGTTGAGCAAATCGGCCAACGCGCGATTCTGACTTTCCAAGTCTTCCACTCTATTTCGGAGTAACTCGACCTCGCGGGCAAGCTCGGAATTCGACTTCGTCGGTACGGCGGGGACTTCCGCCCTTGAGTCTCCAGCCGTCACGTAGCGCGCCGGCAGGATTGGCGATTGCGCCACAGCGAGATCGCGGGCGCCGCAAAAAACGCCGAGTAGAGCGAATAATACATAGACTCTTTTTATCATATCGATTCCTCTCTGAATTAAGCGACGTGGAGAAAGTTATTGATGTGTGGCGCGAGTTGTTTACTCGCGCCACACATCGCCGCGCGCAGCCTATTGGGCCGGCGTCAGGTCACGGTAGTTGAACGTCTTATCGACCCCGGTGAGGGGCTTGCCGTCAACTTCCGCATACGGGTAGATGAAGTAATTGAGGGCCGCGCCTTTTTGTTTAGGATTGAGCGTTAAGTCACGCCCGCGCGCGCATTCGACGCGGTTCTCGTCGTGCGCCCCGAAGAAATAGTCCCGCCTCTTTGGGTCTTTGGCCGCTTCTGAGGCGTCAACCGGTACCCATCCCAATTCTTTCACATAAAACTCCGCCCAGCAGTGGTAGCCGCCGATCTGCCCGGCCCCACGGTCAGCCGGCAGCGGGAAGCCGATGGCGAAGCGCGCAGGTATGCCCAGCGCGCGGCAGTATCCGATGAAGATCGCATGAAAATCGGTGCAGTTGCCGCGCCTGGCGTCGCAAGCGTAAAAGATGTCCCCACGTCCCCATCCCTGCCCTGACTTGTCATACTTCACGGTCGCGACGATATGTTGATAGATGGCTCGCGCCTTTTCTAAATCGGTCTTGGCATGCGCGGCTTCGACGACTTCCAGCGCCCAGGTTTTGATCTTGTCGTCGATAGGCGCGAGGCGGTCCGGCTGCAGCCACCTGGCCATGTCGGGGTCAGGCCGCTCCTTCGGGGCGGCTGGTGGGCGATTTTCACTGAGCAGCGGATTGATGTGTTCCCTTCGCTTGACGTTGAAGCGGAGTATCACGCTGAAGCCGGCCGGTTGTGGGCTTTTCAATTTAACGCTCAGTACCTTATTCCCATACTGCGCCGGGTGGACCTGATAAAGATGTGGCGATTCGATGCGAAGGTCTGAAATCACTTGATAAGGGTCGTCGTGCGGAATCGGCAGCCAGAGCGTTAACTCTTTAGCCCCATCCGGAACGTCCTTTACGGTAGTCACGTATTCAAAAGCGAAGTTTCGCTCGCGCGGAGTTTGCGCCTCGGCATAGCGCCGGATCGCAGTCAATGAAAGCGCGACTGTGAACAGCAGACAGAAGCGCACGAGCGTTCGCCCCCACAGGAATTGTCTAAACATAGTTACTCCTCTGATCAGGGATATGTAAGAACATACGCGCACACGGCGAGAAATTTGCCGCCGCACGAAACTCTTAACGAATGGTGGTTGATCGCCTGCGGGACCGCCATGCCCCGCTTGAAGGAGGGCTAGGTGGTTGGCCGCCGGTCTCGGATTTGTTGGAGCGCGAACTGCGCTCCAGATTTCAAAGACATTCAACGTCGGTTCATATTTGTTCGACTCCTTACTGCCGCGGAGCTCAGATTTTCGCTCAAAAACGACGAATCATGAAATGAAAATCTGCGCCCTCGCCGGATCGAAAAGTTTGATATAACCTCA
>DATCXQ010000082.1:0-9349 GCA_036565725.1 Blastocatellia bacterium
TTGGCCGTCCGCCGACGGATTGACGCCTTCCATAGTCGAGTCGGCGAGCTGTACGAACTTCCGCTCCTTGACGTGATAGACCGCGCGATAGGAACGGTTGCGGTCCTGTTCGGCGCGGACTTTCTGCATCGGCTGGATGTAATCGTCCTTCCAATGCCACAGATCGACGATCACTTTGTCGTCGGCTTCGGCCGCGCCGGCCTCGGCCTCCTTCTCGGATTCTTGAGCCGGGGCCACGCCGAGGAACAATTCGCCGCCGTCCCGCGAGAAGCTCAAGGCGCCGCGTTCGCTGATGACCATTCCGGCGCGGAAGCCTTGTGTCGCGCCCTCGGCTGAGGATACGATCTCAACCGCCTTCGCCGCTTTGCGATCCCAGTGGTAGAGCTTGAACCGCGCGGGCGGCGAGTCCTTCGCCTGTTCTTTCGCTGCGGCCTCGTCGCGGTCGCTGATGAAGGCGAGTTGCGTTTGCCCTTCGTCCCAGGTGATCTTCGAGTACTTGCCCTTGCCGGTCAGCAGGTCGACGGGCGGGCCGTCGGCGCCTGGCGTGACGGCGTAAACGCCGTTGACCTCTTCTTTTCTCGACGAGACTGTGAAGACCAGCGTCCTGGCGTCTTTGCTCAAGCTGTATTCCAGCGCGTCGGAGAACGTTCGCTCGACGCCGGTCGTCAGATTTCGTAACGCCAGGTCCGAGCCGTACTCCTTCCGCGCGCCGCCCGGCCTTCCGCCTGCTGCGCCCCTTCCGCGCTGCTGAAAATCTTCATCGTCATTTTCATTCTGTTTCTGCTCCGGCTTCGCCGGCTTGTCGTCGGATTTCTTCTCTTCCGGCTTGGCTTCGAGTTGATAAGCGATCCAACCTGGGCCGTCTTCCGGCGCCTGGAAACTCTTCACGCGTTCGACGCGCGCCACCTGTCCATTCGACAAATCCATAATGCCGAGCGCGTTCTTCGGCATTGCGTCGGGAGCTTTCTTCTCCTTTCGCGCTTTCAACACGTCGTCTTTGTTCGGCTCTATGGTGAAGGCGGCGAAACGGCTGTCGGCGGTGAAGTGGACTCTGCTCAACCGCCCGGCCTGCGCGAGCGCTGCCGGCCCCGGCGTTTCATCGCCGTCGGGAGTGGGCGTCGGCGGACGCCAGCCTCGGCCGTTACGCCATTCGACGCCGGTCGCCAGATTGCGCACGACGATCTCGCCGTCGCCGTCCTGCGGAATCAGCGCGTAAGCGATGAATTTGCCGTCGCGCGAAATGGTCTGCCCCTGAATCGAACGCCAACCGTCGTAATCCTGATGAGCCAGCGGACGTTTTGCCGTGGCTCGCCCGCCGGATTGTACAGATGAAGTCTGTTGGGCTTTTGTCGCGGAGCCGAAATTCGCATAGAGCAGGCCGAGCCCGCAGACGATCAACGACGCTGTGGCCGCATGAAGATGGGCCAAGCGCCAACGCTGGGAATTATTGGTGAACATAAGCAGGGCCTCCGAATATCCCAGTGGGATTTTCATTGTTTCAGGGCGTCAAAGACGACGTTTAGGATTGGTGGCGATGAACTTCCGCCGCAAGCAGAGACGTGGCGCGCAACCAAATCGTTTCGGGAAAGCCGCGTGCTCTCATCGAGAACGACGCCGCCAGGATGCGACTCCGCGAGGATTGGGTTATAATGCGCGCGTAAGGTTTTTGATACAGGTGAAGCGATGACCGAACAGAACAATCCATCGGGAAAACCCCCTGAAGGCAGAACGCGTTGGATCTGGTATCGAATCCTTCTCGCGCTGATCCCGGCTTCTATCCCGTTCGCTTATTTCTATCTCACGGGAAGAGAGGCCTGGTCATTCACGGATTTCGCCGTGGTCTTCGGCCTCTTCGTCGCATACTGGTTGGTAGTGATGTTGGTAGTCGGACGCTCGCTGCGGGGTCGGCAGGCGCTGCAGGCGGCCAAGCTCGCCTCTCCGCTGATCGAAGTCCCTTTAAGCGCCGAATTGCGCGCGAGGCTTTCCAGGTTCGCCGCCTCGAGACGCCAGAAACTGGCCGTTGCGGCCTTCGACCTCCTCGACGAAGAGATCCCGCGTTTTGAGCAGGACGAAGAGCGTGACCGCGCGCGCCGCGACAACGAACACCTGCGCCAGCAGGCCGGGCAGGGCGCCTTCCTGGTCGCCGTCACGACCGAGATTTTAAAGCGCCTGTTGTTGCTTAGCGGCGCTCATGAAGAAGACCGCAAATTATGGCGCTCCCATATCAGCGAAACCGCCGCCCGCATCGTCAGCGACGGGCTCGAACACCGGTTGCCGATGACTGAGCAATTCTCCGAGCAGCCGGGTTAAAGTAACATGTTGAATTCTTCTTGCGTGAGTCCAGCGTCACGAACGATCCCGCCCATTGTTATCGCATTTACAGGGTTTTGACGTGGTATCGTCACAATCCGCGAACCATTGCTCATAACAATAGTGTTTGCCTTGACGGACTATTCTAAAACCGGCCTTCTCCAGCGCTCTAACTGCTTCAAGGTGGTTGACGCCGGGGATCTTAGGATGGTTAGGCGGCCACTTCTACTTCGCGGATTTCAGCATCATGAATCAAATATTCAACGGCGGCCAAGTATTCTTTGATCGCATCCAGGATGTTCTCGATGGCTTCCCCTTCAGTCGCCCCCTGCGACCAACATCCCGGCAAGCCAGGGCAAGATACGCTATAGCCCTCTTCAGATTTATATAAAGCTATTTTATATCTCATTTTCCAGACTCCGGGTTAATTATACACGACTCCCACGGCTGCCTCAGTTCGCCTATCCGAACAACGGCGCGCCCCGATAGACCACGCTCCACCCGCGTTCGACGCTGGTGTTGATGGCTTCCTCGTAACTGCGCGCGGCCTCGCCGGAGGTCTTGAAATGTTTCATGACGGGCTGGCCTTCGCGGGGGTCCAGTTTGACCACCGCCGTGAGGAGCTTCGTCCGGCCGTCGGTGTTGACCAACTCCTCGGCGCGCATCAGCCCGAGGAATGAGAACATGGCGTTTTTTCTCAGTATCGTCAGATAAGTCGTCGGTTTGTCGCTCATAGTAAAGAATCACCACTCGAAGAGGTCTTTTTCAGAATTGCGATTGGATGATAGCACAGCGGATGCGGATTTGGGGCCGCGTTCATTGCCGTGCCGGCGTTTTTCGTTCGGGTTTGAGCAGGTATGCCGCGAGTCCGACGGCCGTCGCCGCCGAGACTCCGAAGCGGTAGCCTGAATGGATGGGCAGGGGCGAGATGAAGGCTTCGATCAGGCCGGCGATCACGAACATAGGGAAGCAGCCGGCCATCAGCTTGATCGCCACCGCGCCGTTTTCGATCATCGCTTCGCGCCGCGCGCGTTCGCCCGGCGCGACCAACGACAACCCGATCATCAATCCCGCGCCGCCTGCGATGAAGATCGCGGTGAATTCGAGCACGGCATGCCCGGCGACGAATGACCAGAGCGTATGCCCCATCCCATATTTGAAGACCAGCGCGTTGATGGCGCCGAATTGCAGCGCGGTGTTTTTCAGTATGTATATGGTCCCGACGACCGGAAAGACGCTGAACGCGAAGGTCAGGACGCCGACACCGATGTTGTTGGTCATAATCTGCGCCGCCCCGACCGGCGCCTCTTTGTTCAGCCTCTCCCACCACTTGTGATGATCTTTGATCTCTTGAACGACGGGGCGCGGCAGGTAAGCGAAGTCGGCGAAATCGTCGTCGCGCCAGGTGGCGAATAACGCCGGAATCGCAATTGCGATGAAGATCAAAAAGACCGCCACTGTGTAGCGTGAGGTCCTCCGAAAGATCGCGGGGAAATCATAAAGGTAGAAGTCCAGGATAGCGCGCGCGCCTTTCGACTCGCTGCGATAAATCAATCCGTGGGCGCGGACGACCAGGTTGTTCAGATAGTTGACCAGCCGCTGGTCGCGCGACTCGACCCGCGCGACGGCCAGGTCGGTGGCCGCCCGCCGGTAGCTCCGCCCGAGTTCGCGCACCTCGTCGCGACTCAAGCTGCGCAGCCCCCGCGACGTGCGGGCCTGATCAAGCAGCTCTTCCAGCCGCTTCCAATTAGCTTTGCGCTTCTCGATAAAGTTTTCGGCCATGAAATCTCTTCCCGATTTATAGATTTCAAGGAAAAGCATTTCAGCCACTAATGAACACGAATGTACGCCAATTTCTTTCTTGTTTTGATGACCCGTTTGTTTTCCACTTATTTGCTCCTATTCGTGAACATTCGTTGTCATTAGTGGCTGAAATGCTTTTTCCTGAATAGCCAACTCCCTAAAATTTCTGATAAAGGAAATGTTTGTACCCGACGCTCATGCTCGGCAGCAGCCACGGCGGCAGCGAAGTCATCATCGTCAGGCTGACCGCCGCATGCGAGATCGCGATCGCCGGCAGGTTCGGCGCGCGCTCGTACACCCACGACCATATCAGCCCGCCCGCGAACGTCAAGGTCATGAGCGACAGATTCGGCGCATGGGCCAATGAAAAGATGACCGCGTTCACGAGGATCGCAGGCCCCGTCCGCGTCTTTTGCTCCTCAGTCGCGCTTCCGTCGCCGAGGAGCAGAAACCTGACGCGGCGATAAACGAAGGCCTGAGAAGCGTATTGCTGAACCAGCGCCCACACAGGCGTCCACAACGCCGTCGCCCAGAAATGCGAAGTGCGATGAAAGGAGCCGGTTGAATATCCGATCGCCGCGAACCCAGCGCAGGCGATGAGGGTCGGGGCCGCGAGGAGCCGAAGCGCGCGGAAGAAATGATCGGCCCCGAGGCCCACTTCACCCAGCGATTCGCCGCGCGCCCTCTGCGAATTGATCATCAGCGCCATCGCCAACAGCGCCGGCAATGCCGCCACCCACCGGCGCGAGGGCTGCAAAGGAACTATCGCCCAGGAAATGACAATCACCGAGACGAAAACCGACGCGATTTCGAGCGCGCTCACCGCCCGCATCGAGATTCGCGCGGACGGCTCTCGGTCCGGAGCGGGCTGTTCCACAATTGGTTTTTCTTCGATCTTTTTTCCAGGCGCTGACGCTTGCATGTTTAGTAAAGACCGTCATAAATACGCTGGGGGCGGCCATCGTTACAGTACGGGGAGCGTCAGTGACCTGAGCGTAGATCAAGATACCTCCCGATCTACGCTCAGGTCGCTGACGCTCCCCGTACTGTCAGTAAGTCACGAAATAGACGAAGAGTTCCATTTGTCATTGTTCATTTGTCGTTTGATATAGATCATTGCCGGAGGAGATCTCGATTCAATGTCCAATGTTCATCGGGCCATTTCCCGACCAATGACAAATGAACAATGAGCAATGAACGATGACAGATGCTCTTCTTTGCCCGATTTCGTGATTTACTGACTGTAACAACCAGGTCCCTGACGTTCCCCCTACTGCGCCGATCAGGTCGCCGACGCCCCAAACCATGTATCGAAGACCTCCAAAACGACGAATGCGACGGCATGATCCTGCGCATGCGAGAGCGAGACGTGGGAGCGGATGATTTTGAGCTCCTCGGCGATCTCGGCGGCGCGCCCGTGAAATTGAAGCTGCGGCGCGCCTTCGGTTGATGATATGATCTCGACGTCTTGCCAGGAGAGCGCGACGACGGGCGTGGCGCCGCCGAGGGCTTTCCGGGCGGCCTCTTTCGCGGCGAAGCGAGTCGCGTAGCGTTCGGCCTTACGGGCGACTCGTTCGCAGTAATCGATTTCGCGACCGGTGAAGACGCGATTGACGAAACGATCGCCGTATTCCCCTATGGCGCGTTCGATCCGCGAAATTTCGACTATGTCTACGCCGACGCCCGCGATCATAATGAGATTTGAGGTCCGATATCTGGGATTCGAGATTCGAGATGGAGCATTTCTCTTTTCGTAATGTCAACAACCTGCGGCTGCTGGTCTGCGACCCGCTCGAGCGGATCGGCTTCAAAAACGCCTTCAGCACGCGCCTCGGGGGCGTCAGCCCGCTGCCTGCGGAGGCGCTCAGCCTGGGGAATTTCCGCCAGGACGAGCGGGAGAACGTGATCGAAAATCGCCGCCGGTTCCTCGGCGCGCTCGACGCGGCGGATTGGACACTGGTCACCGCGAAGCAGATCCATTCGGCCGACGTTCGTTTCGTCAGCGGGCTGGAGGACGCCCGATCCGAGCCGACGCCTTGCGATGCGCTGACGTCCGACACGCCGCGCATCCTGCTGGCGGTTCAGACGGCCGATTGTATGCCGGTTCTGATCGCCGACGAGCGCTCCGGGGCGTTCTCGGCGGTGCACGCCGGATGGCGTGGCACGCTCGCTGGCATCGTCGCACGAACGGTCGAGCGTATGCAACAGGAGTATGGCTCACGCCCGCAAGACCTGCATGCCGCGCTCGGCCCGGGCGTAAGCGCCGCAGTTTTCGAGGTCGGGTCGGAGGTGCTAGTCGAGTTCAAAGACAGGTTCGATTACGCTGAAGAATTGATCTCCGACACGCGGCCGAACGGCAAAGGCCATCTCAATCTGAATCTGGCAAACGTCCGGCAGTTGATCGCGTGCGGCGTGCGCGAAGGTCGCATCTACGACAGCGCCCTCTGCACCTGGCTGCGCAACGACCTGTTCTTTAGCTATCGCCGCGAGCGCGGGCACGAAAAGCCCGTCGGAAGGTTGATGGGAGTGATCGGGAGAATGAGCGACGCCCTGAAACAATGATGTGCGGCGCGAGTGTAGGGCAAACCGGCAGTTTGCCCTGATTCAATCCATGCGGTCTTTCGGGAAAACCGGGCCAACCGCCAGTTTGGCCTACCCTTTTCTGAGGAGATAAACCCGTGAAATCGAAATCACTGTTCGTTGCTTTGATTGCCCTGTCGCTGTTGGTAGCGCCCGCGTTTTCCCAGGACGCCGGCAAGCAGAACCCGAACGAGTCCGGCGCGCCGAAAGACGCGGCGCAGGCGAAGGATTCGCCGAAAGATTCTGAGGACGACCTCCGCCGCGCCATCGAATCTTCGGGCGGGAACGAAACGCGGATCGTCGCGAACCTCGAGGGCTATCTAAAAAAATACCCGAACAGCGGGCGTCGCGAGGAAATAGAGAGTGAGCTTTACAAGCTCTGCATAAAATTGCGCGACCGCAACCGCGCCATCGTTTACGCCGAAAAGCTCGTGATCAGAGATGAAGATAACATTGAGGCTCTGACCAGCCTGATCACGATGCTGCGCGAACGGAAGGTGGAGGCCGATTCGACCAAGGCCCTGACTTACGCCGACGCGCTCGTCAAACGATTCGAGCGCATCATCGCCTTCAGCGCCAAACCGAGGCGCGTCAGTTCGGCGCAATGGCAGAATCGCAAAGATCAGGGGATCGCTTCGGTCTACCTGCTGCGCGGTAAAGTTCATGCCGACCTGGGCGTCGACGACAAGGCTCGCGCCGACTTTACGAAGAGCTACCAGGCGGCGCGGCTGGCCGAGACGGCCGTCGCGTTGGGCGGACTGGCGGAGAAGCGCAAGGACGTCGACGAGGCGATAGATTATTACCTACAAGCTTTCGCCATCGCGCTCAACACCGACGAGCGGATCGATATGAAATCGCTGCGGCGCCGTGTCGGGCAGCTCTATTCGGCGAAGAACGGGTCGGAGGCCGGCCTCGGCGACCGCCTGCTGAAGGCTCACGACGCTTTTGTCAACGAGCGCGAAGAGCGGCTGGCGAAAATCGACCCGCCGAACATCAATGAGGGCGTCAACGACCCGTTGAAATATACGCTGACCAGGCTCGACGGCTCGCCGCTCAAACTCGACGAGCAGCGCGGGAAGGTGATCGTGATGAATTTCTGGGCCACGTGGTGCGGCCCCTGCTTGACCGAGATGCCGTTATTTGAAAAGGCCATCGCGAAATATAAAGACGACAAGAACGTCTTCTTCCTGGCGGTAACCACGGACGAGGATCGCGATCTGGTCGCGCCGTTTTTGAAGCAGTACAAATTCAATCTTCCGGTCGCCTACGCCGATTACCTGAACGACCATTTCGCGGTCTCTTCGATCCCGACCACAATCATCCTCGATCGCTACGGCGAAGTATCCTTCCGACAGGCCGGCTTCAACCCCCGCGAAGATTTTATAGAGTCGTTGAGTGAAAAGATTGAGGACGCTAAGAAGAGATAGGGAATGCGGAATGCGGAATGCGGAATGCGGAATGCGGATTAACCCGACCACCCATTCGTAAAATCACAACTCTGAAAGAAAAATGGCCGGAAGGTTTCCAAACTTTCCGGCCATTCAATTTTGCTATTGCGAATTTGCAGATAATTCAAGTTGGGTCATTTTACAATCCGCATTCCGCATTCCGCATTCCGCATTCCCTATTTAGGCACGCCGCTTCTAAAGTTTCCCTGCTCGTCGTAGAGCCGCTGATATTGCCGGGTGTTGCGGTAGACGCCCTGCACGTAGAGCCGTGTTTCGCTGAGGGGGATGCTCTCGACCCATTCTTCGATCTCGGCCGTCGGCAATTCCCTGAGCCATCGGCGCACGCGGGTCGGGCCGCCGTTGTAGGCCGCGGCGACGTATTCGAAGCGGTCGAACCCGTCCATCAACTCTTTCACGAAGGCTGTGCCGAGTTGGATGTTGAGAACCGGATTGAAGAGGTCATTGGTTGTAATGGCGCCGGCGCCGGTCTTGCGGGCTACATCCCGTCCGACGTATGGCAGAAGCTGCATCAATCCGTACGCGTTCGCGCGGCTGCGCGCGTTCGGGTTGAAGACAGTCTCCTGGCGGATCAGGCCGGCGATCAAATAGGGGTCGATGTTGTGTCGCTTCGCTTCTTCTTTGATGTTCGACCACCACTTGAGCGGGTAGAAGACTTCCCATACCTCGCGCGTCGCCTCTTCGGGCAGCATCTGTCCGTATTCGGGGTAGGCGCGTTTGAGCGCGTTGAGCGCCGCCACCGGCTCGCCCTGGACGCGGAAGATTTGAGATATGCGCAGGTTCACCGACGGTGAATCTGGATATTTCTCGCGCGCGGCGTCCAGTTCGTTCATCGCCGACTGATAGAATGTCACGCGCGTCAATTGTTCCGCTTTTATCAGGCGTTCGGCGTCGGCTTCCTGGACCGTCTCCTGAGGCAGTTTGATCGTTTGAAGGCCAGCGACGGCGCGGCGCAGGAGCAGATTGGATTCGAACGGTTTGCCGCGTACGCCTTCGCTAGCCAGCCTGGCGATGCGGCGTTCGGCGTTGACGCCGAACCATCCCGCGCCATATCGCAACAGCATCGCGCGATAGAGAGTCATCGCGGTCTCTTTGTCTCCCGAGCGTTCGGCGTCGTAAGCGGCCCAGAAACCCGCCCTGCCCCGGTTCTCCGTGGCGTCGCTGTAATTGGCTACGTGTTCGGTCAACAA
>DATCXQ010000086.1:0-8492 GCA_036565725.1 Blastocatellia bacterium
GGCCGCCGATTGTCTGCGCAATCTGCCGGGGCCGAAGATCTGCGTCGGCGATCTAAACATCACGCCGTGGTCGCCTTATTACAGAAGCTTCGTCGAACGAACGAAGCTTGTGAACGCCAGAAATGGATTCGGCCTGCTTCCTTCCTGGCCGACTTTTTTATTTTTCAAATGGCTGATGCTTCCGCTGGATCATTGCCTGGTCAGCGATGACATTCGCGTCGCGGACGCGCGGACCGGCGAACCGATCGGTTCGGATCATCTGCCATTAATCGTTGAGATCGAATTGGAGGTTGAGCAATGAAGAAGATATTGACTGCGACGATTCTGGTTTCGATCGGCGTGTTGATTGGCTGGCAAGCGGCGACGTTTAGCCAATCCCGAACTCTGGCCCAGGCTCCGGCGCGATCTGCGGCGCAAAATTCCGGCGAGCCGAAGGCGCCCGTCGCCGAAGGCTACATTCTCGAACGCGACGCCGAGGTGGCTAAACCCGGCCCCGCCCCGCACAAAGGCCCGGGACGTTCGACCGGATACAGCTTCTTTGAGAATGCCGCCGGATTCAAACAGGTCTTCCGAAAGCGCGTCCTGCACCCCGGCGCGGCCATCGGTTATCACCTGCAGAAAGAGGACGAGGTCTATTACATCCTCAGCGGCGAAGGTGTGATGCAGATGAACGGCAAGGAATTTCCGGTCAAACCTGGTGACGCGATCCTAACCCGCCCTGGCAGTTCGCACGGGTTGAAGCAGACAGGCAAAGATGACCTAACGCTGATCATCGTTTATGAAAAATAGGTGATTGCCGCATCCGCGCAGCGGCGCTATATTCCCGCTTTCGATTTTCGCCCCGATCGTTACGCCTATATTCCAATGGGGAATTTTATTAGTGGAAGCGCTCCAGGGAGCGGCAAAACCGAGGAAATTTTTTCTTCGCTCGGCGGCGTCTCGCGCGACGCCATGGAAAATTCGTTGAGGTTGATGGAGGAAGCTATTGCAGGCGCCCGGTAGTGAAGTGAGACGCGGTCAGGGCGGCGATTCCCGAAAAATGATTGTCGTCGCGGCAGCCTCCGCATTGCTGATATTTTCGGCGTTCACCTTTTTGGCCGCGACGCCGAGAGCCAAATTGAACGTAATTAAAATCACCTCTGTGATTTTCTTCGCGGCCTTGATATGGCGCCATGGAAGATCTGTGGCGCCGTCTTTATCCGAGCTTCGTTCGGGGCCGCCGCCGGCAAACGGCGTTCGATGGGAGTTGTTGCTTGCGCCGATTCTCAGCGCTGGCGTCTATGCTTCGGCTCTTTCGTCATATTTCATCAGCGATGATTACGCCCATCTTTTCATACTCCGCTTGCCAATCTTTGAGACCCTGGTGGAACTTGCGAAGGACGGACAAGCCAGCATGTTTTTTCGGCCTGTGGGTTTCGCCACTCTTTTTTTGGACTATCGAGTCTGGGGGCAGGAGCCATTCGGGTACCATCTCACCAATCTGCTGCTGCACTTGACAAGCGTCATCGGCGTCTACTTCCTCTGCAAGGGTCTCGGACTCGACGAAGAGACTTCCGCCGTTTCATCGCTCGTCTTTTCGATCCTGCCTATTCAACCGGAAGCCGTGGTCTGGATCGCATCCCGATTCGATTTGACGGCCACTTGCCTCATCATCTGGTCGATGGTTCTTTATCTGAAATTCCGCCGGACCGGCCGCCGAGCGCCGTACATTTTGGCGTTGCTCCTCACGTTTATCGCGATGCTCACAAAGGAGAACGCCTTTATGGCGCCGCTGCTGATCCTCTCGCTTGAATATTTCGCTATGCCGAAGCGCGAGGTCAGATCGGCGATCCCGCCGCTGCTCGGCTTCATGCTTCTGGCTGCCGCGACATTCGGTTATCGTTGGGTCGCCCTCGGAGGGATCGGAGGATATGCGGATCGGAATGGGAATTCCGCCGCGTACAACCTGGGATTCAAAACGATAGAAGGTTTGTTCTTGCAGGCTCCTTCGCAACTATTGCTCGGTTTCAATTGGTACGCGCCCAACGTCGCCTGGGCCGCCGTCTTCGCATCATTGACCGCCGCGGCTCTGATAGCTCTCGCCTTATTTTATAAACCGTCGCAATCAAGTAGAGGAGGCGTTCGTTTTTGTCTCGCCTGGATACTGATCGGATACCTTCCGGCCCATTTCCTGACTTTGATCGGTCCCGGCCTGACCAATTCCAGAGTTCTTTATCTAAGCTCAGTGGGATTGGCTATTCTCATGTCCGTTATGCTTTCCGGCATAGAACGGGCGGCGCCGCGAAAGGCCTTGAAGCTCGCGTTGATCCTGCTTCTCAGCCTGGGACTATCGCACAACGTCGCGGCCTGGCGGCGGGTGGGCAACCTCTCGCGCGAATTCCTGACGGAATTGAAGAGGCTGGTTCCCGATCCCCCTCCTGATGCGGTATTCGTCTTTGGCCAGAAGCCGCCTTATATCGAAGGAATCTTTTACCACGGAGCGCTCCATCAGGCCGTCAATCTTAATTACGATCGCACAGATCTCGGCGCAATATGGGGGGAAGAGGCTTTCCCCGAATCGAGGCCGGGAGTCCCCAATTTGACAGGGCGCCCCATAATAAGAGTGAAATGGTTGGGAAAGCCGAATGGCGTGATCGAACTTGTGAAGGATTGAGGCGGCAATTGGTTGCGGCAAAGAAGGCGTCAATAGAACACTGATGACGCGGACGAGCGCGGATCATCGCGGATAAAAGCAAAAAAGATCGGCGACAATCCGCTCAATCAGCGTTATCCGCGTTCTATTAACCCGCGCACTGATCTGAAAATCTTTCTAAGCAAAGAGACTCGGTTGGGCCGGTTCGAACTCAGAAGCTTCCGAAGCTACCGCGTCGCCTGAATGCAGAATGTGTCGAACCCCGACCCCGCGTAGGGTGAGCGTGCGGGTGATCAGCCAATAGCGGTGGCAGCTTCTGTAATCGGCCTCGGCGCACATGAACGCCACGCGGCGATCGGACGCCAGCGCCAGCAGCCGCTCGATTCCGGTTAGATAGATTGATGATTGCGCGACCAGGTCGTAATCGACCTTGCCGTTTTGAATGTAGAACGCAGGGTCCTCGGGCCGTCCGCCGATTTCCTTGCCCAGATAAAAGTATTCGATGCCGGCTTCTTCGAGAGAATGTTTCAAACTCTCGCGGCTGAAATGCTGATTGTAGCGACTGTAAGGCTGGCTGCGCGCGTCGGCGAGCGCAGCTATTTCGTAGCGCCGGAGTAAGTCTATAAAGGCGTTGATATCCGCGTTGCTGTGACCGATGCTGAAGAGTTCCATAGTCGATTGATACTTGCTGGCTTCACGGAGATGGCTTTTGCCTCTCGACTTTACCTGTGCCGAAGGATCTATAACAACAGGCCGGTCAGTCGGCGGGCGCGATCATTGCGTCAGCGCGCCTTTTCTTTCGTCTCTTTTCGGCGAGCAGAAAGATCGCCGCGCCGATGATGTTGGCCGCGATGATGACGCCGCCGACCTTGGCCGTGAACGACGTCTGGCTCTTCACTTCTACAATCGGGAACACCGAAACCACGACGTAGAGCAGCGTCATCAAAAAGCCGGAACCTGCGGCTATCTTAAGCCAGAGCGGCGGACTAGGCTTGACGCCACGCAAACCGGCGATCGGGATGGCAAACATCACCAGATAACTGATTGCGTAAAAGCTTCCCGCCGCGTTCTGCAACAACTGGAAGGCTTCCTGCTCTCCGACGCCGACAATGCCCGCCAGCCCCACGGCGAGCATTATTGCGCCGACAAAGAGGATTGAGTTGGCCGGCGTCCGGTATTTTACGTGCAGCTTCGTGAACCATGCCGGCAACAGGTGATCCCATCCCGCGACCATCGGCAGCCGCGTGTTTGCCGTGAAATTGACGCTCGCCTGCGCCAACCGCATGCACATCACCATCAGAATCGCGACGGGCACGACGCTCGCGGCGATGCCGAACGGGCGCGAGCCGATGCTCAAGACCTGCGGGATCGGGCCGATCAGATCAATATTGTCAGGGTGCACTAAAGCCAGCACTGAACTCGTCCCCAGGATGAACATCACGGCGATGATCGGCGCGGCGATAATCACCGAACGGTTGATCGTTCGCACTGGGTCGCGGCATTCGCCGGCCAGAATGGCTACGTACTCGAACCCGCCCAGCGCTCCGAAACCGAGTTTGCCCAGGATGTTCAGGCTCAAGAGCGTAAACGCCGGCGCGGCCACCGCAAGCGGGCGATATTCCGTGATCGAACCGCGCGACCAATTCAGGATTGGCAATGCGAGAAGCGCTGTGAAGATAACGATCATCATCACGGCGCCCGCATTGTGCACCCATTTGCCCACGCCCAAACCGATTGTAGAAATTACGACCAGCGCCCCGATGATCACGAAACTCGCGACCGTAATGAACCACTTGCTCCCAGCCAGCCAGGCCGCGTTCGGCCCCAACGCGTAAGATAGATATGTCGCCACCTGCAATCCTATCTCCGACGTGAGCACTATCACGAAGAGCCACAGGTTCCACGCAACCATGAAGCCTGTGAATTCGTTGAAACCGAGCTTGGCCCACTGGTACAACCCGCCTTCGAGCGGCATCAGCCGATTGAGGTAGATCACCACGACCGCCGACGGAATGTAAAATAACAAGATCGCCAGCAGCCAGAAGGTGATGTGCGACGGCCCCAGCTTCGCCGCCGCCGTGCCGACCCAGCTAAGCCCGACGATGAAGAGGATCTGGGTGAGTACGAGGTCCGCGAGCCCGAGTTCTTTTTTGAAGACCGCGCTGTGGGCTTCGATGGATTTTTCGGCGGCGTGGAGTTCAGAAGTTGCGGTTGTATCGTTTTTATTTGGCATCGAGTATCCTACTGCAACTTTATTGAATTACGGGGCTTACGCATTTTCCCTTCTATTCCAGCGCCGACTTCTGCTTCGCGTCGACCAAATTGGCGTTGAACCAGTTCGGATAATGCGGAGTCGGCGCGGTGATCGCGTCAAGCTCAGCGACTTCGGCGTCGCTCAATTTCAAGTCCGCCGCCTTCAGGTTGTCTTCGAGTTGATGAGGTTTGCTGGCCCCGACGATGACGCTAGATACGACCGGTTTGGCCAGCAACCAGGCGATGGCTATCTGAGCCACGCTCGCGTCGTGTCGCGCGGCGGTCTCGCGCATCTTTTCGACTACGCCGAATCCGGCCTCCTTGTCGAACGGCAGAAAGTCGAAGCCGGCGAGCCGGTTCTCGCTGTCTTTCAGATTTTCCCGCGTGTACTTGCCGCTCAGGAAGCCCCCGGCGAGGGGGCTCCACACCGTCATGCCCAGGCCCGCATACCGCATGAACGGTACGATCTCGTCCTCGACATCGCGCCCGACGAGCGAGTAATACATCTGCCCGGACGAAAATTGCGCCCACCCGCGCTCTTTCTGCATTTGAAGGGCAGTGGCGGCTTTCCAGGCCGACCAGTTCGAAAAGCCCAGGTACCTGACTTTGCCCGTTCGCACGAGGTCGTTCAAGGCTTCGAGAGTCTCCTCCAGCGGCGTAAACGGGTCTTCCTTGTGGACGATGTAGAGGTCGATGTAATCGGTGTTGAGCCGTCTGAGACTCTGCTCGCATGAGGCGATGACGTGCCGTCGCGAAAGGCCGGCCTGCGTTAGCAGCCCGCCGGATCGGAAGCCGACCTTGGTGGCGATCACCATGTCCTGACGCCGGGGCCCGAGCGCCTCGCCGAGTATCGCCTCGGACTGCCCGCCGGAGTAAGTGTCGGCGGTGTCAAAGAAATTGATGCCCGTCTCAAGCGCCCTCTCGACCATTGCTCTGGCGTTCTCCTGATCAACCTTGAAAATCGCAGGTATCGAATGATAACTGCCAAAAGTCATCGCGCCAAAAGAAAGCCGTGAAACGATCAGTCCGGTGTTACCGAGTCGTGTGTACCTCATGAAATCCCTTCTCCTTGAATATTGGTTTACAGTTTTGCCAACTTGCTAAAGCAGATTCTAAATCGGCGGGGCAGGTATCGGCGACCTCTACAACCATCGAATGAGAGCGTTTAGAGTACCGGCTTTAGCCGGCTGGGCTTGGCATCCGAACGCAGCCGGCTAAAGCCGGTACTCTGAACGCCGTCATCCAGATTTCGCAGGTTCATTCAATGCGCCAGACGTCTCAATTCAGCCGACGCGCTCAATCTCGACCATGGCGTTGTAATCCGGGATGCCGCATTCTGGATCGCGGACGCCGCGTTTGACGAGCGCGTTGCCCTCAGGCCAATGGACCTGGACGTTGCCGGCGGCGATCGGCGCGATGCGGCAATGGCCGCGCAAGGCGCCGACCTCGCTACGAACGATGATCGCGTCACCTTCTTGCAAGCCCAGCCTCTGCGCGTCAGCCTCGTTCATCAACACGTCGTCGCGCCTCGCGCCGTTGAGCGGGTCGCGGTCGCGGTGGACGATGCTGTTGAACTGTTTGCCGCGTCGGGTCGAGAGCCGCAGCTTACCATCGTTCACGGGCAAATCAATTTCGATAACCGAAAATGTCGCACGGCCGTCCGGCGTCGCGAAATTCGGCGTGATCCGTCCGCCGGCGTCCCGGGTCTCGCACAATCGCTCGCCGCCCCACTGCGTCTGGTCGCCGGTCCGCCTCAGATTTTGAATGCCGTCATAGGCCGGCGCGGCGCGCGCGATCTCGTTGCGGATCGCCTGAGCGTCATTGAAATGAATCAAATGCGCGAATTCGGGCCGCGCGCGCTCGGCGATCAGCATCGGGATTTCCCATTCGGCCTTCGCTTCACCGATGCGGCGGCCGGGGATTTCCGGGCTGAAAAGTATTCGGCGCTCAGTCGTGGTTTCGGTCCCGCCGCCGCGCTGTTCGTAGCGCGTCTGCGCGGGCAGCAGCAGAACCAAGTCGTTCGGCTCGACGAACATCTGCGGGCTGAGAACGATGTCCTGATGAATTCGCGCCGGCACGCGTTCAATCGCCTCGCGAACGAAATCAGGTTCGGGCAGCGTCTCGAGAAAGTTTCCGCCGCTGACATAAAACCAGTCGATGCGCCCGTCATGCGCCGCTTCGATCATTTCGACGGCGTTCAACCCGCGATGCGCCGGGACGTCGAATCCCCATAGCTCACGCATTCTGCCCGCGCCTTCTTCGTTGACCGCGACGCCGCCGGGAAATTGATTGGGAACACAGCCGACCTCGGCGCCGCCCTGCACGCCCGAATGGCCGCGGATCGGCATCAATCCAGACTTCGGCTGCCCGATGAACCCCCGCGCCAGCGCCAGATCGACAATCGCGCGCACGTTCGCGACGCCGTCGCGACGCTGAGTGATCCCCATTGACCAGACGAAGACCGCCGTCCCGGCTTCGCCGAGCATTCGCGCAAACCTCGACATTTCGTCGCGGCTCGCGCCCGACGCGGCTTCGAGCAGTTCCCAGGAATAGCCGTCGAGCCTCGCTTTCAATTCATCAAACCCGCTCGTGTATTGTTTGATGAACGAGTCGTTCGTCCACCGCCCTTCGATCAGGTGTTTGATCGCGCCCGCGATGAACGCCTTGTCGCCGCCAGTGTGAATCTGGAAGAAGGCGTCCGCGATCTTCGTCCCGAACAACGCGCTCTCGGTGACTGAAGGAATCCAATAACGCTCCAGCCCCGGCTCGCGGTAGGGGTTAATGACGGCTACGCGCGCGCCCTGCTGTTTGGCGTAGTAGATGTACTTGGTCGTCACCGGCTGGTTGTTCGGCGTGTTGCTGCCCCAGAAGACGAGCAGGTCGGAGCCGATCCAGTCTTTGTATGAACAGGTCGAAGCCGCCGCCCCGATCGCCTGTTTCAAGGCTACTGTCGAGGGGGCGTGGCAGATGCGGGCGGAATTATCAACGTTGTTCGTCCCCAGGAATCGCGCGACCTTCTGCGCGACGTAGTAGGCCTCGTTCGTCAGTCCTCGCGAAGTCAGGTAAAAGGCCATCCGCCGCGGCTCGGTCGCGGCCGCGCGAAACGCCGCGATATTCAGCGCCTCGTCCCAAGTGACGCGCGAAAATCCCTTCTCGCCCCGCCGCCGCAGCATCGGGTAAGGCAATCGCCCGAGCTCGCGCAATTCCGCCGCCGTCATCCTGGCAAGCTCGCCGGCGTCCTCCAGTCTCCTCACGTCCAGCGCCGGGCCGGTGTTCAGCCGCATCAATTCGAGGCGAACCATGCACAGGTGTACGCCGTCCATCGTGAAATCGCGGACTCCGGCCGTGCCCAGCGCGCAGCCGTCGCAGACGCCGCGCGTCAGGATTCGCCATGCGAACGGCAATTGATCGCGGTTGCGCCAGATGACCTTCGCCATTTCGAGGTAATGGTTGGGCTTCACATGACCGACGCCGTTCGGCGCGAGGCCAACCCAATTCGATCTATTCCAACTCTTCATCGTGTTGTTATCTTTCTCAATCAGAACACGTGAGGTTGGTACAGTACCGCGCGCGTAAGCAAGCGGCCTACTAATGAGACAGCCGCTTG
>DATCXQ010000094.1:0-19901 GCA_036565725.1 Blastocatellia bacterium
GCAGCCAGCGCCGGGTCGGCGCCAAACAGAGCAGCCGCTGATTTGACGTCGCCGTAGCGCGCGAGGACGGCTAGCGAGCGGAAGGGCAGACGCGCCGCCATGTCCTCATAGGTAAAAGCGCGCCCCTTAGTTACAGGGATGTTCCAGACCGCGCCGTACGAGGCAAGGAGATCAATCATCCGCTGGTCGCCATTCATTACGGCTATGAACACCGCGTCTGCGGAGCTTTCGACTTCCGGATTCGGATATGCGCCACGTTCGAGCAGTAGTTTGGCGATCTCGTAATGTCCATTGTAAACCGCCGAATAGAGCGCATGGCCGCGCGGCGCGATGTGTTCTTCGGGCAAATTCGGGTCGGCGCCCCGCTCCAGGAGCAACTTGACGATCTCGATATGTCCTCCGGCCGCGGCGTTGCGGAGCGGCGTCCCGGAGCCTGCGTAATAGGTGACATAGTCCGACGGGAGGTTGGCCAGCGACTGGTCCTCGTCGAGCAGTTCGCGCACCCGTTCCAGATCGCCGATGTGCGCGGCGGTGCAGATGTCCACGTACGCGCCGCGCGCGCGTAGATGTGTGAGAACATCGCGCGGCGTGGTCGGCCAATCCCGCGGCACGTCGCGCCAGCCGCGATAGTTGTAATCGCCGTTGCAAAGTTGAATCGGACGCGCGCCGTCCTTACGTCGCGCATTGATGTCTGCGCCGCGCGCCAGCAACTCGTCAATGACGTCGAGTTGCCGCGTCATCACCGCCCAGTGGATAGGCTGATTGGTAAGCTCATCGGGGGCCTGTGTGAGCGCCGGATCGGCGTCTAGCAGATTTCGCACCTTGGCCAGATCGCGCTCACGGATGGCTGCGGCGACAGTTTCTCCTTCGGGCGCCGCATTCTGCGCGCCTGCGAGCGCGGCCTCCAACAACTTCTGCATCTCGGCGTAACCACGGTCGCGGGCGATTTCGAGCACATTGCCGAAGGAGAAGGTCGCGCCGTGTTCGATCAGGCAGGCCGCAACCTTGAGTTGGTTCTCGCGCACTGCGAAATGCAGTGGCGTGCGGTATTCGTAGTGCGAGCGCGCCAGGCTTGGGTCTTTGTCGAGCAGCCGTTTGATCGTCTCCAGGTCGCCGGTGATTGCCGCGCAAAACATCTCCCAGACATCAGCGCCGATTCCGGGCGACCAATACAGATGATCGTTCTTTTTCAACGCTTCGGGGCGAATCATGCGCTGAACCTTCTCGGCGAACCGCGAATCGCCCGACGGGCGCGCGGCGTTTAAGCTTTCTTCGACGCGTTCCATGCGTTTCCTCAATCGTTTGCGCGCCGAATAGAGCCTGGTCTTGACCGCGTTGGCCGTGATGTTCAGGAATTCGGCGATCACCGCTTGCGAGTGTTCGCCCATGTAATAAAGCAACACGACCGCGCGCTCAGCTTCGGGCAAGGCCGCAATCGCATTCCAGACGGAGGCCCTGGTTTCCTGCAGTTCCAAGGCCTCGTGCGGCGAAGGTTCGGGAGAAGCCACTTCCAGAGCGGCGTCCAACGCGGCGACCGGATGGCGCTTGCGCCGCGTCATCCTGTCGCAGTGTTTGAAGATGATGGTTCGAAACCACGCGGCGAACGCCGCAGGTTCACGCAGCGCCGACAACTCTCGATACGCCTCGACGAAAGCTTCCTGCGCGGCGTCTTCGGCGAGGTGATAATCCCTCAAGATCGCCGTGGCATAAGCCACGGCGATGTCCTGATACGCGCATACCAATTCAGCGAAGGCGAGGTCGTCGCCAGCCTGGGCCGCGCGCACTAATGAGGTGATCTTCTCTTTGTCCGGCAAACATCCTCCATAAACAAAGACCCGGGTCGGAGGAGAATGGTGTGAAAGGTTATGCTTGCGCCATCTGTATCAGATTACCGCATGTATCCTCAAATACAGCGATTGTCACCGGCCCCATTTTTGTCGGCGCCGTCTTGAAGACCACGCCCAACTTTTTCATTCTTTCGTATTCCTTCTGAATGTCATCGATGGCGAATGATGTCAAAGGTATTCCCGCCTCGAACAGGGCTTTCTGGTAAGTCCTGGCCGGTGGAAATCCCATTGGCTCCAGCAACAATTCCACATCGTCCGGCCCTTCGGGCGAGACGACCGTCAGCCATCTGGCTTCCCCCACTGGTATGTCGTTCTTTTTAACGAAGCCCAGAACTTCAGTGTAAAATTTAAGGGCCTTGTCCTGGTCATCTACCATCACGCTGGTCAGTATGATCTTCATCTGCGCTCCTCGAAAGATAAAGTTTGTCGTTTCAGAATCAATCCTTACACGTGTTGATCGACGAGGATTGGATTTCCATCCGGGTCGATAGCGATGAAACTGGCCGGCCCCGTGGCGCTCTCGTCAGCCTCCTGTTGCAATTGCACTCCCTGGGCCTTCAACTGACGCTGCAGATCGCGGACGTCGGTGAACGTGGCCAGTTTCTGGGCGTTGCTGTCCCAGCCCGGGTTGAAGGTGAGGATGTTCTTCTCGAACATTCCCTGAAACAGCCCAATTACGTGATCGCCGTTCTTCATGATCAGCCATTTCTGCGACGCATCCCCGGCGAAAACCTTGAAACCGAACTTCTCGTAAAAGGCCATCGAAGCTCCGAGATCCTTGACTGCCAGACTGATTGAAAACGCGCCTAATTCCATAAATTGCTCCTTTCTATACTGTAGCTATAGACGTGCATATTCACGCCGGAAGAAAATCTTTTTTCCTCAATACCGCCGCGCTGATCAAGGTGATGAGTATTCCCACCGGCAAAATTTCCATCAGAGTCATGCCAAAACGAATCGCCGGATTGCTATATATTTTCTTGAAATCGTCCATTCTCTTGACTTCCCGATCGATTTCCGCGGCCGAAGCGCCTTTCTCCTTCTTCTTGTTGATGACAGTATCGGTGTACTTATCCATAAAGGATGCGGCGCCGGCGGGACGCGTTTGAATGTAAGCCTCCCACGTAATCGCGTACATGAGCGATGCGATCAGCGCAATGAACAGTCCCACTTGAAATCCTTTCCAATAGTTGATCACGCCTTTCTGATAATTGTCGCGGTACGATTTGATCCCGAAAAAGACCATCGACAGCGCGATGACCATCGTTGCGTAGCCGACCAACTCGTTAACGAATATCTTCCCGTTTTTTTCATAAAGGGCTAAGCCCATGATCATGAAACCCGAGACGATGGCGCCGGCTATCAAGCCGAAAGTTAGAGTCACTTTTCGCATAGTTTTTCTCCTTGTAAGCGCATGCAAATCGGAACGTACAACATCGGAACACATGCCGGTACCGTACCGATGCGATACTGTGCGATCGCCTGAAATATAAGCAGAAGCAGGGCGGAGACGCATCAGCCGAAAGTGTGATTTTGAAGGCAGACGAGAAAAATCACCCGAAAGTTCAGGGCAATAGCCCGAGTTCTTTTGCCCGCCGGACGGCCTGTGTGCGCCGGCGCGCATCCAGTTTCGTAAAAAGATTAGAGGAATGGGTTTTTATGGTATTGAGCGAGACGAAAAGTTTATCGGCGATCTCCTGGTTGGATAGCCCCTGCGCCATCAGTTCCAGCACTTCGTACTCACGTTTGCTGATGCCGAGCCGCTGAAGTTCCCCATCGTTGAGTTTAAAGTCCGGCGTGGCGATGACGACTTTTCTGCGCGTGAGCCTCTGTCCCGCCCACACGCCTAGCCCGGCGAATAAGACGGCCACCGCGCCGAGATAAAATTCCAGCGAAAGGTCTCGGACGAAGAAGCGATATTCTATGAACTTCAAAATTACGGTCAACGCCGCCAAAGCGACGCCGTAGAGGATAATGGTCTTGCGCATCTCGTTCCGTCAGCAGCTCCGATCATATGCCCGCTGCAGCCAATCCAGCGCCTCGGAATCCACCTCATCGCGCGTCGTGAAGCTGATCTGGAGTCGCATGGTGTCGTGAATCTTGGAGGGCTGCAACCGTCCGCCGGGCTTCTGTCCGTCAAGGCGAAGGCCGAGATCGACGCGGTTCTTCGTCGTGGGTTGCACACGCGCGAACGTCCTGCGAGGCGAGACCAGCGAGACATAGGTTTTTCGCGCCTGGATGGTGACCTCGCCAAGCCCCGCCGCGGCGTCGAGGATGGCGTCGAGGATGGGCCGGAGATGAGGCCGATCCCCGTACTGCCCTTCGACGAGTTCATCGGCGGAAGCCAGGAGAAAGTCGGGGTAGCCGAATCGCTCCATCACCAGGAGGGACTGCGCATAGCCGGTCACACCTTGTTTTGTCAGCCAGGCGCGGAGGGCCTTCTCATCGTTAAAGCTCTCCTTCTTGACGCGCCCGTTCCACGCCTCTACATCCTCGCCGGTTCGCTCCTTGAGGAGACGAGCGGACATGTCTCTCATTCCTTTCCAATCACGAATCCGCGCCATCGGAACCCCCATTCATCTGCAGAACGATGTAAAGTCCGTGTAGAACGAGATCCGGAACGAGTTTATCAAAGAGACCTTCCCCTTCAAACAATCTGCTGAACCCGCCGGTGCCTATCACCGTCACCGTTTGCCCGGGAAAACATTCGTCCTTCATCCGCCGTATGATCTCGCGGATCGAACCGGCGGCGCCGAAAAAAAGCCCCGATTGAATGCTCTCTACAGTCGAGCGTCCGACCACGGAAGGGGGTTTGAGGATTTCGACGGCCGGCAGGCGGGCGGTTTTTGCTTCGAGCGCCTCCATCGAGATTCGTAGGCCGGCCGTAATCGCCCCGCCGAGATATTGCCGGTCGGCGGAGACGGCGCAAATAGTGCTCGCGGTTCCCATGTCGAGGACGATGAGGTTGGTATTTGGGAACTGATGAATGGCGCCGACGGCGTTCGCGATCCTGTCGGCGCCGACCTCGATCGGGTTCCTGTAATTGATCTTCAGCCCAGTCTTCACTCCCGGCTGGAGGAGAAACGGTTCGCCGCCGAAATACTTGAGGCACGCGGCGCGTAGCGGATGAACGAGGTTCGGCACGACGGAACAGATCGCCACCTGTCGCGTCTCCAACGGATCGTAACCGCTTTCACGGAGAACGGCGCGGAGGAAGAGACCGAATTCGTCAGAGGACGCCACATTCGTCGAACTCTTTCGAAACGCGCTGACGAGCTTGTGGTCTTTAAAGACGCCGCCGAAGATCTGAGTGTTTCCTACGTCCAGGCAAAGAATCATCCGGAGCCTCCTCTCAAAATGGGTTCGTAGTCCCGCCTTTAGGCGGAAGCGTTTGGCGTCGCGGAATGGGTCTGCGGCAGACGTTTCCGCCTAAAGGCGGGACTACAAACCACGCATTTCATTGTTACTTATCGTCGCCCGCGACCTGAGCTACGCCTCTCAAAACCGCCTCGGCTTCGCGGAGCGCCAGGCCGTTGTCATAATTCTCCAGTAAATTATTCAGGGCCGAGTTCGGTTCCGAGGCGAGCGCCTTCACACGATCAACGAGAAGCGGCAGCGCGCGGATAATATTATCGACGATCGTAATCGAAGCCTTCCGCGCTGTTCTGGATAAAGGGTTCAAGTCGATTGTGACGACTTTTCGTCCGGATCGAATGAGCGCCTCACAGCGGTCGCCGTCTTCGAGTGGGACAAAGACCACGTCGGCTCGGTAAATTCCCTGACCGTTCACGAATCGCCGATTGGACTCAAGGTAAGGAAGAACGAATTCCTGCTGCGGCAAAAGGACCTGAGCTGCGCCGTGTGAAAGAAGGTGGTTGCGTATTCGGTCTTCGCGCTCCCGGCTCGCATGAAAGAGATTCACTTCGAGCGGAGAACCGAGAAGCTGCGAGAGGGCCGCCAACTCTCGCGGGACCAGAGCCGCCGCGTTCCCGTTCACTGAAATCACTGTACGCCGTGCGACGAGAAAAAGGACCGCCGCCGTATCGATCGCCCGCGCCGCGAAATCGCCCGTTTTTTCTCCGAGGAGATAGTCGAACGCCTCACCTCTTCCGTGGGCGATGAGGCCGTCAAGAGAAGTAATTCCTTGTCGCGCCCCTTCGGTGAGCCTGGCCCTGGTCAGAAGAGAAACCCGCCTCGGATGATTCAATGGAATCTCGGTTTGTGATTCCTGCCCCATCATAAGCATATACGGGAAATTTTTGACGCGTAATCATAAGGACATTGTCCGTCGTTCGTCGTTCATTTGTCATTGTGGAATGGCGCAGCCACGGCAATAACAAATGAACAATCAACGACGAACAATGAAAGTACTTCAAAATATCCGCCTAACCGATTATCAATCGTAGCTCTCCGACTCGCTCGGGTATTGCGTTTGGCTGACCTGTCGACAAAATTCCTCGAAGGCTTTCGACACCATCGCGGCGCCCTCAAGGTATCTGCGGACAAAGCGGGGAGAGCGGCCCGGCGACAGGCCTAAGAGATCGGACGCCACAAGCACCTGCCCGTCGACCTCCACGCCGGCGCCGATTCCTATAACCGGTATGGACAGGTGGGAGGAGATGCGAGAACCCAGGCTACGGCTGACGCATTCCAAGACGAGAGAAAAAGCTCCAAGTTCTTCAAGCCCCTTGGCGTCTTCGATGAGCCGGGCCGCTCCCTCTTCCGTCCCTCCCTGCACTTTATACCCTCCGAGCGCGAGCACGGATTGCGGCGTCAATCCGATATGACCCATGACGGGAATGCCCGATTCAATGATGTGGGAGATGATCTTTTCATTTCCCGCGACCCCTTCGAGCTTTACTGCGCTCGCCCCGGCGCGAGCCATCTCCTCGACTGCCTTCATGGCGGCCTTCAACCCTCTGCGGTACGAGCCGAAGGGAAGATCGGCGACGAGAAATGCGCCCGGACAGGCCCGCCGAACAGCTCCGACGTGGGCGGCAATCATCTCGACCGTGGCGTGAATCGTGCTCTCGAACCCGTAGAGCGCCATCGCCACACTGTCACCTATGAGGAGAGTGTTCACGCCGGCATCGACTGCCAGCTTGGCGAAGACTGCGTCGTAGACGCTAAGCATCGAAATCTTCCGGCCGTCCCGCTTCGCTTTCCCGAAATCCGAAACAGACCGAAACGACCGTCGGGACAAATCGACCTGACATGTTGACGAGTTGAGAGAAGGAGTAGAAGAAGCGTGTTTAAGAGATTGAGAAAACATATTTAATGGTACCCCCCAAAAGGTAGAGTCCTGAATTCCCGTTCACATTATCACAGGGATTGGGGAATGGGGAATGGGGAATGGGGATTGCGGATTGAAGAAGATTTCAATTGCAGTTTCGCAGCCTGCAGTTCCAGTCAGCAGATTCGGAATCAATATTCCCCATTCCGCATTCCCTACTCCCCGCTATCCGCTCTGCCACCCTTGTCGTCGGTGGCGTTCACGCGCGCCGCAGCCTCGAACAAGGCTTTCATCCTGGCGGAAAACTGGTAATTTTCGTAATCCAGCGAACCATTTGCGACTGACGCCGGCGCCTCGGAAGAGAATTCGTCCGAGTATGTGTTTGTCGCGATGTCGATGGGGATTACCAGGCCATCTTTCTCATTTTCATCGCCAGGACCGATAGTTTCTGCAATGATCTGTTCGGCGGAGGTAAAACTCAGTTTCGAGATCAGATATAGGCGGCGGCAAAGGTTTTCGACCTGGCGCGCTCTGGCCTCAATCTCCCGGCGCCGGGTTTCTGTCTCATCCAATTTTCTCTGCGTTTCATCGAGATTGAACAACGCAGCCTGAGTGTTAGCTATCGCCTGTTCGACTTTGATTTGGTACTGCTGGCGTGTATTCGCCTCGACTTGCTGCGTCCGAGCCTCGGCCTCAGCCGTGATTCTGGCAATTTCGGCGCTGTGATTCTCCTCGGCCAGCTTCGCCGACTCCGTCAGCATTTCCAGTTCGTCCCTGATCCAGCCTATTTCGGCCTTGTAATTCTCTTCAATTCGCCGCGCCTCCGCTCTGACTCCCTGGATTTTCGCCTCAGCTTCGGATACGAGCTTTGCGCTTTCGGCAGTGAGTCGGTTCTCGAGTTCATTTGCCCTCTCTTCGGCCAGAGATCGCTTCGAGGCCTCTCGTTGTAACCCGTCTTCGGTTTGTTGTAACTTGGCTTCGGTTTGTTGTAACTTGGCTTCGATTTGTTGCGACTTGGCTTCGATTTGTTGCGACTTGGCTTCGGTTTGTTGCGACTTGGCTTCGGCTTGTTTCGACTTGGCTTCGGCTTGTTGCGACTTGGCTTCGGCTTGTTGTAACCCGGCTTTGGCTTGTTGTAACTTGGCTTCGGCTTGTTGTAACCCGGCTTCGGCCTGCCGGAGCCGCTCTTCAGCTTCGGAGGCTCTGACGCCCATCTCACGCAGTTTCGCTTCGGCCTCAGCTTTCGACTGTTCAGCCGCGATGCGCGCTTTCCTCTCCTCCTCGAATCGCCCGGCGGCCTCCGTCGCCGCTCTCACAAATTCCATGCGGCCCTGGTCGATTTCGTGCTGTCGCTTCAGATCATCTTCGATCTCCTGGGATTTACGCTCCACCTCTGAGCGCCGTACCATTTCCTGCCGTAGTCTGGCCTCGACCTGTCGCAATCTCTCCTGAGCTTTGGCTTCGCGCGCTTCGGCCTCGGCTTCGAGCGCCTTGATCTCGGAAGACCTTCTTTCAAGCTCCTCCAGGACGACGATTGAAGGGGTGGCAGGTTCATCCAGGATTCGAACTCGCGGCGTTTCAGTTTCGTCTCTCAATTCTTCTCCATCAACCACGCCTTCGGCCACCTTTTGCCCTTCACAGAAAGGGCATTGGGCGCGAGCCGTGGTAAGCAAGCCGTTTAACTCAGGACAGGCGTGCGATTGAGGGACGGACTTCGGAAGCTGACGACATCCAGGACAGTGCGGATGCGGAGCCCCCCAAGGCGTTATGTGCACTCCCTTACGGTTGATCGCGCCCAGGGAGTCAATCATTGTGATATTACACTGGTCGCATGAATAATAACGGGCTTTTTTGATCAGGTTGCAGGATGGGCATTGTTTGGAGAATGCGTCTTGCCGGTCCTCTCCCTTGGGCGCGACCCAAAACTTCTGGCACAAGCAGCAATAAAACCATCTGCCCGAGTGCGGGAAATTATAGCTTAAGACATGATTCTCCTTACATATGACTATCCGATTTGATCCCTGAACCGGAAAGCTAAAGCCATGTGAAAGGCAAAACACGTTTATAGCGTCTTCTTGCATCTAACGCTCCGCCTGCATTTAACGCTCCGCAGAATTCTTCCGGCCCCCTTGGTAGCGCAGGCGTCCATGCCTGCGCCGCTTATGAGACTACGCAGGCAGGGGCGCCTGCGCTCCCAGGAAGATTTATTTGCCAGTAAATAAACGGGTATAGCTCAAAATGCAACCTAAATGCCCGCGCCTCGCAAAAATGATCTTCTTGTCCTGCCACTTGAGTTCCTCCGCCGCGGCCTTGAGCATCTCCGCGCCGGCGATTAGCTCCTCGGGTTTGAATGTGGCTCTTACCGCCTCGAACTCCTGTTCGACTTCCTGACGCACTTTCCTGTCACGGATGAAGGAGAGCCTACGAAAGGCCAATTCCCTCGGGTCGCGCGCAATCCTTTCCGCAAACTGTATGATGTCGTCGAATCTCAGGGAGACCATAGGTTGTCTGTCCTCGGGATAGAGCATCGTCGCCACCGCCCAAACCAGGTTGCCCGTCAAGAAAACTCGTTTGCGGTGCATCATTGTGGGCTTATTCTCCATCTCTCTGCGCAGCGCCTGGCGAAAGGCTAAGGCGCCGGAAGTTTTGACCTGTCGAGTGAATGTGTACAAAGAGCTGTTGCGTCCAATGGCCTTACTGATCTCATTTGCGTAACTCACCACGCCCTGAGGGATGTTCATCGCAACGAAATCCATTGACGGCGACGAATCGGACGTGGAGTATTTGAGCATCTCACAGCCGACCTGCGTGTTGACGTTGCCGATGTGTAGCATCATTGACGTATTTCGGTTATCGATCGCGGCGCCGGCGACCTTTCCGGTCCGCGGGATCGTCCCGGCGATGCTCAGTTGGACCTCTTCCACGGCGCCCAGGAATTTCAACGTCAAGCCTGTGGTATTGCGAACGACGCTTTCCAGATCATCGGGGTGATCGGCGCCTAATGCGCTGGCTCCGATGAAGTAGATTCGATCGAGCGGCACTTTATATTGCTGCCGCAATCGCGTGAGCGCCGTCGAGACCGCCTGGGCGGCGTCCGCCGACGCTTGCAGAGGGAATTCCCCGTCGCTCGTTCGCCCCAGCCTGAGACGAATCATTTCTGAAAAAACCCCCTTGATGCCAGGATCCTCGTCACTTTGAGGCTGATATGATTGCAGCACCATCACCTTGACTCCCTCATTGCAAAGCTCGATTCCGCCGAAGAGTTCTCCGGAAGAGCCAGACGGATTTGATGGCGGCGCCTGTCCCGACGTTATTGCGCACAAAACGCAAAGCAGGAAACTAAATGAGAGTGGCAGTGTGAAGATTTCACGCGCGCATTCAGAGCGAGATTTTATTCTTGAGAACAACATGGTTGAATTTCTGTTATTGAGAACCAGGGGCAATGGTGAAAGTCAAGACGGTTTCTACCTTCCGGGGCTGCCGTTGAGCGTCATCGGTTTGTAAACCCACTCGCGCGCCGCGTCCACAGCCGCGCTGCGCAACGCCGGGCGCCAGTTGATCGCCGTCGCCTCAATGACCTGCCCCGCTTCCGAAATGGCTATCCGCGCCTCGACATTCCCATAAGCGTTCATACTTCTGGCCGTGAGCGGATAGGCCGGCATGCGCCTCTTGATGACGCTGCCCTCCAATCGTAAAAATGCAAATCGCATGGCGGAGCCCCTCCGCTACGAACGCAGAGCTATTTAGCGGGGCTCGATTGTGACTTAGAGGATTTGGGGCTTGTCGGGGCTTGTAGGAGCTTATTTGAACCGCAATCGGTTCAATAATAATAATATTTTGTTTTTGGAAGTCAACGAGCCAAGCGCCAGTCGCCGCGCGATTATAGTTAGAAGATTAATGATCGTCCCACACCCACCGAAGTTAGCGCGATCCTCAAACCTCAACCTTTCTCCTGGGGCATTTTGTGACTACGGGATACCAAGTTTCCAGCCAATCCGATATTTATAAATGAGGCGCCACTTCTATTCACAAATGAATTAGCATATCGATTTAATCAAATGAGTTACTACTTCTACTTAATCAAGTAAAGAGAGAAAAAATTTCTTCGCCAAAGCAATCAACTGACCAACCAGAAATCGTCTTTATATATTAAGACTTGTTTTTCGGGCGCGCTTCAGGCTTCTTTGCTAAGAAGTGGCGGCAAGCAACGTCCGCAGAATCGCCGACCGAATTGGTCAGGCGATCGTCGGAGCCCCCCTATAACTTATGACGGTTTGCAGATGCCTGTACGTGATGGCAAGCGGTACGGTTCGGGAGCGTCAGTACAATGACGAAATCAGGCAAAGAAGAGCGTTTGTCATTGTTCATCACCCATTGTTCATTTGTCATTGGTCCGGAAATCGCCCGATGAACATTGGGCATTGATTCGAGATCTCCTCCGTCAATGACCAGTATCAAATGACAAATGAACCATGACAAATGGAACTCTTCGTCTATTTCGCGATTTACTGACTGTACCGGAGATCGCGCCACTTTCCCGTACACACAATCGCAATGCGCTCTAGTTTACAGACTAATGACGCTCTTACTGCAAACTTCGATTTGATATTTGTCCGTCAATTATCCGCGCAAAAGCGGAGCCGTCCATATTGTCGATCCGTAACCGAACTCACGCGGGTCTTGATCAATGACTTCATCGATCCGCTGATCGTTAATCTCTTTTGCGGCCCATAGCCGCCCATTGCGTTCGCCATCGGCCACTCGCGCCTTGGGAGTCAGTTCGCTAGGCGATTCAAAACGAGGCGCCCGGTTATATACGTTCAGGCGTGGCGCTTGAAGATGCTCGGCGCCTTCACCAACGCTGTCGCCGACGCCTAACCACATGGCGAATGCGCATGCTTAAGGCTCCTGACAGTCTATGTTTTTGTATTGAGGGATTGCTCTAAAACCGCTGGTTCTCGCAAGCTCAGCTTGATCGGCGCCACTGTTTCACCTCTCCATTTCGGACGGCAAAGCAATGGGGCTGACTTGTCAAAGAACTCTTTACATAAATGAGTCACCACTTCAGAGCTTACTCAGGTCCTTTTTAAACTTAACCGCGACGGCGACCAGTGCAAGCAATATCAGTCCGATTAGGAAAAACATGAGGGTCAATGGCAACCCCTCGGAGCTGGCGGACCCATTTACAGATGCGGCAGGCGCCGTAGGCTCCGATGGCCGAGTCTTTGTCACTTCGGATTGTGTGATAACAACCGCGCCGTTAGTCGTCAGCGAAGGTGACGTCCGAGAGGAGACAGGCGCTTTGGAGGCAGGACCCGCCTGAGTGGGCATAACGGAATCGACGGCGGCAGACAATGGCGCCGATGAAGCGGGAGACCCGGGTGTTCGCCTGGACTGCGTTCTCCTTCTCCCATCCTCTCTCCCTCTAGGCTCCCTCTCGCGGGTTTCCGGCTCAATTTCCACTGGGTCGAATTTACGCAATTCCTTCATCCTCTCCGGGGGAAGTTGTTCCTGCGCTCGTTCCTGCGCAAACGCCCCGACGGCTGAAAGTAATAGCGTCAAAACGACGACCAGAATGGTCGTTTGTCTACTCAAATGCGTCAAGAGTTTTCATCTTTCACATCTGCAAGGAGACCATCGCAATCAGCACAGTCAATGCGACTAACAGCAGCGCGACCGCCATGCCGTAACCGAAGAACTTGAATTCGTATTTGTACCCTTTTCGTTTCTTTACAGTGTACGTCTGATCGTCATCGGCGGATTTAGCCATATTGAACGCGGCGATCTGGCGGTTGTTCTCTTCGGCGATGCGAAGCGACTTTTCCATATCCCGAATTCTGAATTCGAGGGTGGATCGAGCTTCCTCCGCCTCCCGCCGCGCCCTCCGCTCGGCCTCGACTTGCGCATGGACCTGGGCCGCGACCTCCTCGGTCCCGCCACTCTGCCGCACGACGACGGCCCGGCTCAGATCAGGTTCCTCCTTCGACCAGTCTAGTTCGAGATAGGAACCCAATTCGTCCTCAAACTCTTTGAGTTTATGTTCGGCCGCAGCCCTATATTTAGCTTCGGACTGCAATTCGAATTCGACGGTTTGATATTTTTCCGTGGCCTGGCGCCCGACGGCTTCCGCTTCGGCGAGAAGGGTTTCCATTGCTCGGGCCTTCTCCTCCATGATCCTCGCGGTGGTCTCCGCCTCGGCCGTTTTCCGATTCGCCTCCGCCAACGCAGCCCTGGCGGTCTCGGCTTGCGATTCCAGTTCACGCGATCTATCGCCCGCGGCTCGCGCAAGGGCCTCTGCCTTAGCCCTCTTTTGCTCGGACTCCGCCATCTTGCTCCTGAGGCTTTGGATTTCGGTTTCAGCTCCTTTGGCCCATGTCTGGGATTCTTTGGCCCGCGTTTCGGCCTCTTTCAGCCGCGCTTCCGTCCCCGGCTGCGCCCATGAAGCCGTGCGAGGCTGCGGAGCCTCTATCGGTATCCCCGCCTGCAGTTTTCGCAAGCGATCCTCTTCTAACTCTCTGAGTCGCTGCTCGGCAAGCAGCCGCTCCCTCAATTCTTGTTCCAGCCTGCCCTCAGCCTGTTCGGCCTTCTCTTCCGCCTCCTTCGCTCTGGCCTCAGCGGCGCGCGCCATGGCGGCAAGCTCCGCCCGCCGTCTCTCCACTTCAACTTCCTCCGAAACATTCTTGAGGCCGTAAGCGATGGGTTTGCTCGGTTGAGTGGTTGAGTTCTCGGATCGATCTCGGTTTGTCACGGCGCCGGAATTGCGCCTGGAATGCTCGAAAGACAGAATGTTACCTTGCTTGTTGATCAAGATCACGGCGTTCTGTTCTTCGAACGAGTTAATTGGAGGGGAGTCTACGCGACTAATCGGCAATCTGTTGATTTTGTCAGACAGCATAAGCAATAGCCCAAACGCTTTCGCGATCAGTATTCCGTATATGTATTCCCATGAAGAATGGGCGAAATATCAGAGGGACACAAATTGTGAGGGATACGGGGCTTGGTGAATATGAACAGCGTTTTTTGATTTCCCGCGATGACTATGGCGCAACATTCATTCAGGCGCCATGCGACGATCTTCTCAGGTCCTGGAGCGCACACGCGTCCAAGACAAAGTTGCCGGCTGAAAAGCCATCGCAAAAGATCCCGCTAGAAAATACCACCACTTGATGGGGATCATTAAACACAATGAAGCCGCCCGAAGTCAATCTGTAAAAAAATAAAATCGCCAAGTTACGGCAAATTTGCGATTTTCTTGATTCCCGCATATTCCTCATAAATCCTCGGGCTTGAACCTGTAAGAGGCAGTATCGCGCGCGCTGCCGCTGCGCGGTTTCGCGCCTCAATCCTCGCGCTTGAAAGTGTAGCGCAATAGGAAAACATGTCGCGTCGGCCCCAGACCGTTATTGATCGAGAAAATATACTCGGCCAACATATTCCGATTGAAACGCCAGCCGGAGCCGAAGTCCGAGAATACGCTCGTCGAGTTCCGGCGCGAGCGTCCACTCAATTCGACCAGGCCGAGACTTGTCAATCGCCGGCCGAAGAGATCGGGACGGAGGTCGAGGTCGGTCGTGGCCGCCTGCCTGAAAACCAGTGTTGACGCGCTGAAGAACAAGCTGCGCCAGACGTCTGTTTGTAATCCCACACGCCCGGATACGAAGCGCCCGCGCTCTCGCCTGCCCTCGACCAGATTCCCGGTCGCGTCCTCGATCCGCTCCTCGCGGACGCCCGAGAGGCCGAAGCCGAGGTCCGCGGTCAATACCGTCGACCGCCGCAATGCGAATCCCAAGCCGAAGCCGACGGCCGCGCTATTCACATCAGCCCGCGTGGTCGAGTCCGTGATACCCGAGCGACGAATCTGTCCATCGCTCTCGCCCAAGAGCAACGAGCCGTCGAGTCCGTAAAACAGACGCCGAGTGAGCGGCCCGCGCAATCTCAAGGAGACCTCCGACGACCGTCCCTCCTGACGCGTCGAATCGAGGCCGAGCGGCCCGCCTGTGAAGAATCGGGAACGGTCGCGGTCGACGGCGGTCGCCAACTCATGACTATAAACCAGGCCGAGTTTGTGGCCGCCGCCTAATGCGCGCGTAATTCCGAGCCGGAAGCGGAGCCGGCTTATTTGAGATACCGCTTCAAGTTCTTCAACAGCGAGCGATCGGGCGTCGTTCGCCAGCGACATTTGACCGCGCAAGTCGTCGTCGCCGCTGACCCACTCCACTCCGACGCCGACGCTCGTGCGGCCGTCATCGCCGAAGCGCCGCGCCGCCATCAGCGAACCTGTGATCGAAGTTGTCTCGGTCGAGACGGCGACGTAGCGCGAAGCTTGGCCGCCTCCAGGAAGGAGGTGAATCAGAGAGTCTGGCGCCGGGTCCATAGTTAATGATTGCGACCGGTCGCTGGAGATGGCGACCGCTCCGCCAATCACCATGCGTACTTTCTCCAACGGGATAAAGAAATCGGCCTGCGCCAGGAGGCCGGAATCGAACGGGCTTACCAGATTGCCAGAAAATGGGAAACCGGCGGAGCCGCTTTGCAAATCGCCGCCACGCGACTTGTTAAAAAATGGGATAAGCCAGGCTCTTCCTTCGATCGAAGCGAATTCGGTCGAATAGGCCGGGTTATCGAGGCTGTCGAAATGGGGGTCTGCGATGGCGGGGAATCGTTGGAGCGGAATCGACCAGCCCCGGCCAGCCAGGCTGTCGACATATCTTTCGTAGTCGTTGGTCAGGGATGCCCTGACGCTCGTAGTCGCATTGGCGGCCACGTCGTCGCGGGTCGGGTTATTATCGCCAGAGGGGCGCGCCGCCGACTTTCCCGCCACTTCGCCAGACGTCTCTTTTTCTCTTTCCATCCACATGCCGTCAGGGCGATGCGCGGCGGACTTTTCAGCCGCCACGGCTCCACCCCCAACGTCATTGCGCTTGGCGTTGACATTAGGATTGGCACGGGCGCCGGCGTTGGCGTTCGTGGCGGTAGTAAGGCCCTCGTTGGCGTTCGTGGCGGTAGTAAGGCCGGCGTTGGCGTTCGTGGGGGTAGTAAGGCCGGCGTTGGCGTTCCCGGCGCCGTTGGCGTTCGTCTTGGCATTAATGCCGATGTTGGCGTTCGTCTTGGCATTAACGCCGCCGCTGGCGTTCGTCTTGGAGTTGACGCCGACGTTGTCGTTCGTCTTGGAGCTGACGCCACCGCTGACGTTCGTCTTGGAGCTGACGCCGACGTTGTCGTTCCCGGCGCCGCTGGCGCCGACGCTGTCGTTCGTGGCGGAGCTGTCGCCGGCGTTCGTGGCGCCATGAATGCCGACGTTGGCTTTCGTCTTGGCGGTATTAACGGCGGCGATTGCGCTCGTGGTGGCATTAAGACCGGCGCCGTTGTTCTTGCCGACGTCGGCGACGTCGTTTTTGTCGGCATTGGCGCCGTCAGCGCCGTCGGCGCCGTCGGCGCCACCGTCGTCGTTCCTGCCGCTCCCACCGTCGTTCCTGTTCTCGGGGCCGGGGGTGTATAAGCGGATATCTTCATCCGGCTTCACCAGCGCGCCTCGTCCTTCGGAAAGGAGAGCGCGGCGGCGCGGATCGCTAAGGCTCTGCACCTCGACCAGGCCCTCGTAAACTTCCACCCTGGTGTCGCCGGAAGGCTCGACGGCTACGCTGAACTCTGTGCCGCGCACCAGAATCGACGCCGTCGGGCTGTTGACGCGGTACGGATTCGGCTTGCCGCCGTAATGGGCGACCTTGATGCGCACGCGCCCGATGAGGATCCGAAACATCTCGCGCATCGACGCGGCGGCGCGGTAATTGCTAATGACGATGCGCGAATTCGGATGGACGACGACCACGCTGCCGTCGGTCAGATCGATGACCACGCGCCCGCCGCCGCGCGTGTCGACCTCGTCGCCGGGGTTCAGCGAGTCGCCGCGGGCGAGGATGAAGGAGCGTTGATTGTTGCGCCGCAGGGCCGTCCCCTTGACGCTCGCGACGCGCGCGTCCACGACCTGCGCCAGCGCTGTCGCGCCCGCCCATTGTATTGAAGCGGCGAGGAGGAACAGGAGACACGACCAGCGAATCCCGCGCCGGAGCGATATGGAATCTATACGCAAAATCATCTCTCACAGTCCTTCATACGAAAAGTGGCAGTGGGCCGTGGGCAGTGTAGGGATCGAAACTGCCCACAGCCCGCTTTCATTCTTCAAAGGCTTCAAAGGCTTCATCGCCATCAAGGCTTTCCGCTTCGTTCAACGCGTTCAGATTGTATCGCGCGATCAGACGTTGAATCGTGCGTCGAGTGATTCCGAGCATATCGGCTGTGCGTTGGCGGTTGCCGTGATTCTTCTCTAGCGCCATCGCCAGGTAGCGGCGCTGTAACTCGTCCAGGGAAGGCCAGTCGCTCGCTAGGTTCCGCATGGGGTCGTCGGTCGAGGGGGCCTGTTTTTGATTGATTCCAGAAATATGCGGGGGCAAACAATCTAGCGTGATAGGGCCGTTTGTCGCAAGGGCGACAGCCCTGGTCAGCGCATTTTCCAGTTCGCGGACGTTGCCGGGAAAGTGATAGTGGCGAAGGGCTTCGAGCGCTTCATGTGTCAGATGGGAGGGGGAAGTCCCGCCGCCCAGCTTCCGAAGGAAATGTTGGGAGAGCAGTTCCACGTCCCCCATCCGCTCTCTGAGCGGCGGCATGTCGACGGTCAGGACGCTCAAGCGGTAATAGAGGTCGGAGCGGAAGCCCCCCCGCTCGGCCAGCTCGCGCAGCGGCTGGTTGGTCGCGCCGATGACGCGGACGTTCACGCGCCGGATTTGCGTCGAGCCGACGCGCCGCACCTCGCCCGACTGCAACACGCGCAGCAGGCTGGCCTGAAACGCGGGGCTTGTCGAAGCCAGTTCGTCCAGGAACAGCGTCCCGCCCTCGGCGGCCTCGAAGAGACCAGCGCGCTCCGCGGTCGCGCCCGTGAAAGAGCCTTTCGCGTGTCCAAACAGCTCCGCCTCCAGCAGGGTGTCTGTAAGCCCCGAACAGTTGATCGCTATGAAAGGCTTGACGCGCCGCACGCTGAAGTCATGAATGGCGCGGGCCGCCAACTCCTTTCCGGCGCCGGATTCGCCGGTTATTAGGACGGTGGCGTCCATCCGCGCCGCGTGCGCAATCAGTTTGTAGGTCTTTACCATCGCGGGGCTGCGTCCAATCAACCCCGAAAAACCATCCCCATTTACTAAGGGGGGCCAGTCCTCCGGCGGCGAGGCGTCGTTATCTTCCGCCTGGGAAGAATAAAGGCGCGCGCCGGTTTCGACGCGGGCTTTCAAATGCCGGCGTAACAGATCGGCCAGGGCTTCGACCTCGAACGGCTTGGCAATGAAATCGGTCGCGCCCTCTTCAATCGCTCGCACCGCCAGATTGACCGATCCCACGGCGGTCATCAGGATAATCGGCGTCTCCGGTTGCGAAGTGCGCAGTTCGCGCAGCACCATCAACCCGTCGCCGTCCGGCATATAAACGTCGCTTATGATGCCATCGAATCGCTTTTCCAGGGCGGCGTCGAGCGCTTCACGACCGCTCCTGGCGAGCGAGACACGAAACCCGTACAGCGACAATCCGGCCTCTAAGGTCAGGCGAATCAGACGATCGTCGTCGGCGACCAAAATCTGGGGAGGTTGTGTCATTAGTGGCGTTAGAACGTTTGTGTATGGGGGCGCGTTTAAAGTGGGACAAACTAAAGTCTGTCCGCCGACACTTCATACCAGGGACAGACTAACGGCCTTTGAAAAAATGGCGCAACCTCGCTCAATTGATGGCGTGGCGCGATTTGTTGAATCGCGACGTTTCGGGGAAAGGTGTAGCGATTCAGCGAATCGCGCCACACTTGTTGTCGCATTTACTTTTCAACAACTAATTAAGTCCGTCCCACTATTGGCTATATGGTATTACGTGAATCGGATTCAGATTGGTTTCCGGTTCAATGGCAATCGCAGAGTAAAAATCGAGCCGGCGCCGACCTCGCTATCGACCGTCACGCGCCCGCCGTGCAATTCGGCGATCTCGCGGACGAGCGCCAGCCCTAATCCTGTTCCCGGCGTCTCGGCGTCTTCCACGCGCGGCACGCGGAAGAATTTCTCGAAAATGCTCGCCTGGTGTTCCGGCGGAATTCCGTACCCATGATCGGCGACGGCGATGAACAGGTTGTCTTCTCCGGCCCAGGCCGAGATCACTACCTCGGTGTCGGCGGGGCTGTATTTGATCGCGTTGGCGACGAGGTTCGTCAGCGCGCGCGTCAGCAGATCGGCGTCGGCGAAAATCGGCGGCAAGTCGGGCGCAAACTTGCGAGTGAGCGTGACGCCCCGCCGGGCCGCGACCGGATCTAGCAGCAGCAAATTCTGTTCGATCAGCGATTCGACCTTGCGCCATGCCAGTCGGGACTCGCGCGCGCCCGATTCAAGGCGCGTCAGGTCCAGATAATCGTCAATCATCCGCGTCATCCGCTCGGTCGCCTCGTTGATCGCGGCGCTCATCTCGCGCCGCTTTTCCGCGCCGGGGTCGAACTTCATCATCACTTCGTTCATCCCCTTGATGGCGGTCAACGGCGTCTTCATCTCGTGCGTCACGAGGCGCATCACGTCGTTCTGCATTCGCTGCAACTCGCGCTGTTTTGTGACATCAGAAAGTACGGCGACGACGCCCAGCGGAACGCCCAGCCCGCTCGAATCATCGCTGACCGCAGCCATTCGCAGCGTATAATATCGCGGCTCCGCCGTACCCACAACAATTTCCCGCTCGATCGTGACGCGATCGTGGAGCAATCGCAACAGGGCGCCGGCCCGGTCGGCGGCGGGACTGTCCGCGCCGTA
>DATCXQ010000132.1:0-11116 GCA_036565725.1 Blastocatellia bacterium
GTAGTCTCGGTCGCCGCCACCACACCGGGCAGCGCGCGCAGCCGGCTAAGCAATTGCTCGTAAAATCGCTGTTTTTCGGCGGCCGTCGTGTACTGGCCGCGAGGGAAAGGCAGGCGCGCAAACAGAATGTTCTCCGGATTGAAGCCCAGGTCCATTTGCTGCAACTTGACGAAACTGCGCATCAGCAGCCCTGCGCCCGACAGCAACACCAGCGACAGCGCCACCTCGAACACCACCAGCGCATTCCGCAACCGTCCCCGTCTGAAACCGCCGCTGGCGCCTTTGCTGGCGTCTTTCAGCGGCTCGACCAGGTCTTTTCTGACCGTCTGCAGCGCGGGCGCCAGGCCGAAGATCACGGCGGAGCCGATCGCCGTCGCCAAACTGAAGAGCAGGGCGGGAAGGTTCAACCTGATCTGGACTTCATCCGGGATGGTGAGGGTATCGGGCATCACTATCACCAGGCCCTTGATGCCGGCGTAAGAGAAGAAACAGCCCACGATCGCTCCGCCGAGCGCGAGCAGCAAACTCTCGGTAAGCAATTGGCCGACCAAGCGCATCCGGCTGGCGCCCATCGCGGAGCGAATCGCCATCTCTTTCTCACGCGCCGTCGCGCGCGCCAGCAACATATTCGCCACGTTGCTGCATGCGATCAGCAGCAACAGGCCAACGGCGGCGGCGATCGTATAGAGCGTCTTGCGAAACTGCCCTACCAGGTTGTCAACCCAACTGACGACCTTGACGTTGAAGTTCTCGGGATAGTTATCGGGATAAACCTGCGCCAGTCGCCGCGCGATCAGCTCCATATCGGCTTGCGCCTGCTCGATGGTAACGCCGGGCTTCAACTTCCCCTTGAACAACCAGAAATCACGGTTTGCGCGCGGATCGCCGCGCTCAATCGCCCGGCCGATCCAGACGTCTGCGCCCAGAATGGTGAAGCGCTGCGGCATAATCCCGACCAGCGTCGTCGGCGTCCCGTTGAGCGTGAAAGTCTTGCCCAGAATGGTCGGATCCAGGTTGAAGCGCTTGCCCCACAGTTTGTAGGCCATTACGAAGATCGGCGGCGCGCCCGGTTTGACGTCGTCCGGCAAGATGCCGCGACCGAGTTGCGCCGGTACGTCCAAGAGGCTGAATGTGTTGGGCGTGACATAGGCGCCATTGAACTGTTCCATCCCGTCGCCGCTGTTGTAGAGCACGTCACCGAATGTGGCGCCGATGACCTCTTCGAACACCTGGTTCTGTTCCTGGAAATCGAGGAATTCCGGCGCCTGGAAGAAAGTGCGCCCGCCCGGACGGCTGCTGTTCGTATCGCGAATCTGAATATTGACTATGCGATGCGCATCCGTATAGGGGAACGGATCCAGCAAAATGTTCTGGATCGCGCTGAAAATGGTGGTGGTCGAGCCTATGCCCAACCCCAGCGTCAGCACGGCGAGCAACGTGAAGCCGGGCTGCTTCAACAACGTTCGCGCGCCGTAGCGCAGGTCTTGCCAAAGGTCTGCGATCATATTTTCCTCCAGAAGATTCGGGCTCACGTCCCGGGCCGCGCCGGTCTCAGCGCGGCGATGCCGATCTGTGAACGGAACCACTCCGCCCGATGGCGCATGGCTTCATCGTTCAGTTCGTGCCCGCCGTCCCACCATTTGATCTCCTTCGGTTCGCTGCCGGCCTGGTAAAACTCCAGGGCGAGTTTCTCCGGCCAATTCCTGTCGCGCCGCCCGAACTGGAACAGCAGCGCTGACGGAGCGGCATGTCCGATGTAGTGAACCGAGTCGAAAGGCGCGGTCGTTTCAATGTATTTATCCAATTGCTCTTTCGTTAGAGAGGCTCGCAATCGCGCCAAATTGGGCGTATCGCCTGAGCGCCATAAATCGGTCAGCCGCGCCCCCGTGCCCATCAGCGCGTAAGCTTTGATTCGCCGCTCAACGCCCGTCAGGATCCCACCCAAATCCGCGCCGAAGCTGAAACCGACAAAGCCTAAGCGTTTCGCGTCTACGTCAGGCCGCGCCGCGAGCAGATCAACGCCGCGCCGCAAATCAATGATGGCCTGGATGTAAGTCGCGCGATCATTTTCAGGCTCGGTATGGACGAACATCCTACGCCGCCAGGGCGCAGGCCGCGCCGATGGGTCGTCAATCAGCAACGACACGGCCCCGACTCTGGCCAACGTCAGAGCCTCCGGCAGGAATACCTTTCTATCGCCTCCCCCCGGGTGCGCGAAGATGATCCCTGCGTGGCGGCCTTTACTCGCAGGCGCGACCAGGTAAGCCGTCACGCGGCCTCCCTGCGGGCTGGCGTAAGTGATGTCATAGACCTTTGCGCCCTCCCGCTCTTCGACAAAATGCTCTTTTACGTCAAGTGGCGCGCGCTGGTCGTAATCGAACATTCGCGCCAGTTCTCGAAAGGGAGGAACCTGAGTTGAAGCTGACTGGCATTGAACGAGCAGTAATCCAAAGAGCCAGGAGAGCTTCAAGATGTTTTTCAATGACATAATTTTCCTCTTCGCTCCAGGCTGGAACCGCCGCCAGGCCGATTTTCTAAATGCATTTCCTGGCAGATTGAAATTGATCGTAAGGCGGCATTAGACATTCCGGCGGAAATCGCCCGCAATCATTTTGTGGCAAGGCGCGCAATGCTGTTTCGAATGGCGGAAAGAGCGGCGCGAAACGGTGGGGCTTACAGAGATTGGCCGAGACTGGCCTCGACTTTCTGGCGATAACTGCGGCTGAGTTTCAGTTCCGTGCCGTCGTGTAGAACTACCAGAAAGTCTCCATGTGAATGCGGATGAAGCTCTCTGATTCTTTGCCAATTGACGATGGTAGAACGGTGAATGCGTAAGAACCGCCTGGCGTCTAATTTCGTTTCAAGTTCGCCGAGCGAAATACGATGCAACCAGGTTTTGCCGGCGGTGTGGATTTGGACGTAGACGCCTGCGGCTTCAATCCAATCGATTTCTTCCACCCGCAAAAAATGGACGCGCCCGCCATTTTTGATCATCAGGCAATCGAGCGGAGCGCCGGTATTTTGAGGCTGTTTGGGCTGGATTTGATCCAGCAAGGAAAGGATCCGATGATTCAATTCTTCTCGCCGGCTCGTGCGCACGAACGATAAAACGCGCGCCAAGCTGCGCTCAAAACGATCATCGCTGAAGGGCTTCAAAAGATAATCGAGGGCGCTGACCTCGAACGCCTTCAACGCATACCGATCGTAGGCCGTCACGAAAATGGTGGCTGGCATTTGCGCCGCGCCGATCGCATCGACGACGCCAAAGCCGTCCAGCCCCGGCATCTGGATATCCAGAAATAAAAGATCGGGTTGCAGGGCGCGGATTTTCCGCACTGCCTCCGCGCCGTTCGAACACTCCGCCACAATGGCGATGTCAGGCTGTTTTTCCAGCAACTCGCGCAAACGGCGACGCGCGGGTTTTTCATCATCAACGATGATCGCTCGGATCTTATCCATGCCCGTCTTCCTCCGGCTTTGCGCCGTTCGCGCGAAACGGCAGGATGATCTCGACCATCACGCCGCCGCCTTCAGCATTGTTCACGGTCAGTTGGTGCGCCGCGGGATAAAGCTGTTCGAGCCGCTTTTTCGTATTGGTCAAACCGACGCCGGCGTGCGCATCCCAATGCCAACCCGCAGGCAAGCCGGGACCGTCATCGCTGACTTGCAAGCGCAAATGTCCATCCTCCCTGGCGGCGAGAATCGTCACGCAAACAGGTGTTGTCCGCTGCGCGACGCTATGCCGAATCGCGTTTTCAACCAGGGGTTGCAGGATCAAATTCGGGGCCAGCGCCGGCAAAGTGTCCGGCGCAATCTCCATTCGTAACTGTAAATGATCCTCAAACCGCACGCGTTGAATCGCCAGGTAATGATCCAGCATTGCCAGTTCCGCCGCGAGCGTCGTTTCCTGGTCTTCGGAATGTTCGAGCGAAAAGCGCAGCAGGTCGCCGAGATGTTCGATCATCTGCCGCGCGCCGCGCGGGTCTTTTTCGACAAAGGCTGAAATCGTGTTGAGCGCATTGAAAAGAAAGTGCGGATGAAGTTGCGCTTTCAGATTGAGCAAGCGCGCTTCGGTCAGCCGCTGTTCCAGTTGCGCCGTCTTCAATTCAAGCTGCGCCGCCTGCAGCTTTCGATCCTGCGATTCGCGGTTGTAGTCCCAGGCCAGCCATCCCCCCGCGATCAACCAGTAGATCAAATAATTCCACTGAAAAGCGCCGCCCAAGAACTGTTTGATATTCGCAAAAGCGAGCATCCGGTCGCTAGTGTTTCCGGCCGAAAATCTGCTGCTCAAGAGGGCGCCCACCAGGATGCCAATGAGAAAAAACGCGGCGGTGACCAGAAAGCTTAACGGCAGATGCAGCAACAACCGCTGTAACAAAGACCTTCCCCGAGCGATCCGCCGGTCGATTCGAATGATGACCAGCGAAAGCGCGCCCCAGGTAAACCATTGCGGCATTGCTTGCCGGACCGCGTCGAGATAGGAGTCGGCAGGCCCACCCATGCCGGTTTGGCTGAAATAGATGCGGGTGGAAAAGAAGAGGGTGACGACCATACAGCAGCCGAACCACAGCAAAAATTTTCGAGTCAGGTTACGCAAATTTCCTCCTCGTCGGACTGTTGAAAATAGGCCTGAGTATGGCCTATGGAGAAAGTAAGTGACAGAGGCTCGGCAAAGGTTGCGCCTGATGAATTTCATTACTTTTGTCGGTTCTCCGGACGACACGCCATCTTTATATACACATCGCTTGAGACTCATCCTCCGTAGCCGGATCCTGGCCGACTCGAAATTCGTAGCGAAGCCGCGCGAGAGCCGGGGCGTCCTCTGTTGTCTATACCGAAAATTCCGTCTTGTGGAAGAGGAGCCCAATCGCTGATGATGCATTGCCTATTTCTTCTTCGAATTGATGACTTGATTTCAGATAGAAAGCGCGTAGCTCCGCTATAGAAGGTTTCAATTCGGTTAGTAAATCCCGCGCCGGAAACAGCTGAGCGTCTTGGGGACTGTCGCAAGGTTGAGTGGCGTCGCGCGAATGAGGCGCCTGGCGCCTCGTCGATCACGGGCATATGCTATCAAGGATATTTAGGCGACAATCTATCCCGATTAAAATGGCAGTGTTCAACAGAAGGAGAGGATCTCCCAATGAGAAAGCGGATCGTCTTCGCTGCATTTTTGCTCTCCACTTGCGGCGTTTTTGGGGGAAATGGGGTTGGCCAGGAGGCCAAGAAGCCATTCACCAAACCAGAGATTCTTCGGCTGCTCAACCCAACGCCCGGGACCCGCTACGAGGATGGCGACCTTGCCGGTGAAATTGCGCAACGCGGGGTTGACTTTCCGTTGGATGAAAAGACGCTCGACGAGTTGCGGAAGGCGGGAGCTCGTTCGTTCGTGATCGACGCGATTCAGAAGGCGGCTCAAAATGCGGCTTCGAAGCAAACACAGCCGCAACCACAAACGCAGGAACAACCGCAATCACGAAACCGGCCCGCAGCCGAAGCGCCGACGTCTGACGCTCGTCCGCAGCTTCAGAGTCAATCCTCGCCTGACAACCCGGCGAAGACCACCGAAGAAGCGACGCGAGACGCGCCCAAAATAGACGTGACGAAATTACCCTTGCTCGATCAGGCGCGTTACCACGCCGCGGAATTTATGAACGATCTGCCGAACTTCGTCGTCACGCAGATCGTCACGCGCTCTGTGCGAACGCAAGGAAAAAAGGATTGGCGGCGACAGGACAAGCTGGAGATAGAACTGAGCTATCGCGCGAAAACGGGCGAACAGTTCAAGCTGGTGCGCTACAACGATAAGCCGACCCAAATGACCTACGATCAATTGAAAGGCGCGACTTCCACCGGCGAGTTCGGCTCCATTTTGGAGGCGGTGTTTTCCCCCCAATCCCAGGCCGAATTCAAAGAGGTCCGGCGCGAGACTTTGCACGGGCATCAAACGGTAATCTACAACTTCAGGGTGCAGAAGGAATTTTCCAGCAACACGATCACCGACGTAAACAGCGGGAGTACCGTCACCACGGCCTATTTGGGGAGCGTTTGGATCGATACGGAAAGCGGGCGCGTGTTGCGAATCAAACAATCCGCGGAAGACATCCCGCCCGGATTCTCGATCACATTGGCGGAGCGCGCCGTCGAATATGACTGGATCACCATTGACGGACAGCGCTACCTCTTGCCGGTCTACGCCGATGTAATTTTAGGCAATGACCTCAAACGGTATTATTTGCGGAACGTGATCGAACTGCGCAATTATCATATGTTTGATACAGACCTGAAGATCCTGCCGGAGAAATAAAGATGTGGGCGGCGTCCGTACCGAAAATTCCATCCTGGTAATGGAGAGCCTATTCTCTGATGATGTGGCGCCGAATGACTGATGATCACTCTAAACCCGACCGTTCGAGAATAAAGTTTGAATAGGCTGATAACCTCTCCCAATCAATCGTCTGGTTTATTTGCAACAGAACCTTTACTTCTCCGTCGTGTAGGTAATGCCCGAATACTGCATCTCTTCCCATGTCTGCTCGCCCCAGCGCACCGTGACTTTCGGGTCGGGATTCCACGGATTCGCCACCGAATTGTCGTAATGCGCCGTCGCTTCGAGCCGCGCGCCCTTCGGTACGGCCAGCGGCTTGGTGTAGATGTAATACGTCTGCCAATTGAAATCGTAATTCGGCACGGACAGCACGACTTCCTTGCGGCCATCGGGGTAGACGAGCCTGTACTCCCAACTCTTGCCGCGCAGGTGCGTATGCGGGAAGAGCGCGAAAATCCGCACGTCCTCGTTGAATTCAATCGCCGACTCGACCGCTTCGTTGTTGGCGCCCGGCGGTATGCGCAACAGCGGGTTGGCAAAGGCGTTCGATCGGACTTCCAGTTGCGGCGGCTGTTTGGCGAAGATGATGCCGACGCTTGAGGTGTCGCTGGTCGCCACGCCGTTCGTCGTGTAGTGCATCTGGAACGTCAGCACGGAACCGGCCTTGATGCGTAGCGCCGTGCCGGGTTTGAAAATCATAGCGTTCGTGCCCGGCGCGGTCGTGGCGATCAATGTGCCCGGCATTTGCCGGCGCGCGTCGGCATGCTGTTGCGGCACGACTTGTTTGTAGGCCGCCGACTGCGGCATGGCGCCGCCCGGCTCGCGGCAAAACACCAGGATGTGATGCACGACGCTGCGCGCGCCGGGGCGCGCTTCGATGGCCTGCACCCATTTGTCTTCAGTGAAATTCGTCGGCGCCTGGAAGTACTGATAATCAATCGTGCCTTCCCCCGGCACTGCATACGGTTTTGGCATGCTGATGACCACATCGGGCGCGCCGATTTCCCAGCCGTCGGTGAATTTCGGCGCGGGCGGCAAATCCTTCGCCTCGCCATTCGGCGCGCCGCCGCCAACCCAAGCAATCAGTGTCGCTTTCTCCTGTTCACTCAAGCGCCGGTCGTTTGAGAACGTGCCGTGCGATTCCGCCGCGTGCCAGGGCGGCATCTGTCCGCTGGCGACTTGTTCGCGGATAGCTTTGGCCCAGGGGCGCGCTTGTTCGTAGGTCAGCAAAGACATCGGCGCGATGTCGCCGGGGCGATGGCAACTCGCGCAATGCTTGTAGAGAATCGGCGCGACATCTTTGGTGAACGTCGGCGACGCCGCCGTCGTTTGCGCCGTGCGCGCCGTGATGAAAACTAAAAGCGCGGCGCCCAACGCCGCTACGCCCGTCAGGAGAATCCTTGTCATATCAATTTCCTCTCTTGTTGTTCCAATCGCTTTGCAGCATACCGCTCCAATCCGCCGCACATTTGAGCGCGCCGACGTCAAGCTTGCCGGTGAGCGTGATGGGCAGATCATTACCCTGAAACTTATATACTTGTCCATACCAAAAATTCCATACACTCCTCGCATATGGCATAACTCCCTCGTCTCCTCAATTTGCCGAATGGCGCCGCCATCAATATAATCCGCGTCGAGGCGCCGGATTATCTTCATCCATAACGATTCACAAACAACAAGGAGCTTTCCCGATGCGGTTTTCTCCCTCGATTCGTCATCATCTGTTGCCGATCAGTATTCTGATATTATCGATCTGCCCGCCCGTCCCCGCTCAGCAGAAACAGGCTCAGCAGATGGACGAGGACTTCGCGAAGTCGGTCAAGGAGTGGACGACGCGGCCCGAATTCATCAGCCCAATGGTAGACCACCTGCCGAAAGTCGCGGGAGTCCCTTCGCCAAAGGATGCGCTCGGTTATCACGTCGGAACGCCAAAGAAGCTGACGCGCACAGCGGAAATTTATAAGTATTACCGCGAGCTGGCGTCCAGGTCTCCGCGCGTCAAGGTGATCAACATCGGGCAAACGGACGAGGGGCGCGAGTGTCTGGTCGTGGTCGTGGCCAATGAAGAGACGGTCAAAAACATCGATACCTATCGCAGCTATCTCGCACAACTCGGCGACCCGCGCAAGATCACCGAAGCCCAGGCGCAAGAGGTTATCGCCAGGGCGAAACCGATCTATCACTTGATGGGCGGGCTGCATAGCGGCGAGACCGGGCCGCCGGAGATGCTGATGGAGTTGACTTATCGCCTGGCGGTCGAAGATTCGCCGATCATCAACGCCATCCGCGATAACGTCATCGTCACGATCACGCCCGTGGCCGAACCGGACGGGCGCGACCGCTATGTTGACTGGTATTACCGCTACAAGATTGACGAGACGGGCGAACAGGATTCGATGGGAGGCCCGCCTTACTGGGGCAAATACATCTTTCACGACAACAACCGCGACATAAACTATTCGCAGGTGACGATGCGCAACCTGCTCGAATGGTACCTGCAGTGGCGCCCTCCGATCATGCACGACCTGCACGAATCGGTACCGTTCATGTACACTTTCAGCGGGCAACCTCCACAACAGCCGACGCTCGACCCGATTCTCTACGGCGAGTTGCCGTGGTTTTCGAATTTCGAGATGTCGCAGATGATCAAGTACGGAATGCCCGGTGTGTGGACGCACGGCTTCGTGGACATGTGGTCTCCGGGCTATCTGGCGTTCATGTCGTCGAACCACAACGGAATGATCCGGATGTACGAGACCTTCGGCAACGGAGGCGCGAACACGATGAAACGCAAGGTCGCCCCGCCGGAAGGCGCAGGCCAGACTTCGCGCGAATGGTATCGCCCGTCGCCGCCTTACAAGGAGGTCGAATGGTCAATGCGCAATAACACCAATTTCATGCAGACCGGCGTGCTATCCGCGTTGCAGTTGACGAGCCAGTTCCCAAAAGTCGTTCTCGAAAACTTCTACAAGAAGTCTCGCAACTCGATTGAAGACGGCAAGACGAATGCGCCGTATGGCTTCATCATCCCGACGCAAGCCAACATGACCGGCGTGCAGTTCATTGTAAATACGCTGCGGTTGCAAGGCATCGAAGTCGGCCGGCTGACCGGCGAAGTGAAATTGAAAGAGGGCTCGTTCCCCGCAGATTCCATCGTCGTTAAACGCGATCAGCCGTATGGGCGATTGGCGAAGATTTTGCTCGAAAAGCAGAGCTTTCCCGATCAGAACCTGCGGACTTATGACGACACAGGCTGGACAATGGGTCTTACGACCAACACGCCCGTCATCGAAATAGCCGATATAGCGATTCTCAACGCGCCGGTCGCGCCTGTCGACAGGCTCGATATCAAAGGCGAAATGAAAGGCGGTCAAGGCGCCGTCGCCTACGCGATCGGTAATCACGGATCGAACAATCTGATCACGCTGCGGTTCAGGCTGAAAGGCCTGAAGGTCCAGGCGAACGAACTATCGTTTAAATCGGGCGACGCGGAGGTTCCCGCCGGCTCGCTCATCGTCGCGGCCAACCAACCCGACGCGTATAACAAGGTCAAAGCCGCCGTCGAATCGCTCGGTTTGAAAGCGATTGCGCTGACTTCAATGCCGGCCACGCCGATGCATGAGGTCGACGCGCCGCGCCTTGCCGTTTACTCGACCTGGGGCAATACTCAGGAGGTCGGCTGGGTGCGCCATGCGTTCGATAAGTTCGAGATCGATTACGATCTGATCTACAAAGAGCGCGTTCTCCAGAGCAAAGGGCAGGGCAATCTGCGCGACGCCTACGATGTGATCGTCATTCCGAATCAGGGGCGCAGCGCCAAAGGTCTGGTCTTCGATCGCGAACCTGCGCGCAAACCGCTGGCTTACACAAAAAGCGATCAGTTCAAATCTCATGGGATGTACGGCGAATCGGAAGACATCACGGGAGGGATGGGGCTGCAGGGCGCGCTCGAATTCCAGAAATTCGTCGAAGCCGGCGGACTGCTTGTCACTCTGGGGCAGGCCAGCTTCTTCCCTCCCGAATTCGGATTGGCGCGAAAGATAGAAGCCGGACGCCCTTCGCCGCAGTTTTACGCGCCCGGTCCTATTGTCGAGGCTGAGATTCTGCAGCCGTCGCATCCGATCTTTTACGGCTATGCGCAGAAAACGATCCCGGTGCGTTACGCCAACGGCCCGTTGCTCACCGTCCCCGAACGCGACCGCGAACAGCAGGTCTTGATGCGATTCCCTGGCTCGGACAAATCGGTTCTGAGCGGATTGATGCGCGGCGTCGCCGAAACTCGCAACCGCCCCGCGATCGTTGACGTTCCAACGGGCGAGGGCCGCATAATCCTTTTTGCGACTAATCCGTGTTACCGCTGGCAGAACCACGGGGAGTTCGCGATGCTCTTCAACACAATCCTGCATCACAACGACATCAAGACTATCGAGAAGAAACCGGCGCAGACCGCCGAAGTAAAATAAGCCGGTAGGCTGATGTCGGGACACTTTTACTTTTGGGAGAGACGCCATTCTTCGCCGCGTGAGCGGCGGCTGACTTTAGCCCAGTGCTTTAGGTTACTGCTGGCAAACTCAGAGGAGTAGTATAGGTTGAAGAATGAAGTTAATAAATTGCCAGGAGAGTTGAAGCCGGAGATGAGCCTAAAAGCCGAACCGCTCGGGGCGATTCCAGAAGATACGCGGTCAATTGGTCAAGAATTGCTGGCCGAAGATGATCTCTATCGAATTATCGGTGAGCAGTATGCCGAGTTAGTCAAAGACGAAGAGTTCGCAGCATTGTATTCAAAGACTG
>DATCXQ010000213.1:0-4995 GCA_036565725.1 Blastocatellia bacterium
CCGGCCGGAGGCCGGCGAATCGACCGCCGTTGAATCTGAGGGGGCGACAGACGCGCTGGGCGAGGCCGATTTTCCGCGCATCGACGTGGATCTGAGTAGACAGATGTTGTCGATCTTTGACGAGTCCGGCAATGTCAAGAAAGTTCTGCCGATCTCATCAGGCAGCGGAAGGTGGTACGTTTCCGAGGGCGAAAGGCGGCAGGCCATTACTCCCACGGGACGTTTTAGGGTTTATCGTAAAATTCCAGGATGGCGCAAAAGTCCGTTGGGGTTGATGTATTATCCGGTCTATTTTGTAGGGGGCGTTGCCATTCACGGCAGCCCATCTGTGCCGCGCCGGCCGGCGAGTCATGGGTGCATCCGCATCCCGATGTACGCCGCGAAAGCGTTTTACGATACGACCCCGATCGGGACGGTGGTGCTGGTTCATTGGTGAGGAAGGAAGAATCTCGCGCGAGATTCGCTGAAAGCCCCACGCGAAACGAAAACGGTCTGGAACCGAATTGGACGTCTGAAGCGCGTCCGTGTCTCGACGTCAAGCTGGCGACTGCGGACCAACGGAGAGGCGAGCCTGCCCGTTCGGCCTCTGCGTTGAGCGGTCGCGCCCGACTGAAAACCGCTGTAAATCAAATCATACGGGATGATTCTCAATCAAACGATAATCTGGCGCAGGCTCGACGAGCCGGGGCATGAATTTGCCCAATTATTTTTTGAAGACAATGTCTGGCGTCTCAGCGGGACGGCAATCTTCGCGTTCGGCCGTCCGCAGCGCCAGCCCGTTCGATTGGATTATCTGGTAATGTGCGATGCGGATTGGCAAACACGATCTGCTAGCGTCTCCGGCTGGGTCGGAGACGAGACGATCTGCATTGACATATCGGTTAATGAAGCCCGGCGCTGGCGCCTGAATGGGGTAGAAGTCCCGGCGGTAGAAGGATGCCTCGACATTGACCTCAGCTTCAGCCCATCGACCAACCTGCTGCCTATCCGCCGGCTGCGGTTGAATGTCGGAGATGAAGTCGCAGCGACGGCGGCGTGGCTGCGCTTTCCCGATTTCAGACTCGAACCGCTGGCTCAATCTTACCGTCGCATCTCCGGCGCCGGTTACCGCTACGAGTCCTGCGGTGGGGAATTCGTCGCGCAGCTTTCGGTCAACGAGGTCGGATTCGTGACGAGCTATCCGAACTTGTGGGTGGTGGAAGCGCCCACCCGATGAGGCGCCGCGTCACTTCAGCGCCAGTTTGTTGACGCTCACTGTCAGCCGGGCTTTTTGGCGGGCCGCCGTGTTGCGGTGCAGAATGCCTTTCTGAACCGACTTGTCGATTATCGAGACGGTTTCGGCGTGCAACGCCCGCGCCTCATGAAGGCTGCCCGCGTCCAGCGCGGCCCGCAGCTTCTTGATCTGAGTGCGCAGACGGCTGCGGTTGGCGGTGTTGGCGGCGTTTCGGCGCGTGTTCTGGCGATCGCGCTTCTCCGCTGATTTATGATTCGGCATACTTTTAGAAGCTCTCCTTGTTATCTGCAGTAAAGAATCGTCTTGCGTTCGCAAAGCGCGGAGTATAGGGACGCGGCGACGCGCCTGTCAAGGCGGCGAATCTCTCGATGCCAGGATACATTTGTTTAAAATCGGGGCTCACAGTGAATGGTAAGTGGAAGCAAAAGGACAAAAAGGACAAAAATGGCAAAAACGCCTGAAATTTTGCCTTTTTTGCCTTTTTTGTCCTTTTTGTTTCCCTTCGCAGTCCAATGCAAATGGTTGATTCTGCATTAGCGTCCCGACATCAGGCGAGCCTCTCAGATCCTCTCAGATCCTCTCAGATCCTCTCAGATCCTCTCAGATCCTCTCAGATCCTCTCAGATCCTCTCAGATCCTCTCAGATCATGGACGTTCACAACTCTCTCACCCAGACGTTCCTGAACCGCACGGGATTGCCATGATCCTGCAAAATGATCGGCCCTTTACCATGCTTGGCGTAGCTCGGGAAGACGGGTTCGTGAGTGGTCGTCCCGAAGACTTCCGCGTGGTCCTGGATGAGGACGCCGTTGTGGAGGACGGTGATCGTGGCTTTCTGCTTGACCCTTCCGTCGTCGCCGAAGATCGGCGCGTGGTAGATGATGTCGTATGCCTGCCATTCGCCGGGTTTGCGGCAGGCGTTGACCAGCGGAGGGTATTGTTTGTAAATCGAGCCGGCCTGGCCGAAGAAGTAAGTCTTGTTGTTGTATGAATCGAGCACTTGGACTTCATAGCGGCCTTGCAGGAAGACTCCGCTGTTGCCCCGGCCCTGGCCTTCGCCTACGACCTCGGCCGGCGTGGCCCATTCGATGTGCAATTGGACGTCGTCAAATTCCCGCTTTGTTCTGATGGCGCCGGTTCCGCGAACGACGACCATCGCGCCGTCTTTCACTTCCCATTTAGCCGGGCCTTCTCCATTGGCGCTGACCCAGTTCGATAAATCTCTGCCGTCGAAGAGAACGACGGCGTCCGAAGGCGCGCGGCTCGCGTCGCCGGCGTCAATGATCTTCGGTTCGGTCTTCGGCTCGGGGATCTGGGATGCCGCGCAGTAGCTCCAGACGGATGCTGCAAAGACGGCGATTGCGAGGCTCGCAAACATCGCGAACCGAACGGACAGGGTTCGTGTGAGCATAGAATTCTCCTTTAGTCAGTTGACGGCGTCGTAGATCAAAACTTTCGACCAGAATGGAGCGCACTCTTCTCTGAATTTGTCGTGAACGGGATGAACCTGATAGGCGTCGTGTCCTGCCTCGTCGTCGAAGATCACGATCAACGCGCACGAGTAAGAGCGGTCAATGATCGGACGGTCGGTCGAGGCTGGCGAGCCTACGAAGCCCTGTCGCACGCTCTCGATGGTCGTCAGCGAGCGAGCGCCTTCCCAGAACTTCGACTGCTGCTCCTCGGTCAGATCGGGCTTGAGCCAGAAATAGACGGAATGAACGAACATATTTTTCTGTCCCACATCTTTCTGTTTGAGTTTTTCCAGATTCGGGTTGATTAGTCCGGGCATGCCGGCGCGGCTCGCATACTGCACTACAAGAGGATTGCCGTCAATCCTCCATTATGGGCGCCGCCTTTTCATTCTAAAAATGATAGTGTTCCTGAGAGGCGGAACTGAAGTTTGCAATGAAACTGGGGGACGCCTGTTCCTCTTGCTTCGGAGTAAAACATCCTTGCTCAATCGCCCAATCATAGATGCTGATATTCAGAGGATACGCCGTGAGTGTTCCCTCCAATTGATTCTTTCGAATCCACGCTTCAGCAAGGCGCCGTTCCGTGAATACTGCGCTGGGGAAATGGTTGCGGGCGCCGTTGAACACCCAAACCTGTTTCAAATCGTTTGTGTCTATGGCCATAGTCATCAACGTCATCTGGATTCTAACGCGCGCCGGATCAGCCCTCGCTGATCCTCACTTAAACTGACAGGCAGCGAGCTCAACTCGAACCACTCGGCGCGATTGATTTCAAAACCTTGGGGAATGGGTATTCCTTTCGGGGCGCATTGAAAGATTATCTCCACTTGCCGGTATTTTTGAAGCGCGCGAATGAAGGCGACGCTCGCGACTTCGATCTCAAGGCCGACCTCTTCACGCAACTCGCGGCGGAGGGCCTCTTCGGGTTGTTCAACCGGACGCATAAAACCGCCGGGAATGCCCCAGCCGCCGCCCGGACGAAAACGGTGACGAAGCAGCAGGACTCGATGGCGCGAATCAATCACTACCGCGCCTACAGTCACGGTGAAGCGTGATTCAGTCAGCAATACGCCCAAGCGCCGCGCCCATTTCGGCGCGCGTCGCCACAAAGCCGCAAAGGTTCGCCTCAGCATATGTCCCGCGTCCTGGCGCTAATTCGAGTTTTCCAGACGGAAGAAAAAGAGGATACGGAACAAATGGAAATATTGAAACAGCAGTCGTAACGCAAACTGGCAGTTTGCGTGGTTTCATTCACTCGCCCTTTTGATGAAACCATGCAAACTGCCAGCCCAAATCCATGGTTAAGGAGGGGGGGAAGGAGGCGAAAATGCAGTTTATTTCGTGTTCTCTATTTTTTTCCGAACCAGTTTCAGTCCTCCGCTCAAGCCGCTGACCGGACCCTTCCATGTTCCTTCGAATTGATCGTTCTTCAATTTCAGGTCGGCCGCCAAAAGCTCTTCTCCGTTGTCCACTTTGAAGGTGAAACTTTCGCCGTCGAATTTCGGTTCGATCAACACCCATTCTTTTGGCTCGCCGTCTGTCTTGAGGATAACTTTGCCGGTGAGCCGATCTCCATCGGCTTTGACTATCAGCGGCGAGCGCCCGCCTTCGGGCTCAGTTCCATCACTCGAAGTCACTATCACCAACCATCCACCGACGATCTTTTCGAGCGACGTATTTCCGCTTTGCTTGCGAGCCGTTCTGGCGCTGACGCCGGCGCCGCTACTCGAATTTCCGTCCTGCGCAATATTGATCGAGAAGGCTGTGGGGACTGCGGTTGAGGCGGAGACCAGCGATAAAACCAATGCCAGTATGATGGTTCTTATTTCTTAACCGTGGATTTGGGCTGCCGGTTTGCGCTACGGCTGAAGTAACGCCGCCGAAAAAAAAATGAGGCTGCGATCGACTTAGATTGCAGCCTCTTTCGACTATGGCAGAGAGATGATGAAACAAGCGTTTTTATTTATGAACCCATTCTCCGCCCCAGGCGCGTTCACATCCCAGCAAGCGCCCTCGGAGCGGTCATTCATTACGCTTGGATACATTCCCTCCTTCTCCCGTTAGCGAGCGCGCCAGCAAGGAGGTCGTTTATCGCTCGCGGGGCCGATTATGGCGATTCTCAGATCATCTGTCTAACTCATTGTTGTAATCTATCCAATCAATTATGCTAATGACGTAGCAGACTACTTCATGAGGTGGGTTCGAAATGGAAATGTCGCAACTACGCACATTCCGCGCCGTGGCCGAGGCCCTCAATTTCACCAGGGCGGCCGAGCGGCTGCGCCTGGC
>DATCXQ010000149.1:0-15114 GCA_036565725.1 Blastocatellia bacterium
CGGCATCGCCGAACAGCTGGCCGTCGACCTGAACAGGCTGACCGGGTATGAAACTCGCTCGCTGGTGCTGGGACACCTGCAGCGCGGCGGCCAGCCGACGCCTACCGACAGATTGCTGGCGACCAGGTTCGGCGCCGCAGCTGTCCGCGCTATCGAGTGCGGAAAGAAGAACGTCATGGTCGCCCTCCAATCGGAAAACATCACCACCGTCCCGCTCGCGATCGCGATCCGCAAACGCAAACAGGTCCCGCGCGATTACGACGTCATCAAGTCGGCGCGCGATCTGGGAGTCTCTTTCGGCGACGAATAATTTGCGGTGGTCGGCTGTGCGAAATAAGCGCGCAGCTTGGAAACAACGACATCGCGGTGAAGGAGGCGTTGAAGTTTTTATGGCCTCGGAACAAGAATACAAAGATAGAGTCGAAGCGCCAGTAAGCGGGACGACTACCCTCTATCGTCCTGTCGGGCAGCAAGAGTTGGATTTGATCCGGAGCAGCGGCTTTCGCGAATTCCCGCCTCGATTGCCGCGCCAGCCGATCTTCTATCCCGTCCTCAACGAAGAATACGCCACGCAGATCGCGCGCGATTGGAACACCAAAAGCGGATCGCGGCGAGGCTTCGTGACCCGCTTTCAAGTCCCCACGGAGATTTTGCGGCGGTATGAAATCAATACCGTCGGCTCCTCGATTCATCAGGAGTATTGGATTCCGGCCGAGGACTTGCCGGAGTTCAATCGAAACATTGTGGGGGTAATCGAAGTCATCGCGGAATATCAAGGATAAACTACATCTTATGCAGCCTTTGCCTTTTTTGCTTCCTATCCGCGTTCCATCGAAAGAACGCCCTTCTGCAATCGGCTCCTGAGGTCGGATGTTTTACGCGGTCGCAGCCTCTTTCACCCGGTCGTCAATCAGTTTGCTCATCTCGGCCGTCAGACTCTCGGGGCTGGCGAAGAGGTCCCAGACCATCGCGTTCGACGCCGAAGGGGTATCGCAAACGATGCGCTGGGCCAGACGAAAGCGGTCAATCGGGCTAGGGTGCGTGTCGTCTTCGGTCGTCGGGCGAGTGATGATGTCGTTGATCTGGTTCTCGATCATCTGCTGATCGAATGTCTCCGGCGTCACTTGCAGTTGGTAGAGGTTATTCAGATCGCGGCGGGCCTGGGCGGCCTCCTCGATCTCCTTCGACGCGACGCTGTTGAATTCGACCTCGCGGCGGATGACGTGGCGCAGCCCCTCCTCGAAAGATTCGGCGCCGTAGTTACTCACGGCCACGCGGTCGGCCAGTATCTCCTGCAACCGAGTGGCGCCGTGGGTGATGCGACGGAAGATGAAGTGGTAGACGCGCAGGAACTGGAAGGCTATGTTCCACCCCACACGGCCTGGCCGGCCAGCGCCATCGCGTAGGCGAACTTAGACATATCCTGTTCTACGCGCAGCGCCACGTCGCCGCCCGCCGTGTCGCGGTGTGAAAAATGGCCGTATTCGTGCGCCAGCACCGCTCGGAACGAGTTCTGCCTCATTTCGTTCAACGCTCCCACGCCGAGGATCAGAATCCGCCTCGCGCGGTCCTGCAACTTCTCGCGGAAGCGGCCCTTCTCGTAAACAGCCAGATCGCAGCCGGGCGTGACGCGGATTTCGTCAATCGGGCGCGTGCCGACGGCCTGCGCCACCTCGTGCGCCAACGCCCACAGCCCCGGCGCCTCTTCGGGTTTCAACGCGCGGCCCGGGTCTTCGCTTTCGATTTTGACGAACAGCGAGCGGATCATCTTGTAAACCGTTACCACCGCCGCGACAGCCACGATCAGCGCGAGTTTTATCGGTATGCGCCCGATCATGAAGAAGCCGTAGAGGATCGACCCCGCCACCCCCAGCACCAAAAATATCACCACGGGCAGCGAGATGTAGTAATAGACGCCCGCGACGTTGATCAGTCTCTTGTACAGGCTCCGCAAAGAAATCTCTTTCGATCCGGCCGCCCCGTTCGGATCGGCCTCCTCGATCGAGCGCAGCGTGAGGTTCGAGAAAAGTTTGCCGAGCGCAAACAGCGCCACTAGGCCGACGATCCACGCCCCGACCAGATAGAGCGAGTAGTAAAAGAAGCGCCAGGTTTGAGCGCGTGTGTGAACGCCCGAGTCCAGGAATTGTTGCGCGGTTTCGGCGGGCAGCCCCAGACTCTGCGCTTTTTTGATTTCTTCTTCCGCCTTCACCCAGTCTTCGTCGTGGGCAGCGAGAAGCGCGAGGAAGAAATGCGTCTGCATCAGATCAGGGTGATTGGCGGCGAGCGCATTCACCGCCGCGCGGACTTCCTTGACGTTGTCCTGTTTGAAGGCGATCTGCGCCACTAGCACCGCGTAGTATGGGTCATCGTTGCGGTTCTGAGCTTGATACGCGGCCAGCCCTCTTTTGGCCAACTCCAGCGCGCGCGTCTTGTTGAACTCCGACGATTGTTTGTCTTCGCCGAACTCGTCCAGAAATTGCGCCAGCGCGGACGTGTTTTCGGGCGAAGGATTCATTTTGTAGGCGCGTTCGAGGTAGGGCATCCCCTCATCGGTCTTCCCCGAAAGCGCCAGCGTCGATCCGAGGCGGCGGTAGACATGATCGAAGCTCGGCGCCTGCTCCATCACCTGTCGATAGAGTGTCGCCGCCCGCTCGTAATCTTGCATGTCGAAAGCTTCCGTGGCGGCTTTAAACGTTTCGACGGATTTCGGAGCGATCTTTTCAAGATCCTGCCAAATGGCCCTCTCGAAATTCATGTCCCGGCCCAGAGCGCTTTGGGATGGCGATTGCGGCCGGCACGGCTGAGCGAAGGACAGAGCGGCGAGAATAACGGTAATAACGGTCAAGAACCTCTTGGACGTGATCTGGCGCATAATTTTCTCCTATGCTTTCGGCAGAATGGGCTGCGTTCAAGTGGGACGGATTTTAGGCTGTTCTGTCCCTAGATCGGATTGCAAATGAGTGTACGGGGTCGGGCGATTCGTTTAATCGCCCTGGCTGCGGCGCGTTACGGTACCGGGAGCGGTAGCGACCGGGTCACTGGCGCCCGGTCGCTACCGCTCCCGGTACTGTACCGCGCCGCAACCAGGGCGATAAACGAATAGCCCGACACCGTACACTCATTTGCAATCCGCTCTAAAACATTAAGTGGAAAGGAATTGTTTGAAGACTAGTTTTCGTGCGACTTAGCAAATCCATTTTCACCGCCGAGGCGCAGAGAACGCAGAGGTCTCGCGGAGATTAAGAAGAGAAAAGAGAGGGTTTTCTTTCCACTTTTCTCCTCCTCTCTCCTCTTCTTCTCCTATCTCTGCGAGACCTCCGCGCTCCCTGCGCCTGCGGCGATGAGAACGGCTTTCTCTTATCACCGGCTAATTGAAATCAACCTTTTTTCCGAGGATCACTATGAAAAGACTGCGTAAATACATCATCACTGCCATAACGATTACTACCGCCGCTTTCCTGCTCGCCACCGCGCTGACAGTCGGCGCGCAATCCACGAACGTTTCCGGCAATTGGAAACTGACCTTTGAAACGCCGAACGGCGCCGCCAACCCCTCGCTCGTTTTGAAGCAGGAGGGCGAGAAATTGACCGGCACGTACAAAGGCCGGTTTGGCGAATTTCCGCTCGAAGGCGCGATCAAAGGCAAGGAGATCAAGTTCACCGTCAAGGTGAACGCGCAGGGACAGGAATTACTACTCGAATACGCCGGAACGGTCGAAGGCGACGCGATGAAGGGCAAAGTTAAGTTCGGCGACATGGGCGAGGCGGACTTCTCCGGCAAGAAGGAATAGTTATTCGCGTCAGGAGGAGTCTATGTCATCGCATCCGCGTTTAGTTCGCGTCAGCATATTCGCCGCAACGGCGTTCGTGATGTGTCTGGCCGGCGTCACGGCGCCGGCTCAGATCAAAACCGAGATCGTCGAGAAGTATCGCGCGGAGTTGCGGAAGCAGGCCGCCGAACCCGAGATGAAGCGCGAACGCGGCACGCAGCCACAGGATTGGATATTCGCGCTGCCCGAAGGCGTCAGGTCGCGGCAGATCACATTTTACAGCGACGGGGCGCCCTGCTACGGCAGGATCTTTTTCCCGAAAGGGTTCAATGCGCGCGGCAAGTGGCCGGCGGTGGTGGTCGGCCATGGCATCAACGCCCAGGCGGTTGGCATAGAGAAATACGCCGCCCGCTTCGCCGAGCGTGGGCTCGTGGCGATGGCGATTGACTATCGCACATACGGCTACAGCGGCGGAGACGTTTTGCTGCTCGAACCGGACACGACCACCGACGAACGCGCGTTATGGGAGAAGGAATCGCGCATCCAGATCAAGCGGACTAACCTGAACAATTTCCGCGAGACCGAAGATTTTCGCGCGGCCATCTCTTACATCCAGACCGAGCCGGGCGTCGACCCCGAGCGGATCGGCGTCTGGGGATCTTCGAACGGCGCGAGCGTGGTCTTGATGGTGGCCGCGCTGGACGCGCGGGCGAAGGCCGTCGTGGCGCAGGTGGGCGGCGCTGGCGGCCTCGGCGCGAGCGGCCCCGTGGCGATCTCGCCGCAAATGATCGAAGACGGCATCAAGCGAGCGCGCACGGGACAGGGCGATGAGGTTGACGGCGGCTTCTCGTTCCGCAGCAAGATCGATCGGTGGAGCAGCCAGGTCAACCGTGAGTTCCGCCCGGCTGCATTGCTCGATCATATTCCCGAAACGACTAAGATTCTCTGGATTCCCGCCGAGAAGGACGAGTTGATTCCGCCTCGCGGCGTTCAATCGGCGTCAAAGGCGTTCAAGGGGACGTCGCAGATCGTGGAGGTTCCGTACCTGACGCACTTTCAGATTTATTCTTTCGCCGGGTTCGAGGTGAGTTCAAATCTGGCGGCTGATTGGTTCCTGAAGTATCTTGGAATGCGCGCGACGGAGTAGTTTTCTGTCGTCCGTCTTACTGGAACTTACTGGAACCAATAATATGAGACCTCCAAAATCTAGATCAAGGTTCACCCGCTTTGCTAAATGGACGGCGAGGATAAGCGGCAGACCTGTTACTTTTATGATAGCGGTTGTGGTTATTCTGACCTGGGTGATCACAGGACCGATATTCGGATTCAGCGATACGTGGCAATTGGTAATAAACACAGGTACCACGATTGTCACTTTCCTGATGGTCTTCCTTATTCAGAACACGCAGAACCGGGATTCGGAAGCCGTACAGATCAAATTGGATGAGCTGATTCGCGCGGTCAAAGGCGCCCACAACGCGCTGCTTGATTTAGAGGAATTGGAAGATGAAGAACTCGACCGCATGCGCGCCTATTATGAGAGGATAGCGGAACGGGCCCGAGGGCATATGCGGACGGGAATTCGCGATACCAGCGCGCTCGAGGCGCCCGAGGTGGGAGAGGAAACATCATGACCTTTATCGGGAGGGCAAACTGCCTGGGAGCGCAGGCATGTTCGCCTGCATGCTTCGGTCAGTCGGTCATTGCAGGAAACCTGGCAGGCAAGAATGCCTGCGCTCCCAGGCAGTTTGCCCTATCCTTTTCTGAGGAGATCGTCGAGGCATGAGACGCATGTTGGCCATATTTCTCACCGCGGTTGTTCTGGCAGGCTCATTGCCCCCGCGCGCCATTTCGCAAACGGGGCAAACGGGGCAAACGGGGCAAACGGGGCAAACGGGGCAAACGGGGCAAACAATGCGTCGCCGAGTTGTAACGACGCCAGAGTCATTGCCGGACGGCGTCGCCGCGAAAGACGTCCGCTTCTACAGCGAAGGCGTCGAGTGCCACGGAAAGATTTTCACGCCGAAAAACTTCTCGGCCACAAGCAATGCGCCGGCGGTCGCGCTGGCGCCCGACTGGGGCGAGACGGCGGCGTCGATCGAGAAATACGCCGCGCATTTCGCATCGCGCGGATTAGTGGCGATGGTCATTGATTACCGCGGCTGGGGGAAGAGCGGCGGGTTCGCGCAAACGGCGGCTGAGGTCAAGACCGACGACCGGCTCCGCTTCTCGCAGATGACCGCGCGGGTGCGCATACGGCGCAAGCGGCTCATCCCTCGGGAGCAGGTTCTGGACATTCGCAACGCGCTCTACTACCTGCAGGGCGAGCCGGGCGTAGATCGCGCGCGCATCGGCGTGTGGGGCGCAGGCATGGCGGGCGGGCATGTGATCGTTATTGCCGCGACCGACGCCCGCATCAAAGCCGCGGTCGCCCAGACGCCGATCATAGAGGGCAAGGACGCGCCGCGGAAGGCTTACGCGCCGACGGGCGAGTTGCTGCTTGCCGAACAGAAGCGGGCACGCGCCGGTTATCTGCCCGGCGCCCGCGCTTCGAACGACGTCGAGACCAGGCTTGCCCTGGCCGAGTATCATCCGTTCTGGAGCGTCGAACAGATTCCGCAGACGACGGCAGTGCTGTTCGTCATCGCCGGGAATGGCGCCAGAGTGAATAACGAGACCAACGCCGTCGCCGCGTCGAAGCTGCTCAAAGGGCCGACCGATGTCGCGCGCTTTCCGGGCGTCACGCACGCCCAGATTGGCGGCGGCGCGGCGTTCAACAAGGCGGCCGACGCGGCGGCCGAGTGGTTTTCTAAGTATCTGTGACCGAGCCGCGTTCCACGCGGTCTTAATAAATAGCGACTGTCGCCGATTCCGGCGGTCGATTTTTCACCTTTTTCGGGAGGTTTTGTTATGAAATACGCGTTTGGCTTTTTCCTGTTCTGCGCGTTCGCGGCGTTCGGCGTCTTCCTATCGCTCGACACGCCCAACGCGACCTCGGCTGCGACCGTGACGTACGCCAAAGACGTCGCGCCGATAATCCAGAAAAACTGTGTGGTTTGTCATCGGCCCGGCGAGGTCGCGCCGATGGCATTTACGAACTATAAGGAGGTTCGCCCCTGGGCCAAGGCCATTCGCGAAAAGGTGGTGACGCGCGTGATGCCCCCCTGGTTCGCCGACCCCGCCCACGGCGCCTTCTCCAACGACCCGCGCCTCTCGCAAAAGGAGATCGACGCCATCGTCGCCTGGGTCGAAGACGGCGCGAAGGAGGGCGATCCGAAGGATTTGCCGCCGGCTCCGAAATACGCCGAGGGCTGGCAGGTCGGCAAGCCTGACGTCGTACTCTCCATGCCCGCCGAATATAGCGTGCCCGCCGAGGGCGTGATCCCGTACAAATATTTCGCCGTGCCGACCAACTTCACCGAGGACAAGTACGTGCAGTTCGCCGAGATTCGCCAGGGCAATCGCCGCATCGTGCATCACGTGATCATCGATGTGCGCTACCCGGAGCTGGGCAAACTTCCCGCGCCCGGCGAGATTCCGCCCAACGAACTCTTCTCCGCGCGCGGCCAAAGGGGTGAACGTCCCGCCGATTCCGACGGCCGCCTGGTCGGATGGGCGCCCGGTGAGGCGCCGCTGATACTGAGGCCCGGCCAGGCTAAGCTGATCAAGAAAGGCTCAGTGCTCGTCTTTCAGATTCACTACGTCACGACCGGCGAATCCGGAACCGATCGCACCAGCGTCGGCCTGATCTTCTCGAAAGACCCTGTCGAAAAGCGCGTCATCACGGCGGGCGCGTCGCAAGGCAATTTCGTGATCCCGCCCGGCGACCCCAATTACGAGGTCAAATCCGAGTTCACTTTCAAGGAAGACAGCCACATTGACAGCTTGCATCCGCACATGCACGTGCGCGGCAGGGATTTCAAATACACGCTGGTCTATCCCGACGGGACGTCGAAGGTCTTGCTGTCAGTGCCGCGCTGGGACTTCGGCTGGCAAATGACCTATGTCTTCAAAGAAGAGGTCGCCGCGCCCAAGGGGAGCAAGCTGACGTGCGTCGCGCATTATGACAACTCGATCCACAACAAGTTCAACCCCGACCCGACGAAAGAAGTTCGCTGGGGGCCGCAGACCTGGGAGGAGATGATGATCGGCTATCTCGATTACACGCTCGACAAACAGGATTTGCGCAAGGCGCAGCCACAGGCCGCGTCTTCCAGTTCCTCTAAATAATCAAAGATGAACAGGGACGCGCTATTTTGGCGAATACAGGACGGGAAGTCGCCGCCGCCAGCGGCGGCGACTACTCTCGGCATTTTTTTCCGAGCGGTTTCCCCCGAAGACGGCGCGATTGAAGTGGAATTCGATGGCAAACCGGAATTCACCAATCACGTCGGCTATATTCAGGGCGGTTTCCTGGCCGCCATGCTTGACGACACAATGGGACCCGCGTTGGCGGCGACACTTGACGCCGGTGAGTTCGCCGTCACGCTTAATCTGAGTGTTTCATTCGCGAGGCCCGCAAAGGTCGGCAAGTTGCAAGGTAAAGGGCGCATTCTGAAGCGCGGCAAGGAGGTTTGTTTTCTCGCCGCCGAGCTTTTTCAAGAAGGCGAGATGGTTGCGGCGGCCACCGCGACTGCGATTATTCGCCGAGCGTGAAGCTCGGCGCACACTACGGAGGAAGAGATGAAACGCTTATCTGCAATTCTATTCGTCGCCTTGCTGGCGGCCGCTGCTTTGATCATGAATAGGAACGAGGCCGCGGGCGTGACTTTCACCAAAGACGTCGCGTCGATCATCTTCAACAAGTGCGCCAACTGCCACCGTCCGGGCGAGGTCGCGCCGATGCCGCTCACCTCCTACGCCGAAGTCCGCCCGTGGAGCAAGGCCATCCGCGAGGCGATCGTCGAACGCGAGATGCCGCCCTGGTTCGCCGACCCGCACACTTCGACGCTCAAATTCAGCAACGACCGCAGGCTTTCGCAAAAAGAGATCGAGACCATCGTCGCCTGGGTTGACGCCGGGGCGCCGAAGGGCGATGACAAAGACCTGCCGCCGTTCCCGAAATACGCGCCCGGCTGGACCTTCGGCGAACCCGACATGGTGATCGAGATGCCGATCGACTTCGAAGTCCCGGCGGAAGGCGAGCTGCCGATGCAGAACTTCTACGCGCCGGTTCCCTTCACCGAAGAGCGATGGGTCGAAAAGGTGGAATTACGTCCGGGCAATCCGGCGGTCGTCCATCATTCGATCGCCAACGTGGTCAGCCTTCCTGAAGGAACGAAGATCGTGGACGGCAAGGCCGTCCGCGCCGACGGCTCGTCCGCCGGACGACTCAACAACCAATCGGCTCGCGAGACCGGCGGCCTAAGCGAAGGCGGGTCGCGCGAGGTCTTCCTGAGCCAGGACTCGTTCACACGCGCCGGCGCGTTCAAGCTGGTCGGACAGGCGCCGGGCAAAGGCTTCGAGAGGCATCACCCGGGAACGGCCAAACGCATCCTGCCGGGGATGTACGTTCAGTTCAACATGCACTACCAGCCGAGCGGGCGCCCTGAAAAAGACCGCTCGCGGCTCGGCCTCTGGTTCGCCAAACAACCAGTAACGCACGAAGTCCTCACGAAAGGAGTCAGCGATACGGTATACGTCGGCGGCAAGGAACTGAGCGAAACCCGCATGATCAACGGTCGCGAGGTCAAAGTTCGCGGCCGCATTCCCAATATCCCGCCGCGCGTCGACAACTGGGAGATTATCGGCGAGATGACGGTCAAGGAAGCGATCACGCTTTACGCCTTCGCGCCGCACATGCACCTGCGCGGCAAGGACATCAGATACACGCTCGTCTGGCCCGACGGCCGCCAACAAATCCTGCTCGACGTGCCAAAGTTCGACTTCAACTGGCAACTCCATTACGAACTGACCGAACCGTTGAAGATTCCTGCCGGCAGCAAACTGGTCTCCCTCGCCCACTACGACAACTCGATCAAGAACCGCTACAACCCCGCTCCCGACAAAGAGGTCTTCTGGAGCGAGCAGAGTTGGGACGAGATGTTCATCCCGTGGTTCGAGTACACGGTGGACAGCAAAGTTTTAACGAAGCCAGCCGCGCAAAGCGCGAGCAAACAATAAGAACTTGCGGTGGCTAGAACTATACTTGTCGCAAATTCTTTTGCGGTGGCAAGAATGGGCATGGAGATATTTGTTCTTCAACACGTTCATATGCTCGACAATGGTGAGGAAGACGTAAAGATGATTGGCGTCTATTCATCCCTTGAGCGAGCGGAGGAGGCGATCAAGCGCCTTACCATGAAGCCGGGCTTCAGTGATTCCACTGAGGGTTTCGTAGTGGATCGTTATGTTTTGAACGAGGATTGTTGGACAGAGGGCTATATCACCGTGACAGGACGGGACTAGCGTTACGGTCCACAGTAACCGAATTAACGGTAGTTCGGGCGGTACAATGGGGAAACAGATACCGACAAACTTTGGAGCGGCCGCGGACGATTACGCGCGGTTCCGCGCCGGGTTCCCCGATTCCCTTTTTGACCGATTGGCCGCGCTCGGAATCGGCGCTTCAGGAGAAACCGTTGTTGACGTGGGGACTGGCACGGGAACCCTCGCCCGCGGATTCGCTCTTCGCGGTTGTAAGGTCATCGGGATTGACCCCGACGGTCGGCTTCTCGATCAGGCCCGGAGACTCGACGTCGCCGCATCCACAACGGTTGAGTATAAGATCGGGTCTGCGGAAGCCATTCCGCTGCCGGACGGCGTTGCAGACGTTGTTTCGGCGGGCCAATGTTGGCATTGGTTCGATGGCCCGAAAGCCGCGATGGAGTTTTCCCGCATCACAAAACCCCGTGCCCAAGTCGTAGTCGCTTATTTTAGCTGGATTCCATTGCCCGGAAATGTCGTTGAGGCGACGGAGCGGCTGATCATGAAGCACAACCGAAATTGGGGCTTCGGAGGCGGGAACGGCTTTGACCTCGGAAGTTTGCCTCATTTACAGGCGGTGGGCTTCTCCAGGGTCGAGACCTTTTCGTACGACCTCGACGTTCCGTACTCGGCTGAAGGTTGGCGGGGTCGCATCCGAGCCAGCGCCGGCGTCGGCGCCAGTCTCGCGCCAGCCGAGGTCGAAGCCTTTGACGCCGAACTTGCCCGATTACTGGAAGAATCGTTTCCAGGGGATGTGTTAGAGATACCGCATCGGGTATTTACAATCATTGCGGCGCGCACACGCGCAGGCTGACTTCGCCTCTGCGCCGCCGCTCGACCACAACTGACGCCAACACTCGGTCACGGACGGTGACCGCCGATTACTAACGAAATGATAAGCATCCTGATTTTCGCGCTACTACTGTTCCAACAACCTGCCCAGCAGCCTTCTCGGCCCACAGATCCGAATGATCCGATGCCGCCGCCGAGCATGGATTACTTCGTCGGCTCGTGGACGTTTGAATGGAATGTGCCCGAATCGCCGCTTGGCCCGGCTGGCAAGTTTAAAGGCAAAGAGACGTACAAGAAGACGGCCAGCGGAGCCTATGAGAGCGAGATCGAAGGGGACGGTCCGGCTGGGGCTTTCAAAGCGCGCGCGACCACCAATTACAACGAGAAAGAAAGGCAGGTCACGCGTTCCGAGACGGGGTTGTTCGACGTCCCTCTCGTCAAGACCGGGCCGATCGGCGGCGACCTCGGCGGCTATTACACCATCTTCTGGGAGACACAGCCGATCAAGAAAAACGGCAAGACGGTAAAGTTGAAAGGCAAGACGTTGATGCTCTCGCCGGCCAATTACCGGTTGCAGGTTCAGATTTCGGTTGACGGTGGGCCTTATACCAATTTCGGCAATCCGTGGTTCCGCAAGACTGAAAACAACTGAAGTCATAAACAATTCGAGTCAGTACCGCGAGCGGTAGCGAGCGTGACTCCGGTGAGGAGGCGACTACGGGAGCCACGCTCGCTACCGCTCGCGGCGCTGACTCGGCGTTCCGATAGAGCAAATCAAATGAAAGCGCCAAGTAAAATCCTCTTTGTGAGTTTGTTCGCCGTAATTCTATTTACCGCGCTCATCTTCCCCGCCGTTTTTCTGCGTTCAGAGAGCGACGCCGCTTCCTCCAACCAATTCATGCAGCAGCAGCAAGCCGCGGCCACGTCCCCCGAAGGCGCTGAACTGTACAAACAAAAATGCGCGATCTGTCATGACGAACCGCAGGATCGCGTTCCGCCGCTGTTCCTCATTCGCCGCCGCTCGGCGGAAGACGTTGTCATGACACTGACCTCAGGCTCGATGAAGCAACAGGCGGCGGGTTTGAGCGCCGAGCAGATTCGCGCCCTTGCGATTCATCTGACGGGTAAACAACTGGGGCCTCCTATTGACCTGAACCTTGGCGCCAATCGATGCGCGGTCCCGCCGAAGCCGATTAATCTGAAAGGGTCGTTATGGAACGGCTGGGGATTCGATCTCGACAATTCGCGCTTCCAAGCGAATCCGGGGATCAAGGCCGAAGACGTTCCGAAGTTGAAGGTCAAATGGGCGTGGGCGCACCCGGGGCCGATGGCGACGGGTCAGCCGACGATCATCGGCGACCGCCTCTACCTGACCATCGAAGCGGGAATGGTCGTCTGCCTGAACGCGCAAACTGGCTGTACTTATTGGGCGATGCAGCCGGGCGCCGCGGTGCGCGCCGCCCTCAGCGTCGGCCCTTTGCCAGCCGGATCGAAGGCCAAATACGCGGTCTATTTCGGCGACGAGAAATCGACCATTCAGGCGCTGGACGCCGACACAGGCAAGCTGATCTGGAAGACGAAAGTCGAAGACCATTTTCTCTCCCGCATCACCGGCGCGCCCGTGCTCTACCGCAATCGCCTTTACGTGCCGGTCTCTTCGTTCGAAGAGACCGCCGGCCGCGACGCCAAATACGAATGCTGCACATTCCGCGGCAGTCTCCTCGCGCTCGACGCTTACACCGGAAAAATACTCTGGAAGAGTTTCACGGTTCAGCAGGAACCTAAGCCTTTTAAGAAGAACTCCGCCGGGACGCAGATGCACGGCCCCGCCGGCGGCGCGATATGGTCGGCCCCGACGCTCGACCTGAAGCGCAAATTGATCTACGTCGGCACTGGCAATTCCTACACCGACATCGAGTCAGAACATACGGACGCGATCGTGGCTTTCGACATGGTCGCGGGCAAGATCAAATGGGTGAATCAGGTCACTCCAAAAGACAGCTTCCTGGTGGGTTGCGGTCGTGCGGGCAGCGCGGGCAATTGCCCGGAGAAGAACGGACCGGATTACGACTTCGGCAGTTCTCCGGTCTTGCGCACACTTCCGAATGGAAAGCAAATACTGCTGGGCGGCCAAAAATCGGGCGTGATGTGGGCGTTCGATCCGGACAATAACGGCAAGGTCTTGTGGCAGATGAAAGTCGGAAACGGCGGCGCGCTCGGCGGCATCGAGTGGGGCTTCGCGGCCGATGCGGAGAACGTCTACATTCCCGTCGCCGATCCTGGCGGGGCGACGCGTAAACCCGGCCTGACCGCGTTGAAGATCACCACTGGCGAACAACTCTGGCATGTCCCCGCGCCCCCGGCGAAATGCAGTTGGGGCGCGACGCGTTGCAACAACTCTCAATCAGCCGCGGCTACGGTCATTCCAGGCGTGGTCTTTTCAGGCACGGCGGATGGGCGTCTGCGCGCTTATTCCACCAAGGACGGCGCGATCATCTGGGAAGTCGACACCGCGCAGCCGATCAACACAGTCAACGCCGGACAATCGAAGGGCGGGACGCTAGACGGCGGCGGGCCGACTGTAGCCAACGGCATGCTCTACACAAATTCCGGCTACGGCCGACTCATAGGCTATCCGGGCAACCTGTTGCTGGCTTTTACGGTGGATGGCAAATGACGGAAGAGGATTTTCCATTTTCCGTTTTCCCCTTTTCATTTGTCATTTGGTATTGTGTTCAGGCGCGAATCCGCCAAATGACGAATGGAAAATGATAAATACGGCTTGCGCCATTTAGAGCGGATATCAGATCAGTGTACGGAATGTGGCGGTAGCCTGACTTTGAGGCTCGTCATTATCCAAATCTTTTGCGTTCCCAGAGAGGCGCTTCTTCGTCGCGGAGCGACGGTTGAGCTTAGACCGGCGTTTTAACGCCGGTCGAGTGGCGAATGATTATCCAGTCGCGGAGCGACGATTGATATTGTTGTGAGTTCGTCGCTACATTCAACATTTTCTTCGCATTCTTCAACCGTCGCTCCGCGACTGAGGGTTTCTCCAATACTCGACACCGGCGTTAAAACGCCGGCCTAAGCTCAACCGTCGCTCCGCGACGAATAATAAATCCGTACACTGATCTGATAACCGCTCTAGTTGACTGTAATTACTGAGAATGGGACTTATAAATCTTATAAGTCCCATTCTCTTTTGCGGCGATCGGATATGAATTTATAAGGCTTCGGCGCCGCTGACGACCTCGATGATCTCGCGCGTGATCTTGGCCTGGCGGACGCGGTTCATGACCAGCGTCAATTTATCGATCACCTCGCTGGCGTTCTTCGAGGCCGAATCCATGGCCGTCATTCGCGACCCCAGCTCCGAAGCAACCGATTCCAACAGGGCGTGATAGACCTGGTTCTCGACCAGCTTCGGCAACAACTCGCTGAAGATCACTTCCGCCGGCTGCTCGTAAATGTAATCAACCAGCGTCTCGGCCTGCGTGACTTCGGCGACTTCGATATGGCCGACGGGCAGCAACTGTTCCACGACCGGGCGCTGTGAGAGGGCAGACTTGAATTCGTTGTAAAGCAAATAGACGCGGTCAATCCGCTCTTCTTCCGACTTGAAATCCGCGATCAGTCCCCGCGCGATGAGACCTGCATCGGAGGCGTTGACCTTGCCCGTGCCGGTAACTCCGATGTGTTCGCGGCGAATCTTGACCGGGCGGCGTCGGAAGAAGTCGTAACCTTTACGCCCAATCAGGACAAGCTCGACCTCGACGCCCGCGTTGTTCTTCAGGAACTCCTGCGCGGCTTTGATGAGGTTGGTGTTGAAGCCGCCGCACAGCCCCTTGTCGGCGGTCACCAGCGCTAGGATCACGCGCTCGGCGCCCCCTTCGCGTTCATGACCGGTGAGCATCGGGTCTTTGTAATCAGGCGCGCGGCGGGCGGCGTCGCCCAGAATCTGCATCATCTTCCGCGTGTAGGGGCGCGCGGCGACCACGCGCTCTTGCGCGCGGCGGAGTCTGGCCGCGGCGACCATCTTCATCGCCTTCGTAATCTGCCGCATGTTCTTGACGGCGCGCACACGCCGCCTGAGGTCTTGTAAGCTAGGCATATTTGATTGTGGATT
>DATCXQ010000150.1:0-6134 GCA_036565725.1 Blastocatellia bacterium
GCGGCGGGGGATTGCGGCGCAGGCGCGGGTTGCTGAACGCCGTCGCGCGATTGCGCCGCGCTCATCCGGGCGGACGTTCCGGCGAGGGCGCAGGCCGATAATAAAATCTCTCTGCGGGTCATAGACATATTTCGTATCACAAGCCGATCACCCCTGCTCGGATCAGCGCCAAGGACAGCGCGCCGACGATCACCCACAGGATCACGCCCTGGGCCAACGGCCGCGCGCCTACAGTCCGTAAAGTCTTCTTCGAAATCCCGCATCCGATCAGGAACAGCGTCGCCGTCAGCCCGATGCGGGCGACCTCTGTGAGCAAGTCGAACGCTTCTTTGCCGGCCGGGAGCCAGGTCCTGATCATCGCGGCGACGCAGAAGAAGAGAATGAACCAGGGCCACTGAATTCTGGCCTCCCGGCGTTTGACGAGCGCCGTCCCCACGGCCAGAGGCGCGATCCACAGCGCGCGCGCGAGTTTCACCGTCGCGCCGACCGCCAGAGCCGCCGCGCCATATTTCGCCGTGGCGCCGACGACCGAACTGGTGTCGTGAATCGCCAGCGCCGACCACAACCCGAACTGCTCCTCACTCAACCCGACCCCATGTCCGATGAGCGGGAAGATCAGCAACGCGACGGAATTCAAAATAAAGACCGCGCCGAGCGAAACCGACATCTCTTCTTCGTTAGCCCCGACCACAGGCCCGACAGCGGCGATCGCGCTGCCTCCGCAGATCGCCGTGCCGACCGAGATCAACAGCGCGGGCGTCCGCTCGACCTTCAGCCATCGCCCCAGAGCGATGCCGAGGATCATCGTCGCTGCAATGCCCAGCGCGGTGTAAACGAATCCCGAACTCCCCGCGCGCAAAACGTCGCGCAGGTTCATCCCGAATCCGAGCCCGACAACGCTTGCCTGCAACAGCGTCTTTGAAAACGACCTGGTCTGTTTGGCGTACGGGTTCGAGAAGCCGAGCCCGAACCCCAGTCCGAGAGCGAGCGCCAATGGAGGCGATTTCAAAATTACGGTTAAAAAAAGTAGTAGAAAGAAGACGAGCCTGGAAAGCATACGAACGAGTATATGCGCAGCTTCCCAGGCTTGTCTAACAATGGGGTTTATCGGACTAATAGGGCTCATAGGACATCTTATGAGCCCTATTAGTCACATTCATGCTCAATCCGCTTTCGGCTCGGGTTTAAACGAAAGCTTCTTGTTCGAGTTCCACAGCTCGTCCCAGGTGAGGCACTCTTTGCGGTAGGCCGCTTCGCGCCCGAGGATGGCCATGAACGTGCTTTCGACGCCGTATTTGGCGTCGTTGCGGTATTTGTCTTCGCCCTCGCCCTGTCCGAGCACGCTGTTGACGAAAGCCACCGCCTCTTGATCGTAATGCTTGTCGTCCTCACCTTCGTACTTGTAGGTCATCGGAGTGTCGGCGCTGCGTCTGGGCGGAACGCCTTCGATGCGCACGCCGCCGGTGCCGCCTTTGCCGGCGGTGGTTGTGAATGTGCCCTTGTCACCACGGATCGTTTCCGACACGTCGCCGCGCACGCCGTTGATCTGCACGCAGGTGTTGTTGAGCAGGACCTGGTTCGGGTACTCGTAAACCAGGTTAAAGTGGTCGTAGATGTGGCCGATGTCTTTGCGCCAGAGCCTGCCGCCGCTGCCGTAGGCCTTGATCGGGTGCGCGTTCAACATCCAACTGATCACGTCCATGTTGTGAATATTCTGTTCGACGATGTGGTCGCCCGAAAGCCAGGTGAAGTAGTACCAGTTGCGGATCTGCCAGTCGAGTTCCGACTTCATCTCAGCGCGTTTTTCGCGCCGCCATAGGTCGCCCTGGTCCCAGGCCGAATGGGCCATGGCGATGGTCCCGATCGCGCCATCGTCAATCATTTTCTTCGCTCCGCGATAGGCTTTTGAGTAATGGCGCTGCAATCCGACGACTACCGTCAGGTTGTTGGCCTTACATTTTTCGCCGGCGTCCATCACGGTGTGGCAGCCGGGCACGTCTACGGCCAGCGGCTTTTCGGCGAAGATGTGTTTTTTGGCGGCGCCCGCCGCTTTGAAATGTTCGGGGCGAAAGCCCGGCGGCGTGACGAGCAACACCGCATCGACCTTCGATCCGATGACTTCCTTGTAGGCGTCGATGCCAACGTGGGCGCGGGTCGTATCGACTTTGAAACGCTCGCGCGCCTTGTCGAGTTGGTCCTGGAAATAGTCGGCCAGCGCGACGATTTTGGCCTTGCCGGTCGCTTCGAGCAAACCGGCGTCTCGCGTCCCCTGCCCGCCGCATCCGATGAATCCGATTTCGACCATCGAATTTGCTTTCGAGCCGCGAACCGATTTGGCGTTGACGATTGTGAAGGTCGCGGCGGCCGTCGCGGCGGCCGCGCCTTTCAATACTTCTCTGCGCGAAACGGGGTCCTGCTTCTTCATTGTCTTCTCCTCGGAAAATTCCGGGTCACATCTGAATGAGACTTATGGGACCGATAGGACTTATAGGTCCCATAAGTCCTATAAGTCTCATTCGTGAACTGGTCTGTTAATGGAATGTTGGGCGCCATCGCGTCGACGACAGACGAAATTGTAAGTCAAAAGCGCGTTCTTTGGCAAAACTTATTCGGTCTTACCAAACCGAACGGGGAAATTGACAAGCTCTATCTGAGAAAAGATAATGAACAGCCCTTTATGATACGGATACCCGTGTAAACAGATATAAGTGATGAAGGGCTACGCAACAATAGTCACATCGCACTTTGCTGCGGAAAGCAAATCGAAGATAAAGCGTAAGAGAGGCGCGGTAGTTTTGCTCGCGCCCGTTCGGCCAACACATTGCTTAACTCTTCGGTTCTTCCCCGAGACCGACTTGTCAATTCATAACCCGGCAATTCGAACGGCAGGCGCAATCGGCGTTATCATGCCGTCGCATTATTGATTCGGAGGTAAAAAGTGTCCGAAGAGAGAAACCAAATCCAAGAGGAACGATCGCCAAACATGGGAAACTTCGAAAACTGGGAAAGTCAACTCCAGGCCCGCGCCAACGAAATGCTCGCGCGGCGCATCGCCCCATTGAAAGCCGAGATCGAACGCTTACAGGGGGCCATCTCCGAAATCGGCTCGCGCCTGACCGGACAGGACGGCGCCATAACCGGCGACGAGTCGTCCGGCCTGATCGAAGAGATTAAGCGATGGTTTGAAGAATCGACCGCGAAAGTTGAGGAGAATTTCAAATCGCGCCTCGAAGAAGCCGCCGCAAACGCGCGCCGCGAGGCCGAAACCCAAATCGAAGAGCTGCGAGAACAGCTCGAAGCCAACCGGGCATTGACCATGGCCGTAACCTCGTCACAGGCCGCGTCCCGCTCTTTCGAGTCGTTCAAAGCGGCGATCGAAGACATCGACTCACAGCGCACGCAATCGGACATCCTCGCGGCGCTGGTGCGCCACGCCGCCGAGTTCGCGCCACGCGTGGCCTTCTTCGTGATCAAAAGCGGCGACGCCGTCGGTTGGAAGGCAAGTGGTTTCGATAACGGGTTGAACGACGAGACGGTGAAACACCTGACCATGCCGGCCCAAAAGCCGTCCCTATTGCGCGACGCGCTTACCAGCCTCCGCCTCGCCGCCAACAATCCGCAATCCGACGGCGACGGCGTTTCAGAGGCCCTGGGGGTTTATGGGAGCCCCGCGCCCGAACGCGCCATCGCCATTCCGCTGATTGTGCTCAATAAGGCCGTCGCCGTGCTCTACGCCGATTCGGGCGCGCAGCCCGCAGATTCGCTTAACGCTGAGGCCTCCGAATCGCTGACGCGGATCGCCGGCAGGACGATCGAGCATATGATTTCCCGCCGGGGCGCCGAACATGCGCGCCCGGGGACTTCGGGACCGGCCGAGACTCTACGCGCGACGCCTCTCAGGACCGACGGCAAGGCTATGGGCGCGGCGATTCAGCAAACGCCGTCTCAATTGACAGTTCAGCCGGCGGTTCAAATGGAAAGCGTCCGGGCGACGGTTGAAATGGAATACCTCCGAGCCGAGCCGGGCCCTAAACAAGACTATGCGCGCGAAACCCATCGTGAAATTCCTGAAGACGCGCCGCAAATTGAAAAGGCTGATGAGACCGCCGGCGACGCGCTGGAAAGAGTAACCATCCAAAGACGCCGGACTCAAGAATTGCAGCTGTCCTTCGATAAGAACACCAAAGTCGATGATGCCTTGCGCCAGGCGGAAGCCCAATTGCCCGAACCGGCGTACATCGAAACCGAGCCGGGAGCGACGTCCGGGCGGCTCTCAGGCGCCAGAGAAGTCTCCGAAAATGCCGTCGGCATATCCGGCAGGCTGCGAGTTGAATCGCCGGCGTCGCAGCCGTCGCCATCGCCCTCGGAGCTCGAAGAGCAACCGGCTTTCAGTGAAACCGTAGCGGCGGCTTCGCCCGCGCCGCTACCGGACTTCGCCGCTTCTCCCGCCGGAGAGCCTCCGGTCCCATCAGACATTCAGCCGTTTTCGCCGCCGCCCGCGCCTCCGGTCTTCACCCCCCCGGCGAAGGCTTCTAAGTCAGCGCAACTGGCCGGGTCTATTCCGGGGAGCGAAACCGAACAGCGGGCCCATAACGACGCGCGGCGGTTCGCACGCTTGCTGGTCTCGGAGATCAAGCTCTACAACGCAGCGAAAGTAAATGACGGGCGCCGCAATTACGATCTCTACGAGCGCCTTAAAGACGAAATCGATCGTAGTCGCAAGGTTTATGATAAACGCGTGTCTCCCGCGGTCGCCGCGCGTTTCGATTACTTTTACGATGAACTGGTGCAGACGCTGGCCGAGGGCGATCCCGCAAAATTGGGTAAGGACTGCCCGGGGCCGGTCGCGTTGGCGTAACTGCTAAAACATATTCGGTTTTCCCCTTTGGCTGAAGCATTTTCTTGGAGTTGAAAGCATGAACTACTTTTCAGCCGCTGTTTCGTTCCTCCAACGCAAGCAGCATCTAGTATCCGTGGCGGCGCTGGTCTTTACGCTGATCGGCGTGGCGGCGCAATCGCGCGCCAGACTTGTCTCAGGGCAAAACAGGGCAGGAGCGCAATTGCAGGCCGCCGTCTCGGCCAATTCAGAAACCGAATTACAGCGCGTGGAGAATTCCTTTCCCGGAACCGAGGAAGCGGCGATGGCGCGTCTCCTGCGCGGCTATATGCGTTTTCAGGCGAAAGATTTCTCGACGGCCGCGACTCTCCTCGCTGACCAGAACACCGCGCGCATGACAGCCCTGGGCGATTACGCGCTTTACTACCGAGGCAAGGCTCTGCAGGAAGGCGGGCGCGCCGAAGAGGCCGAACGCGAATTCCGCCGCCTGGCCCAAATCTACCCGTCGTCCCTGCTGGCGAGAACGGCTGCGCTACAATCGGCAGGCTCCGCGATGTTGCGCGGTGATTACCAGACGGCGACGGCCGACCTCACGCCGCTCGTCGAGAAGAACGACGGCGCCGCGCTCAAGCTGCGGGCCGACGCCCTCGAGAAAGCAGGCCGCGTAAACGAAGCGGCTCTCACGCTCCGGAAGCTCTATTACGACGCGCCGCAATCGCCCGAGGCCGATAAGGCAGCCGCCCGCCTCACCGCAATCGGCGCGACTGTCGCCCCGGCCGACGCCGCGCAGCAGACACGGCGCGCCGAAAGGCTTTATGAAGCCAAGTTATATGCGCTCGCCGCTCAGGCTTACGTTCAAATCGCGAGCCTCTTCCCCGACGTCGCGACCAGCGAGGTCTGGATGCGCGCAGGCGTCTCGTATTACAAATCGAATTCATTCAAACAGGCCGTCGACGCGCTCTCTCAAGTCCGCTCGCGCACTCCGAAATTGACGGCCGAGGCGCTCTATTACAAGAGTCTGGCGCAGCTTTCCCTTTCCAGCGAGGCGGCCGCGCTGGAAACCCTCGCGGAGCTGCGCCGCGTCGCGCCGTCGAGCGAGCGCGTCGGCGATCTGATTTACGCCGTCGGGCTCCATTACAATAAGCTCGGCCGCGACGAACAGGCGAGCGCCTATTACACGCAACTGGTCAGGCAATTCCCGCAGGCGGGAGGCGCGGACGAGGCCCATTTCTGGCTGGCCTGGCGCGCTCACACGGAGAAGGATTACCGAACGGCGGCGCGGTTGTTGACCGAACAC
>DATCXQ010000156.1:0-12203 GCA_036565725.1 Blastocatellia bacterium
AGCGCGACACAAAATGAAGCGCGCTCGCTACCGCTCGCGGTACTGATACAGCGAACTCCCTGGAATTTGCCCGTCAGGGCGTTTCATTTATAGCACAAATGTGTGATCTGTCAAACAGTAAAATCAAGGCGTTTCTTGGTCGCCGCAGCGACGGTTGAAGAAGAGGAAGAAAAGGCGGTTGAATATGGCGTCGGATCGGGTCTTTCCTTGCCATCGCTTCTTCAAACCATTGACTGGGTGAGGTTCTTGATGGTCAAGACTAAATCGGTCGATTTGGCAGGCTTGGATATATGCGCCTGGTAGCCGGCGGCGAGCGCTTGCAACCGCTCCTGTCCCCTTGCGTAGGCCGTCAACGCGATCGCCGGAACCTTCCTCAGGGCGCCGACCTTGGCTTCCACCGCTCGCACTCGTCGTATAAGAGTATAGCCATCCTCGCCGGGCAGACCGATGTCGGAGACGAGAACGTCGGGACGCCATTCCATAAGCTCATGCAGCGCATCCGCCGCGGTCGCCACCGCTTTCACTTCGGCCCCGCTCTGGGTGAGGATGATGGAGATCAGATCACGCGCGTCCACTTCGTCGTCCACTACCAACACCCTCAAGCCGGAAAGCTCCAGGGCGCCGATCATGGAGTGGCTACTCTCCCGCGATTTCCCCGAGTGATCCTTGGCCAGATGATCGTCGCCGACAACGGAGGCCAGCGGCATCTTTACCATGAAAGTCGACCCCAGCCCTTCGCCGGGGCTTTCGACCAGGACCCTCCCGTTGTGCAACTCCACAAGGCGCCGCACGATGGCCAGTCCCAGCCCCAGTCCTCCATGTTTTCGGGTGCTGCTGCCGTCGGCTTGACGGAATCGCTCAAAAACGTGGGGCAGAAAGTCCTGTCTGATCCCGATTCCTGTGTCGCTGACTGAAATCATAGCCTCGGATTCCGACTGCTCTAAGCGAACCTCAACCCGCCCGCCGGGCGGAGTGAACTTGACGGCGTTAGAGAGGAGATTACCGATCACCTGCTGTATCCGATCGGTGTCAATCAATACCGGGCGGTCCGCGGAACCCAGCGACGCAATCAGACTAATTTCCTTGGCTTCGGCGGTCGGCCGCATCGCTTCAGTAGCCGCCTTGATAATGGGCGCGAGATAGGACGGGTGAAGATCCAGGTGGATCTTCCCGCTCACGATGCGCGAAATGTCTAGCAGATCTTCGATAAGCTGCGCCTGCAACTTCGCGTTGCGTTCGATTGTCGTTAACGCCTTTGCCATGGACGCGGGGTCGAAATCGCTGTCGCGTAGCAGCCCTACCCATCCGCAGATAATATTGAGCGGGGCGCGGAGTTCATGCGAGACCGTCGCGAGAAATTCGTCCTTCATCCGACTGGCTTCTTCGGCCTTCGCGCGCGCGACCTGTTCTTTGATCAGTTGCGCGCGCGCTTCTTCCGCGCGCTTGCGATCCGTAATGTCGCGCAGCGAAGCCAGAAAGGCGGGCTCGCCTTCCCAGTCTGTTTCGACCACCCGCATTTCCGCCACCGCCGTCTCTCCGCCGGCCCGAAGGACGTCTATTTCCATGGTTTCCCCGGCGACCACCGGGAAACCGAACAAGGTCCCTAAGAGGTCCGAGGCCTGATGGTTAAAGAGGGATTCGGCGGCCGGATTGATGAAACGCATGATCCCCTCCGCGTCAACAATGATGATGCCGTCCGCGTTTTTATAAATGAGATTGCGAAAACGTGATTCGCTTGAATGTAACTCGCGCGCGCATTGTTCAAGCAACTGCGCATGATCGCTCGTGTGCTCGCCCATAACCTATTACTTTATTTGATCACCTTTCTTCACGCTGTGAGTTGGCGCCGATAGATATCTCATCAGCGCATTTCGAGTTTAGAAAGACCGTCCTGAGGGAGAGTGTTTATTCAATATTTGAAACGCTCCTTATAGGGAACGGACAAAAACGATGTAGAGAGCCCATAACCAATAGGGCTAACCGTGATTAATTCTCAGGAAATAGATCTCGGAGCCTCTCGAATTCGCCCGGGGCGAGGAGTTGTGGGTTGCCCGCCAGAATGCCGCTGACATTGCGGAACGGCTTTCCAATATGCATCCCCTGGCTGTCAATATTGAATTCGCGGATGTCCTTATTGTGCATCGATCCTCGCATCTTGAGGACCGTCAGCCCGCGCTTCATTTCTCCGAAGGCCTCGACATACCGGAGCAGAATGATCGAGTCCGTGATGGTGGAGATGTGCGTCTCGGTGATCGACGTGCCCCCCATTAAACTTGCCGTAGTGGCCGTGAAAAGGCCGGCGATCTCCTGATGCTTAATGAACGAAGTGAGACTGATCACGAATTCACGGAACCCTTTGATCGTGGAGACCCGCTCCAGGGCTGATAGGCTATCGACCGCCACCCTGTTCGGCTTGAAGGACTTGATCTCTCTTTCCATGTTCACCAAATGGTCTTCCAGGCCGATCGTCTCAGGGTAGACGCATACGACTTTGAGTTTTTCCTCTTTTTCCATCTGTTCGAAATTCATCCCCCACCCATGCGCGTTGCGGAACAATTGCTCGCGGCTCTCCTCGAAGGCAAAGAGTAGACATCTTTCGTCATGCTTGACGCCGCCCGCGATGAATTCAGCGGTCATCAAAGTTTTGCCAGTCCCGGTCGCGCCTGAGACCAGGATGATCGAGTCACGGAAAAATCCGCCGCCGCATAATTCGTCAAGTTCTTCATTCCCCGAAGTGATGCGGATGTTGGAGGACTTTTGCTCCAATTGTATCTCCGCCAGGGGGATCACGATGATGCCTTCCGCTGGGAGCACCGTAAAAGGAAACTCTCCCTTTTGATGGGGGGCGCCACGGTACTTGAGTATTTCTATTGTCCGGCGCCTCTTCTCTTCTTCAAGTACGTTTCGTAAAACGATGACGTTGTCGGCGACGAACTCCTCGACCCCGAAGCGGGAAATCTGATCGTAGTTTTCCGGGCATTCGGCGGTCAGGACAGCCGTCACCCCCATCTTTTTCAGGGCCATGACGATCCGAAAGATTTCCTGACGGATTGTGGCCGCGTCAGGCAGCCGGGTTAAGATTGCGCCCAAGGAATCGACCGAAAGCCTTTTGGCGCCGACCTTCCGCACGGCGTGCTCGATGCGGGCGAGGAAAGCGCCGAAATCATAGCTGCCGGTAACGGCAATTTCTTCCCCAGGTTGGAGTGAGGCGTCGACGAAAGCCCACTTACCCTGCTCCTCCCAGTCCTCGATGGCCCAACCGAATCCTGCCATGTTTCTGCGAATGTCGTCTGGCGACTCTTCCAGGGTGACAAAGACTCCGCCCTCACTAGCTCGTCTGATCCCTTCGGCCAGGAATTGGGCGGCCAAGACCGTTTTGGCGCTGCCGGCGCTCCCCGAGACCAAAGTCACACGGGATTTCGGCAGACCGCCGTCGGAGATGAAATCGAACCCCGCAATGCCGGTCTCCAATTTATCGATATAAACAGGCTCACGCATTTCCATATTTTGCAATTCTTCTCAGTTTTCCGGTTTAGTCGCAGACATGAGGTCCAACTCTGACAGGACCTTCTCCAGGTCCGATAGGTCACCGATCACGCGCCGCGACGGAAGAGGGAGTGGTTTGATCAAGGTCGGCGTCACCAGAATTCGCTCGTCTTCGGCCAGTTGCGGCCGTTCGAGAACGTCGATAATGACCATCTCATATCGACCGTCTAGCTTCTCTTCACAAATCCGCCTCAGGTTTGCGATTGCCCGTTCGGATCTGGGAGTGTGCCCTGTGATGTAAAGCTGGAGTAGCGGTTTATTCATGTGTTTCCCTCCGACCGGCCTCGACCTTCCGGCTGTCGGAAGTGTTGCCCTCTCTGACACTCAAAGTGTAATTCCTGTAATATGAGACCAGATTTCCCATCAGTTCGAGAATTAGCATACGTCCTTCTTCGATGTATGCCCTCGCCTTGGAGCCCGTCACATTCGCGGCCTTTATCAGCAGGGCGGCGTGATGAATCTGTACCACGTCACGGGGCCCGGCCTTGATGAACCCCAGTTGATCACCCAGGGCGCGCAGACTCTCCGCGAGTTGATAATTTACTTTGTAGACGCGCTGTTCCAGAGCCTGGTCAAGCAAATCGCCGTAGTGTTGAACCAATTCATCGAAGAGGTCCGGCAGGCTCTCGCGCAGTGGCGTCAACCCGAGCGACTGAGCCGCGACGGAGGCGTGCGGCAGGCGGGGGAACTGCTCCAGCGACTCGATCTCGCGCGTCGTCTCCGTCTGTCTGGCGCGCAACAGGGTCTGCATGTGGGCCAGGAGCGTCCGCAGATGGACCGGCTTGGTCAGGTACGCGTCCGCCCCGGCCTCAATTCCTTCCACTTCGTCATCTTTGGAAGTCCGCATGCCGGTGACGTTGATGACCGCGATCCGCGCAAGCTCTGGGTCGGTCTTGATCCGCCGGCATACTTCCAGGCCGTTAATATCCGGCAGTCGCACATCCAGAAGAATGAGATCAGGGCGCTCGGCCCTGGCGATTTGAAGACACTCCTGCCCCGTGGCCGCGCTTATCACGTCATATTCCGCCGATTGGAGAATGAGCGTTAAGGCGTCGGCGATATCTGGGTCGTCATCAACGATTAGGATTTTGAGTTTGTGCATGGCTCCTGTCATGCCAGAAATTCTGGTAGAGGGATACCATCAAAAGGCGGGGGCCTACATAATTTCTATTAAGACCAACCGAGGCATTATTGTGTGATAAGTCCGGGGAATAAATCAAATCGGTAGTTTGCGATTTTTGTGATTCGATCGGCGTCAGGATGTGCGCCTTTCAATTTTCACTCGGCCTAATTTCCTGTCGTATCAGCAAGTCGTCCAACTTTACGCCAATGAGTGAAATTTGTTCATGCGGCGGAGCGCAAAGGGCCGCGATATTCCCGGATAGGCGCCGTTGGCGAAAGTTCTCCCGAAAGTTGAGCATGGTCTGAGAAGTCGCCAACGTCGGTCAACTTATTTTGGCGCGAGCGCCTGATTTCATTCCATGCGACTGCGACAACAAATTGTGGTGTCCGCTCAAGTGCGCTAATGTTTAAATCTAGACGCATGTGATGCGCAAATTCGAAAGTTGTCCGCGGATACCGAATCTGCGGGGAGGCGGCGTCTCACATTCTCGCCAAATCCTCGGTCTGGTTCCTTCGGTATAATCACCCGGCGCGGAAGTGGCGAAAAATTTCCCATGGGTAGAAAACTTGATAGAACAAGAAAACAATTACCCCGCGATTGGCTGACCGGCGGCGGAGAGATGGGCAAGTTGATTCGAGAGATGGATTGGTCGCGGACGCCGCTCGGCCCGATTGAATCGTGGCCGCAGAGCTTGAAGACCGCCGTGCGGATTATGCTCACCTCGCGCCAACCCTTCTGGCTCGGCTGGGGCGAGCAACTCATTAAGCTCTACAACGATCCTTACAAAGCCATCGCCGGTGGCAAACACCCTGCCGCGCTCGGACAACCCGCCGCCGTCGTGTGGCGCGAGATCTGGGACCAGATAGGGCCGATGCTGGAAACCGCGATGGGCGGAGGAGGAGGCGCCTACGTCGAAGAGCAGCTTCTCATCATGGAGCGACACGGCTACCGGGAGGAGACATATTACACATTCTCCTACAGCCCCATTCCAAACGATGAGGGCGGCGTGGGCGGCATCATCTGCGCCAACACTGATGACACTGCGAAAGTTTTGGGCCGCCGCCGGTTGAACACTTTGCGCGATCTGGGCGAGCGCGCATTGACTGAAGCCCGAACAGCCGAAGACGCCGTGCGCGCCGCCGCCGTCACGCTCGCCGAAAATCCCAATGACATTCCGTTCGCGCTCGTTTACCTGCTCGCCGATGACGGCAGGACGGCGTGGTTGGCCGAAACCGTCCGGCTCGAAAAAGGCGCGGCCGCCGCGCCCGCCGAAATCGAACTCAATTCGGAGGGTGACGTTTGGCGTTTCCGCCGCGTTCTGGAAACCGGCCAGAGCCAGACGATTGAAAATCTTACTGGAAAATTCGGCCATTTAACCGTCGGGGCGTGGTTTGGCGACGCAATCGAAAATGCCGTCGTGCTGCCGCTCGACAAAACCGGAATTCAGGAATTTCCCGCCGGATTCCTGGTCGCCGGAATCAGCCCGCGCCTGGCGCTCGATGATGATTATCGCGGCTTCCTCAACCTCGCCGCCGGCCAAATCGCCACGGCCATGGCCAACGCCCGCGCTTACGAAGAGGAACGCAAACGCGCCGAAGCCCTGGCCGAAATTGACCGCGCCAAGACCGTCTTCTTCTCGAACGTCTCACATGAGTTCCGCACGCCGCTCACGTTGATGCTCGGCCCGCTCGAAGACGCGCTGGCCGAAGGCGGATTGCCGCCCCCGACGCGCGAGCATCTTGAAGTCGCGCATCGCAATTCCATGCGCCTGCTCAAACTGGTCAACACGCTGCTCGATTTTTCGCGCATCGAGGCCGGGCGCATCGAAGCCGTCTATGAGCCGACAGACCTGTCCGCGCTCACGGCGGACCTCGCCAGCGTCTTCCGCTCGGCGGTCGAGAGAGCCGGAGTGAAGCTGATTGTGGATTGTCCGCCGATCGAGGAGCCGGTCTACGTCGACCGCGAGATGTGGGAGAAGATCGTTTTGAATCTGCTCTCGAACGCGTTCAAGTTTACGTTCGAAGGCGAAATCGAGGTGCGATTGCGGATTGAAGAGGAGCGGGAGAGCGGGGAAGCGGAGGAGCGTGAGGAGGGGAAATCCGCAACCCGCAATCCGCAATCCGCAATCCTCACGGTGCGCGACACCGGCACGGGCATCCCGGCTAAAGAATTGCCGCGCCTGTTCGAGCGTTTCCACCGCGTCAAAGGCGCGCGCGGGCGCACGTTTGAAGGCAGCGGCATCGGACTGGCGCTCGTCCAGGAGTTGGTCAAGCTGCACGGCGGAGGCATACGGGTCACGAGCGAAGTCGATCGCGGCAGCGCGTTCACGGTGACGATCCCGCTCGGCAAATCTCACCTGCCCGCCGACCGCATCGGCGCCGCGCGCTCGCTCGTTTCGACGGGCCTGCGCGGCGAAGCTTACGTCGAAGAAGCGTTGCGCTGGCTCCCCGCAGAAGACGGGGCGACGGGGCGACGGGGCGACGGGGCGACTGGGCGACGGAGGGACGATGGTCTTCCTATCCCCAATCGCCTCGTCCCCCAGTCGCCCAGTCGCCCCGTCTTCTTCGTATCTCACCTCCGCGCCGACTGCTGTTCGAACCGGCTGGCGCCGCGTTGCAGGAAGCCAATGAATTCCTGTTTATCGCGCGTCAGGCTGGGGAAGATGGCCAGCGTCTTCTCATCGGGCGAGATGATCGCATAAAGCGGCAGCGCCGCGCTCTTAAATTGGTTTGCCTGGCGTTCGGCGTTCTTTTCATCCGTGGCCCGAATCTCGTCGGGCTTCTCGCGGTCGGTGAAAAGCTCGGCCAACACGAAACGGTCCAGCTCTTTTTTCACCTCCGGTTCGGGAAACATATTCTTTTCCATCCAGCGGCAATTGGTGCAGGTCACGCCGGTGAAATTGAGAAAGACAGGTTTGTTCTCCGCGCGCGCCTTTTGCAGGGCCATTTCGTAATTTTCGATCCAGAGGTTCTCGGCGACCTTGTCGGCGGCGCCTGGCCGCCATACGACCATTAGGCGTCCGCTGGTTTCTTCGGGCGGCAACCATGCGTCTAGTTCGCCGAGCGGCGCGCCGAACAATCCGGTCAGCAGATAGAACGCCACGCCGAAGAAGGACGTGGCGAAGAGCATTCGCGGCACGCCGAGACGCTCAACTGGAGAGTCGTGCGGCAGTTGGATTTTGCCGAGCAGGTAGATCGCCGCCACCAGCGCGATCGCGATCCACGCGGCCAGCACCAGATTGCGGGAGACCGTCTCCCAGCGCCAAACCAGGTCGACGTTGCTCAGGAATTTGAACGCCGCCGCGAGCTCCAGAAATCCCATCACGACCTTCACGCTGTTGAGCCATCCGCCCGATTTCGGCAGAGACTGTAGCCAGCGCGGGAAGAGCGCAAACAGGAAGAACGGCAGCGCGAACGCCGCCGCAAACGCCAGCATCCCGAGGACCGCCCAGAACCATTCCCCTTGCGTCGCGTAAATCAACACCGTGCCGACAAACGCCGTCGTGCAAGTGAACGAAGTCAGTGTGAAGGTGACGCCCATCAGGAGCGTCGCGAACATAGTTCCCATCCGGCCCGCCTGCGCCTGCGCGTCGAGTTTTGAAACGAATCCGGTTGGGACTCTGATCTCGAACATCCCGAAAAGATTGAGCGCGAAGACCACGAACAGCGCAGTGAGAAACAGGTTCATCCACGGGCTCGACGCGAGTTTGGTCAAGCCTGTCGGCCCCGCGAGGCCGGCGAGCGCCAATCCGATCGCCGTGTATGTGAAGATGATGCCGAGCGAGAAGAACCCCGCCTGCCCGACGGCCGCCCCTCCGCTCTGCTTATCGCGTTTGGTGAAGAACGACACGGTGATCGGGATCATCGGGAAGACGCACGGCGTGAGCAGCGCCAGCAACCCCTGGATGATTGCGAACCAGACGAAGCCGAACAGCCCGCGACCCTTCAAGTCCTTCGCCAGGTCTCCATCCAGAGAGGCTTGTGGGGAGGCCTGGGTTGGGGCCTGAGAGGCGACCTGAGGGGCTCCGCCGGGCGGCTGCGCGATGGCGCCGACGCCCATTGTCGAAACGGCCTCCCGCGTCGCAGTCGGCGTAGGGCTAGATGTTTCAGGCGTCGAAGCCGGAGCGGGATCAGAAGTGCCAGGCGTCACAATCCGGGGAGGATCCGGCGGCGCCGGGGCCTGCTTGGTCAACAGAGAGATCTCTGAATTCGTCTGTTTGGCCGGGGCATTGATCGGCGTCGGAGTCGCTTTGGTCGGGGGCGCTTGGACTGAAGCCCCGGCGATCGTCGTCTCGATCTCGAACGTCTTTGTCGTCGGCCGCAGACAGGTTTGATCGTCGCAGACCTGATAGCTGAATTTGGCGATCAATTTCTGTGCGCCGGCCTTGGCGTCGGCCGCGACTTTGATCGGCGCGGTGAACGTCACTTCGTTCTCGAACGCCTGCGACATAAACGGCTTGCCAGGCTCCGAGAAGTTGGGGTCCTGGTAAATCTTAGGCTTCGGCTGCCGGACTGCGCCGGCCAATTTGAAGACGCCGCTCTCGTCAATCGTGACCTTCGCCGCGCGCGGCGGCGGCGGTTGCGTCAGCGCGTATAGGTGCCAGCCGGGTTCGAGTTTCACCGTGATCAGCAGTTTCGCCGTTTGTCCGGGCTTCAACTGGCTCTGATCGATTTTTGCGGAGAGGCTGACCGGGTTCTGATTCTGCGCGGGATCGGGCGTTGCGCCGGCCTCGGCGCCGGCCGGCGGGTCCTCGGGCGGCGCCTGCGTTCGCGCGTACGGCGCAACGAACAAGACCGCGAGCAATAGGACGAGACCGGCCATAACTTTTCCAACGTGATTCCGATGGGACATGCAAACCTCAGAAGAATTGAATTGCGAGCCGAATTTATGCGACTGCGGGAGCGCGGCTTTGGCGGTCTCTTTCGAGCCGAAGCCGCGACGAAGCGACAACAGGGTATACCGAATATACAAACGCGGCAACCCGTGATAACGGGTCGCCGCGTTGCTGGAGCCCTGATGGCTGGCTCAGACGCCGCTACTTCCGCGCGCGTTGCGCCGCCATCGCATTAAACCTTTCTCTCATTAACTGAACGCGCTTGGCGCCGTCGGGCGCCGCGGCGATCAGCTTCTCCAGGTTGACCAGAAATTGCGGGCCGAAGGACGCGCGCAAATCTTCAATGAAGTGGCCGATCTTCGCCCACACGCCGAAGAACTCGCCGTTGGTTTCGAAGAAGAGCGCCTGGTCAATCGAGCCGTGATTTACCATCGCCGCCACCATCTCCCAGTAACTTACCACCTGCCGGAGGTAAGCGTTCTGCTCGGGATAGTCTCGTACGTTGGTGAAGATTTCCTTCACGTCGTCGACGCTCTGCGGAAGGAATTCGAAGGCGAAATAATTGCGCGCCTTCCGCATCGTTTCGTCGCGGCGCAGGTCATAGAGTTTGATAATCAGATCAGCGTCTTGTGGCGTTGCCATAGTTGTTAACTCCCTTATGAAATTGAAAAACCGTGAGGATCGAAGATTGAGGATCGAGAATCGAGGATCGAAGATAAACAAAGACACGGTCCTCTATCTTCGACCCCCGATTCTCGATCCTTGATCCTGGCGGTTGAAATATTTACAGATTGATGTAATTCGGACCGCCCCCGCCTTCCGGCGTCACCCAGTCAATGATCTGGTACGGGTCCATAATGTCGCACGTCTTGCAATGAACGCAGTTCGAGAAGTTGATCTTGGGCTTGCGCCCGCCATTGGCCTCCTCGATTTCGTAGACGGCGGCAGGGCAGAAATATTGGCATGGATTGCCGTATTCCTGTGTGCATCTCCTTACACAGACGTCAAAATCGAGCACTTTCAGATGCGGCGGTTGATCTTCGTCATGTTCGGTGCCAGAGCGGTAAACGTCGGAGACTTTGTCGAAAGTCAACTTGTTGTCGTATTTCGCCGGCTCGGCTTGCGGGACGTCGCCGGGATGTTTCGACAGGCGGTTGAAGACATGCAGCTTGCGCAAGTGCTCGTGGCCGGCCTCGACGCGCAGGTCGCCGAATAGTCCGAGACCTCCGGTCGGGTATTGCATGCCGGCCTCGATCAGCCCCCACCTGCGCCCGTGGCGGAAAGCCTGATGGAAATTGCGGACCTCATAAAGTTCCTTATAGACGTAGCTCTCTTTGACCAGCTCTTCGAACCGCTTCAACTGCGCCTCGTCGAAGCGCCCCGCCAGGAGCGCCTCGAAAATCGCCTCGGCGGCGAGCATCCCCGTCTTCATGGCCATGTGGATGCCTTTGAGCCGCTGCGAATTGAGGAAGCTGGCCGAATCGCCGACGATCAGAAACCCGTCGCCGTAATATTTCGGCTGCGACAACAACCCGCCTTCGGGAATGGTCTTCGCGCCGTAATAGAGCATCTTGCCGCCTTCGAGCATCTTCGCGATCGCCGGGTGCTGTTTGAACTGATTGAAGAGCCGGTGCGGGTCGGTGAACGGGTCGTGATAATCCAGCCCGACGACTAGGCCGATGTCCAGCAGGTCGTTCCGCATCCCGTAAACGAAGCCGCCGCCGAAGGTGTCGTTGGGCAGCGGGTAACCGAGCGTGTGCATCACGAAGCCGGGTTTAACGCGACCTTTCGGCAGTTCCCATATCTCTTTCACGCCGACCGCGTAGACCTGCGGGTTGAGGCCTTCATCTAGATTGAGCTTCTCGACCAGCTTCTTGGTCAGCGAGCCGCGCGCGCCTTCGCCGAGCACAGTCACCTTGGCGAAGATGTCGGCGCCGGGCTGGTAATTCTCCTTCGGCTCACCGTCCTTGCCGACGCCCTTATCGCCGGTGCGCACGCCGATGACCCGATTGTTTTCGTCGTAAAGCAGCTCGGCCCCGGGGAATTCGGGAATGAGCATCACGTCCGCCTCCTCGACGACAGGGCCGAGCCAGCGGACGAGCTTATTCAAACTGACGACGTATTTGCCGTGGTTCCTGAGCGGAGGCGGGATGATCGGCGATTTGATCTTGAAGCGGCGGGTCAGATACGAAACGTCCTCTTCGCCGACCTCGGCCTCGAGCGGCGCGCCAAGTTCTTTATAATTAGGCAGCAACTCCGCGAGCGGGCGAACGTCCATAACCGCGCCCGAAATTATATGTGACCCGATCTCGCGGCCCTTCTCGATCACGGCGATCGTGATCTCGCCTAAAGCGTTGTTGTGTTCTTCGTTGCGCTTGTTGATGAGTTGGCGCAGCCGCAGCGCCCCGGCCAGTGAGGCGGGGCCCGCGCCGACGAATAATACGTCGACTTCTAATGTGTCGCGCTCGATGTTCTCCATATCCATTCTTCGTCTCTTGAAATTATATCAGCGGATTATTGCTTCCGCTTCGCCGTCAACACCGTCCCCGGCTGGCGAAGCTCGAAACTGGCCGCGTTTCCTTTGTCATCCATAATGAAATGTATTGCAACAACCTGAACCTGTTTGAGCGAAAAGTCGCCGCTCAGCGTCGGGATCAGATCCACCGGCGGCTGGCCGCCGACGACCGCGACCAGCGCGGC
>DATCXQ010000219.1:0-11428 GCA_036565725.1 Blastocatellia bacterium
TCCGGTTGCTGCGCCAGTTGCTGACCGAGAGCGTCTTGTTGTCGCTGCTCGGCGGCGCGGCCGGCTTGCTCTTCGCGCGCGCGTGCCTGCGCGGGCTGATTACTTATCTGCCACAGCAAACGCAAACGGCGCTGGATGTGCCGCTCGACGCGCATGTGCTCGCATTTACGCTGCTTGTCTCTGTCATAACAGGTTTGCTATTCGGCCTCGCGCCGGCGTGGCAAGCGACGCGTTTGAATCTGACGGCTTCGTTGAAAGATCAAACCGGCGCGAGCGCGAGCCGGTCCCGGCTGGCGCTCAACAAAACGCTAGTCGTCACGCAGGTGGCGCTCTCGCTCTTCCTGCTCATCGGCGCGGGGTTGTTCGTGCGCAGCCTGCGCAATTTGCGCACGCTCGATCTCGGGTTCGACTACGAGAACATCGTGCAGTTCTCGATTGATCCCGGCGGCGGCTACAGCGCTCAGCAGCGCAGCGACCTCGACAAAGAAATGCTCGCGCGGCTGGAACCCTTGCCCGGCGCGCAATCGGCCAGTCTGCTGAGCGGCGGCGGTGTTAGCTTCAATGTCAGCGTCCCCGGCTATACGCCAGCGCCCGATGAAAATATGAGTTGCAATGAAATGGCCGTGGGGCCGCGGTTCTTCGAAACGATGAAGATGCCCATACTCGTGGGACGTGATTTCGGACCGCAGGATGAGCGTCCGCCGGCGCCGCCGAACAGCCAGCCCGGCGCGCCGCCGAGTATGGCAGGCGTTCCGCCGCTTTACGCCGTCATCAATCAGGCGATGGCGCATTTCTTCTTCGGCAATGAAAACCCCGTAGGCCGTCGCTTCATCACCCGGCGTGATTTGCAAGTTGAAGTCATAGGCGTCACGAAAGACGCCAAGTACACGAATCTGCGCGAGCCGACGCCGCGCACTTATTACCTCTATTACTTCCAGCAGCCGCAACGGGAAGGAATGACTTTCCAACTCCGCGCGAGCGGCGGGGCGGCGGATTACGCAGCTACGCTCGGGCGGCTGGCGCGCGAGCTTAGTCCGCAGGCGCAGGTCGTCGGGTTGCGGATGATGACAGACGTGGTGAACGAATCGCTCACACAAGAACGCTTCATCGCGCAACTCGGTAGCGCCTTCAGCCTGTTCGCATTGCTGCTGACCTGCGTCGGATTGTACGGCGTGATGTCTTACGCGGTGACTCGCCGGACAAACGAGATCGGCATCCGCATGGCGCTCGGCGCGCGTGGCGCGGATGTCGTCCGCATGGTGATGATGGAAACAATATTGTTGGTGGCGATCGGTATGGCCATCGGCCTCGGCGCAGCGCTGGCGACAACGCGGCTGATTTCAAGCTTGCTGTTCGGGCTGGAGCCGAATGACCCGGTTACGATTGCGGCGGCGGCGCTGTTAATGACCCTCGTGGCAGCTTTCGCAGGCTACCTGCCCGCCAGGAGAGCGGCGCGCGTAGACCCGATGACAGCATTGCGATGTGAGTGACCCGATTTTTGGACTCTGTCGCAGAAAAGTCGCTGAAAATTTGTATGGCCCCCAACGAGTGAGACCAATGGCTGATTCAATTCTAACAACCCGCTTTCGCTTCTGGCGACGGCTGATCCGGTTTATCGGCGTGATCGTGCCGCGTCGCTTCCGCGCCCGCTTCCGCCAGGAATGGGAAGCCGAGTTGGAATACCGCGAGGCGCTGCTGGCCCGATGGGACAGGCTCGACTGGCGTAACAAACTCGAACTGTTGTGGCGCAGTCTGGGCGCGTTCTGGGACGCGCTTTGGCTACAGCGTCAACGATTGGAGGAAGACATGTTTCAAGACCTGCGTTTCGGTTTGCGAATGCTGATGAAAAATCCCGGCTTCACGTTGATCGCAACGCTGACGCTGGCGCTCGGCATAGGCGCGAACACGGCGATCTTCAGCGTCGTCAATGCGCTGATATTACGACCGCTCCCCTATCCCGATTCGGAGCGGCTCTTTTGGGTGGAAGAAGTCTCGAAAAGGACAAATGACAGCCAGGAGGCCTGGGGAGGGCACTTCCTCGATTGGCAGGAGCATAGTCAAACGCTGGAAGGCATAGCCGCTCAGGATGGCGGCACACGGACCCTGACTGGCGCAGGCGAGCCGGAAAGGGTTGAGGTTGGCGAAATCTCGGCGAGCTTCTTGCCGCTGCTCGGCGCGCAGCCGCTTCCCCCAGGGCGCAACTTTACCTCGGCGGAAGACTCTCCCGGCGGCGAGCGCGTCGCCATCCTCAGTCACGCACTGTGGTTGCGCCGTTACAACGGCGATCAGGGTATTGTCGGGCGTAGCGTCACGCTAAATGACGCCAACTTCACCGTGATCGGCGTGGCGCCGGCGAACTTCCGCTACTACCACCACTTCGACGCGTGGGTTCCTTTGGCGCTCGATCCGACTGCGCAGATGGCCGGCGAGACCCGTCAGTACGGGCCGACCGTGGTCCGGCTCAAGCCCGGCGTGACGCCTGAGCAGGCGCAGGCGGAGATGGATACGCTGTTGCAACGTTACGAAACGGCCAGGCCGCAAGGAGTTTCGCGAATTGATAGCAGGACGCGGCTTGTTCCCTTGCAGGAGCATTTCCTCGGCGCCAGGCGACGCCCGCTGTTGGTGTTGTTGGGCGCGGTCGGCCTGGTTCTGCTGATTGCCTGCGCGAATGTGGCCAATTTGCTGTTGGCGCGCGCAGGCGCCCGGGAAAAAGAACTGGCGATTCGCGGGGCGTTGGGCGCGGGTCGGTTGCGGCTGACGCGCCAACTGTTGACCGAATGCCTGCTGCTGGCCATGACGGGAAGCGCAGCCGGATTACTGCTCGCTTCCTGGCTCATCAGCTTGTTCGGTTCACTCAATTCAACCGACGCTCTAGGCGAGATGGGGCGGGTGGCTGCCATCACGATTGACCTGCGCGTGCTCGGCTTTACCTTATTCATTACGCTCGTGACAGGGCTGCTTTTCGGGCTCTTGCCGGCGCTGCGACTCTCGCGGACGGATTTGAACGTCTCGCTCAAAGAAGGCGGACGCGGCGGCGGTTTACACGGACGAAGCTTGCGCAACGCGCTGATGGTGAGCGAGGTCGCGCTGGCAATTGTGTTGCTGATCGGCGCGGGCCTGCTCATCCGCAGCTTCGTTAAACTGCTCGACGTTGATCCGGGCTACCGGGCTGAAAACATGCTGACGGCGAAGATCTCGCTCCCACCGCGTTACCGCGATAATGCGCAGCGCGCGCAATTCTACGAACGAATCCTGCAACGTCTTACCGCTCTTCCCGGCGTCGCCGCCGTCGGCGCCACCAGCCACTTGCCGTTAACCGGTTACAACATGGGCGCCACGCTGCGCGTGGAAGGCCGCTCGCCACGGCCAGGGGAGAGAGAACCCTCCGCGCCCGTCGCCAGGGTCAATCCTGACTATTTCCGCACAATGGGGATATCTTTGCGCGCCGGGCGGCTCATCAACGACAGCGACACCCAAGACTCGCCCGGCGTCGCGCTGCTCAGTGAAACGCTCGCGCGCAGACTCCTCCCAAACGAAGACCCGCTCGGCAAACGGCTCTCAGTGGCCGGCATGAACACAACCGTCATCGGCGTGGTCAACGACATCCGTTATACGGGCCTGGATGGAGAGATCGAACAGGCGGTCTACCTCAGTTACCGGCAATTGCCGCGCTCCGGGATGGCGCTGGTGTTGCGCGGCGCGGTGGAGCCGTCGAGCCTCGCGCCAGCGCTGCGCAACGCTGTGCGCGAAATCGATCCGGCTCTGCCGGTTTACGACGTAATGACGATGAATGAACGGCTCTCCAACTCTGTCGCCGCGCGCCGGTTCAATCTTCTGCTCCTGGGCGGCTTTGCGGCGCTGGCGCTGCTGCTCGCCGGCGTCGGCGTTTACGGGGTGATCTCTTACGTCGTCACGCAGCGCACGCACGAGATCGGCATCCGCATGGCGCTCGGGGCGCAAAGCGCCGATGTAGCGCGTTTGTTCATCAAGCAGGGGATGTCGCTGGTATTGCTCGGTGTGGCTCTAGGCTCTGTCGGCGCCTTTGCGTTGACACGTGTGATGAAGAGTCTGTTGTTCGATGTAAGCGCCACCGATCCACTGACCTTTGCGGTCATTACTTTGTTACTAATCGGCGTGGCGCTGCTGGCCTGCTGGATTCCGGCGCGGCGCGCGACAAAGGTTGACCTAATGATTACGCTGCGACGTGACTGAAGGTGGAAGAAAAATAGGGACCTGCAAAACAAAGAAGAAGTGAGAATTATTTTGGAAGCTTTTCGGCTCGTTGGGTTAATTATCAATATAAGTTGACGGAAAAAGGAAAGGGGCAATGACAAACCGATGGTTCCCAGCGACGCCGAACTGTTGCGGTTGATGTTGGCCGGAGAGGAGAAAGCCTTCACTGAGCTTTACCGGCGGCATAAGGGACTCGTCTATCGGTTCGCGCTGCTGATGAGCGGGCAGGCGAGCGTCGCCGAGGAGGTCACGCAAGAGGTCTTTCTGGCGTTGCTCCGTAATGGACGTCGATATGACCCGGAGCGCGGCTCGCTCAAGGCCTATTTATGCGGGGCCGCCCGCAATCAGGTCTTGCTCCTGATGGAAAAGGAGCGCCCTTACGTCCAGCTCGTTGAAGAATCTGACGAAGGCGAGGCGGTTCAGATCGCGCAATTAATCTCCGGCGCCGATCCGCTCGGCGATTGCGCGCGCAATGAGGCGAATAGATTGGTGCGACAGGCCGTCCTGGCCCTGCCGGCGCGTTACCGCGAGGTGATCGTGTTGTGTGATTTTCAAGAGATGAGTTATGCGGAAGCGGCGCTGACGCTGGATTGCCCCATAGGCACGGTGAACTCGCGACTGCATCGCGGGCATGCCTTATTGCTTAAGAAGCTGCGCGCGGCTGTCAGGCTGGACTCGGCGGCGCCCAACGCGCAAGGGATGAGGTGCTTCGCATGAATTGCCAGAATTTTGAAAAGCTCGCCCTGGACCTCGCGCGCAATAGCTTGCTGGATGCCACGACGCGCGACCAGGGCTTGATCCATACGGAAGGTTGTGAACGTTGCGCTGCGCGGCTGGCCGAAGAGCGAGCCTTGCTCGCCCGCGTGCGCGCCGTCGTCGCGGAGATTGCCGGGGAAGAGCCACCGGCGCGCGTTGATGCGGCGCTGCTCGCCGCCTTCCGCGCACAGACGGCGGCCACTGCCTCGTCGACTGTTATTCCGGCGTTTGGCAGATCCAGGCATTGGTCGAGTTGGAAGTTGGCTGCGTGTGCGGCAGGAATTTTGATCTTGATTTCGGTGATGGCCATTTTCTGGAAGTCTACAAGCTCGCGCATGCCGCGCCGCGAAGAACGAGCCGTCGCGCCTGCGCCAGTCAACACGCCTGGCCGTCGGGCGGCTCCGCCTGATGGCCGCGGCCAGATGGCGGCCGAGCAACCGAAAAATTTACCGAAGCGCGTACGCCGCAGGGAGTCCGCAGACAGCCCGGATGAGGTTGAAGTAGTTACGCGATTTTTCCCATTGAGGGAGGGAGAAGACTTTACCACTCTGGATAGTCTGCAGGTGGTGCGCGTCGAATTACCGGGTTCGGCGCTCGGCGAGGTCGGCTTGCCGGTCGACCCTGAAACGGTGAATGAGCCGGTCAAGGCCGATGTAGTGTTGGGACAGGATGGGATGGCGCGGGCGATTCGTTTCGTTCGCTAAAGTCGATGCTACAGATCACTGTACGAACGAGTCAGTACCGCGAGCGGTAGCGATTCGAAAGGAGAACATTATGAAAAGGACGCTGATACGGCTGCTGACAATAAGCTGCCTGCTCGCCGCAGGCAGTCTCAACTCAGTCGCCCAGGAGAAGAAACCAAGGCCGGATAAAGCGGAGATTCAGGCTGATCTGATTTTCAAAGTCATAGCGCCTAAATTCGCCATTGGTAAAGTGGTGAAGGGCGCGCCCTATTCGGCGACGGCAATCACGGAGCATGTCCAAACGCTCAGCGACGGCAATCAGATTATCCGCAAGAATGAGTCGAAGCTTTATCGCGACAGCGAAGGGCGCACCCGGACGGAGCAGACGTTGGGGACGATTGGCAAGTGGACGTCGGGCGGCGAAGCCCAGCAACACATTATCATCACTGATCCGGTGGCTGGCGTTTCCTACAGCCTCGATCCGCGCACACACACCGCGAACAGGTTCGTTTTCCGGCAAAAAGAGCTGCCTGCCGATGCGCAAAAAAAGCTATCGGCGGATGCGCAAAGCAAGACCTTCATGATCAATGGCCAGACGGTCACGCAGGCAGAGTTTGAAGCGATGGCGGAGAAAATGCGGATGGCTAAGGAAGATCTGCTGAAGAAGCCGAGAAAGGAAGCCCCGAATGATCCCGAGGTGGAAAGACAGATCGATATGTTTCAACAAGGCATCCCGCGCATAGAAGCGGGTCAGGGTCAAAAGAAGGAGGAATCGCTCGGGACTCAAACAATCGAAGGTGTGACTGCAGAGGGCACGCGCTTGACATTCACGGTTCCCGCGGGCGAGATCGGCAATACCTTGCCAATGGAACTCGTTAGAGAAACCTGGCACTCGCCCGAATTGCAGTTGATGGTTATGAGCAAATTCCGGGATCCGCGCTCCGGCGAGACGACCTACCGTCTCACCAATCTCACGCGCAGCGAACCTGACCACTCGCTGTTTGGAGTCCCTGCTGACTATAACGTCAGTGAGGGCAAAAAGCCTCTCAAATCGAAGCCGATGAAAGAGGAGGAATAGACGGCCAAGCGGCATTCAGTTTTCAATTCGGGTCGGCTCCGCGAGCGGTAGCGAGCAAATTGAAGAAGCCAACCTCACTACTGCTCAAAGCGTCAGGCATAAAAAAACGGGTGGCCGGAATCCCGGCCACCCGGAGTTCTGAATCGAACCACACAACATCAAGACTAGATGGAGAAAATCCGTTCTACTTCACTCGCCTGACCTATCCAGTCTCGATCCCGGGCGATTCGATTGAGCGACGCCGCGGCGTTCAAGGTCGGGGCTGTTGCCCATAGGGTTGGGGCTGTCGTCCGTACGGGGCGGGCGCCTGTTGGCTGTTGGCCACTCTGCGTCCGGGGCGCTCGGCGGGCGTGATTGAAGCGGATTGCTCGCGGCCGTCGCGCAAGAATTTCAATTTAACGGCTTTGCCGGCCGGCGTGTCGGCGATGAACTCGGTCAGTTGTTTGGTGGATTTCACCAGCCTGCCGTCGAATTCGACGATCCGGTCGCCGTTGCGCAGGCCCGCGCTCGAAGCGGGACCGCCGTTGGTCACCTCGGCGACCAACGCGCCGCCCCCTGCGGTCTCCGAGTCTTGCAGGGAGACGCCCAGATAGCCGCGCGAGACGCGTCCGTTCCTGAGAAGTTGCTCCTGAACCTTCTTAGCTATATTCGACGGGACTGAAAAACCGATGCCTTCGCTGCCGCCCGAACGCGAATAGATCATCGTGTTGATGCCGATCACTTCGCCGCTCATGTTGATCAAAGGCCCGCCAGAATTCCCCGGATTGATTGAAGCGTCGGTCTGAATGTAGTTGTCGTAGGTCCCGCCGAATTGGCGTCCGGTCGCCGAGACGATGCCGGCGGTCATCGTCTGTTCGAGGCCGAAAGGCGAGCCGAGCGCAATTACCCATTCGCCCTGCTCCAGCCTCGTCGAATCGCCGAGCGTCGCGTACGGCAGGTTCTGCGCCTCGATCTTGATCAACGCCAGATCGGTTTCGGCGTCCACGCCGATGCGGCGCGCCCTGAATTCGCGGCCGTCGTGAAGCCTGACCCTGATCTCGGAGGCGGGGCCGGCCACGTGGTTGTTGGTCAGAATGTAACCGTCCGGGCTGACGATCACGCCGGAGCCTGTCCCACGCTTAGCGTAAGGCGACTGCGACTGCACGAGGTTGAGCGGTTGGCCGGACGGCGAACCGGACGGCGGATCGGACGGCGGCGCCTCATCCAACTCGTCGGCGCCGGTCTGACGTATTCCGCCCGCGACGATGTTGATTTGGACCACGGCGGGCTTGACGCGCTTGGCCACGTTGATGAACACGCGCGAGAGCTCAGCGGGCGAAGGCAGTTGGGCCGAAGTCTCCGGCCCCCTCTCCTTCGTCGCCTGTTCCCCGGAGGCTATCGCGGGCGCCGGCGCCTGTGAGCCGGAGATAATCGCGCCCTCCGGCGCCTGTTGACCGAAGACCGTCAAGCCGTTCGGCGCGAACAAACCGAATCCCAGCGAAAGAGCCAGCGCCGGACTCAATATCCGACCACGCGACGCCCTCTTTATCGAATCATTGAATCTATTCTCCATCTTTGTGTTTTACCTCAGTGTTGAGAAATGAAGGGACGAACAAGAACGGTTCGTAGACCGCTCCTCTAACCGTTTCACGGTTTACGGAAAACAATTCATTGTGTATGTCTTCTTTGTCTTGATTTAACAGATTAGATCATTGTCTGTTCAAGCGCGGCCTTTGATGCGCGACGCGCAGAACTTACTGTCTGGCTGGCAGATTATTCATCGCTAAATGAATAAGAGCTATGGGACTTATGGGACCTGTAAGACGTCCCATAAGTCCCATAGCTCTTTATAAGTCCCATTCGCGGCGCTGAAGGGGGCTGCGGCTCAGGGCGTGGCGTAATAGCCTTCTTTAGACCGCACGATCAACGACGGCAATCCCTTGGGGGCGTTAACACGGACTTTGATCTTGCGCCACTTGCCGTCGCGCTGTTCGTTGAACGGGACGTAGCCGATGCTGTATTGATGGCGCAGCGTCAGCGCAATGCGCGTGACAGAATCTTCCAATTCGGAGTATGAAGAAGGGAAAAAGGCCATGCCGCCGGTCGTGCGGGAGAGTTCTTCCAGGATTAACTGTCCCTGCCTGTCCAGAACGGATCCGGCGTCCGTGCCCTCTTCCAGGATGCCGATGCAGTAGACTTGCACGTCGGCTTCTTTGAGCAGTTTCTTCAGCTCCCCGTAGTTGTATCGAGAAGCGTTGTCCTGGCCGTCCGAGACGATCAGGATCGCCCGCTTGTCGTGGCGGCCCTCTTTGACTTTTTCGACGCCAAGATACGCGGCGTCATAGAGGGCCGTCTGGCCGCGAGGTTCGGCCAGCGAGAGTTTGTCGAGGACGCTCCGCCCGTCTGAAAGCTCGGACAGCAGCGAGGCGCGCTCGTTGAAGCCGACCAGGAAGAAATCGTCCTTGTCATGACACGTGTCGATGAATGCTTTGATCGCATCACGGGCGCGCGACATCTTATTGCTCATGCTTCCCGACAGGTCGAAGATAATGCCCACGCTGGCCGGCTTGTCCTCGTCGCTGAAGAATTCGATCTCCTGCCGGACTTTATCTTCAAAAATTTCAAAGTGTTGTTTGTTGAGACCGCTAATCTGGCGGAATTGCTTGTCGGTGACCGAGACGTTGACGACAACGAGCGAGGTGCGCTGTCTGATGACGTTTTTATCCTGATCGGTGTCGGGGCCTTGCTGCTGGCATCTTACGCTGGGCTGCGGCGCTAGTAATAGCAGGCATCCGATTAGCGCTTTGTAAATGCTCGCGCCATGGTTTTTTGAGCGCCTCATAATCCCTCTCCCTTCTGGTTCAAGAAATTTCAACCGGGGAGATCGGAAGATGGGAGCGACAACACGTCCAGCAAAAAGCGTTCATTACCGTGGCTTAACTTGAATGGGGCTAAATGGGACTTTCAGGGCTAATAGGAACTATAGGGCGTCGTATAGGTCCATTAATCCTGCAAGTCCCATTCACCTTTGTTCGTCGGGCGAACGGGCTATGTATGAGGCCGAATCCGCTCGGCGCCCTACCGTACCGACACGCCGCCGCCGGTAATTTAAATTGCGCATCAGAATGTTTGGCGCCAGGAAAGATCACACGTCGAGGTATTGGGTAGCGCTGGCGGTCATTGCGCTTCTTTTGTTGCAATCCTGTCGCAACGGAGACGGCGATGAAGTCTCGCTGCCTCCCGCGCGGCCTACGGAGAGGGCGGGCGCTGTGCTCTCTTACGCCGACGTCGTCAGCGCCGTCGCGCCGGCGGTCGTGACCATTCGCTCTCAACGGGTGGTGCGCGCGCCCCGGCAATTTCCTTTCTTCAATGACCCTTTTTTCCGTGACTTCTTCGGCGACCGCTACGGCGCGCCGGCTCAGCGCCGGCAGATTCAACGAGGACTCGGCTCGGGCGTGATCATTACGAAAGACGGATACATTCTGACCAACCATCACGTGATCGACGGCGCCGAAGAGATCAGAGTCGAAATGGCGAACAATCGCGGTTACGACGCGAAGGTAATAGGCGATGACCCGCGCAGCGACCTCGCCGTGCTCAAGATCGGCGCGAACGACCTGCCGATGCTCACGCTGGGAGATTCCGACCGCGTGCGCGTGGGCGATGTGGTGCTGGCCGTGGGTAATCCGCTCGGTATCGGCCAGACGGTGACCGCCGGGATCATCAGCGCGAAGGGGCGCACGACGGGTTTGAGCGACGGCAGCTTCGAGAGCTTTCTGCAGACAGACGCGCCGATCAATCAGGGCAATTCCGGAGGCGGTCTGGTTTCGACGGCGGGCGAGCTTGTTGGGATCAATTCGCAGATAGTCTCGCCGACAGGCGGCAATATCGGCATCGGCTTCGCGATCCCGGCGAACATGGCGCGCAGTGTCGCCGAACAGTTGATAAAAGGCGGCAAGGTCAGGCGAGGCTATCTGGGCGTCGGCGTTCAGGCCGTAACTTCGGACATGGCGGCGAATCTCGGACTCAAGGAGGTTCGGGGCGTGATCGTCAGTAACGTCGAGCGGGGAAGCCCGGCCGAGCGCGCGGGCTTGAAGCAGGGCGACGTGATCACCGTCATCAACGGAAATCAGATCGAGGACGGCAACAGCCTGCGCAACGTCATCGCCAGCGCCGGGCCAGGCGCCGAAGTGACGATCACCGTTTTGCGCGACGGCCGTGAACAACAATTGCGCGCCACACTCGACGAGCTTGCGAACCAGACGACCAGTCGCCCTACCAGCGCGCCAGGCGCCGGCTCGAGCGACGAGGAGCGTCTTGGATGGGCGGTCACTCCGATGACGCCGGAGTTGGCGGCGCGGCTGGGACTCGGCTCCGGCGCCCAGGGATTGGTAATCACGGACGTCGAACCGGCGGGCGCCGCGGCCGAAGCCGGACTGCAGCCGGGCGACGTGATCGAACAGGTCAATCGTCAGCCGGTTCGCTCCGTGGAAGACTTGAAATCAGCGCTCTCTCGCGCTGGCTCGCACCCGCTGCTTCTGCTCATCAATCGCCGAGGCTCCACTGCTTACATGACGTTGCGGCCACGCTGAAGAGAGACGGGGCGACAGGGCGACAGGGGGACAAGGCGATTTGAGGCCTCTTTATCGCCTTGTCCCCCTGTCGCCCCGTCGCCCTATCGCCCTATCGGCTCGGCCTT
>DATCXQ010000191.1:0-13604 GCA_036565725.1 Blastocatellia bacterium
CTAGTAGGTGTCCCTCCTGAAAACTCTATCAGCCTTGTAATGCTTTTATTTAGCTCTTGAAATCGCGAAAATTAAGAAAGGCAAATTAACATGTTAAGTGTTGTAATATGAGGCCAGATGTAATTTTCGAGAGGGACAGCCACCGAACAATGACGTTCCGGCGGCCCTTTTTAATGCCTCTGAATATCCCCTTTCAGTAGAACCGTACCGTATAGACCAGCCTCGCGCCCCGCCCGATCTCCGGCGCGAACCCCTTGATGAACGAGAGGTGGTTGAAATAGAGCCTGTCGTTCAGGTTGAACGCGTTGAATGAAATCGTCTGCGCCGAGTGCTGTCGCGCGATCGTGTATGAGGCCGTCAGATTGACCGTCGCGTAGCCGGGCGTACGCGTCTCGAGCGGGAAGAGACGATTCTGATCTTTCGCCATGATCACTTCCGGGTTGAACTGGAAGCCCTTGTAGAAGGCTTCAAAGCCGACGCGTCCGCGAAGCGGCGGGATGCGCGGCAGCGGCGTTTCCGTGACCTTCAATTCGGCGTTGACGTAATCGGACAACGGGCACGATTCGCACAAAATCCGCCATGGTTTTTTCAATCGGCTGCACCAAATAGAGTTAGCGACCAATGCTTCGAGCAGTGAGAAAGTCGGATCAATCCATTTCGCCACATTATTCGAAACAATGGCTACTTGGCGTTTTCTCTATAAGCTACCTACTTATCAACGAATTACAAATCCCGCTCGACAGCCGCGAGTAATCTTGGCAAGTAAACCATTAGAATTTTGGCGGATTTTGTGCGAATCGTGCCCGTCGTCCTTCTCTGGTTGAGCATTCTGAGCGCGTGGCTGGCGCTGTCATTAATTATTGCGGCGCAACGCTATGCCGTCAGCGGGCCGGGCGATCCTTCCGGAGCCTTCTTAGTTTATCTGTTCTGGTCAGGAGCTGTCTGGATTTATTGGGCGCTCGTGACACCGCTCATCTTCTGGCTGGGGCGACGAATTCCTCTGAATGGGCAAAGCTTGTCTTTTGCGTTGCCGGCGCATTTCGGCTTGGCGGTACTTTTCGGGCTGTCACATCTGGCCGGCTGGGCGGCGCTCGATACCGTCTTCGGCATGAGCAATGGCGAAGCCGTCAGTTTTCGGGATGAATTCGTCAGGCTGGCGCAATTCCTGCCGTATGTGGAAGTGATTTTCTACTGGGCAATCCTCGGCGCAGGCATCGCCGAGGACACGTACCGCCAGGCGCGCGCGGGGGAACTGGAAGCGAAAGCGTTGGAAGCGCAATTGCAAGAGGCGCGTTTGCAGGCATTGCGGATGCAACTCCATCCGCATTTTCTTTTCAATGCGCTTAACACGGTGGCGATGCTCATTCGCAACGGCGAGCATCAGCAGGCGGTGGATATGACGGCCGGACTCGGCGAATTGTTGCGCCGGTCGCTCAACGACAATACCGAGCAGGAAGTGACGCTCGAACACGAACTCGAATTCATCCAGCGCTATCTGGCGCTTGAGCAACTCCGATTTTCCGACCGCCTGCGCGTCGAAATCGAGGCCCCTGCGGAGGCGCTATCCGCTCTTGTGCCTAACCTGATTTTGCAACCGCTTCTTGAGAACGCTATCCGGCACGGCGTCGCCCAATCGTCTTCCGCCGGCCTCGTCCGCATCGTCGCTCGCCGCACGAACGAATGGCTGGAGCTGCTCGTACAGGACGATGGAAAGGGGCTGCCTAATGATAGGGAACTGGCGCAGGGCATCGGCCTCGGCAACACGCGCAAGCGGCTGGCGCAATTGTATGGCGAGCGAGCGGAACTGACATTGCAAAACGCCAGCCCCGCCGGAGCTGTGGCGAGTCTGAGGATTCCTTATCGCCAGCAATCGCAGGGAGAGCGGACCCTTTTATAGATATGGATAAAATCAAGACTCTCATCGTGGATGATGAATACCAGGCCAGAAAAGGGCTGCGCGTCTTGCTGGCCGCCGAACCGGACATCGAGGTCATCAGTGAATGCAGTAATGGTCAACAGGCGATTGATGAAATTCGCCAGCTCGCGCCCGACCTGGCTTTTCTGGATGTGCAGATGCCGGACAAAAATGGCTTTGATGTACTGGCCGCGCTCGATCATGAGCGCGCGCCGGCGCTGGTTTTTATCACTGCTTACGATCAGTACGCGCTCAAAGCGTTTGAGTTCAGCGCGCTCGATTACCTGCTCAAACCCTTCACCGATGAACGCTTTCGGCAAGCCGTGGAGCGCGCGCGGCAGCAATGTCGCCAACGGCGGACGCAACACCTCAGCCAGCAGTTATTGCTACTGCTGGAACATAATCAGAGCGCAACCAGACGCGATGGAGCCGCGCAGGCCGAACCGCTGCGACGCTTCTTCATCAAGACCGGAGGCGAAGTCCATTTCGTGTCAGTTGACGAGGTGGATTGGTTGGAAGCGGATAGTTATTGCACCCGGATTCACATGGGGAAGAAAACGCATCTGTTGCGCGGCAATCTAGGCGGCTTTGAAGCGCGACTCGATCCGAAGAAATTCACTCGCATCAATCGTTCCGCCATCATCAATCTGAGCCGCGTGCAGTCGTTGAAAAGCTGGTTTCACCGCGAATGTCTGGTCGTATTGTCAAGCGGGATCGAATTGAAAGTCAGCGGAGCCTACCGCCGACGGCTTGAACAGCTGCTGGAACGTCTGGGCTGAAACACTTCTGCAGATTCCGCGCCTGATTCGTTGCGGGAACCTGCATCCTCATTAACTTCCTGACAGCTTTCATTGCATTTCTTTTGCGCTGTGTTGCACGCCTCTGCTACATCAGCCACGCAGCGCAACGAGCGCCCTTGCGCCACGAATGCGCACATACAAACAAGCAAACAAGGATAAGGGCATGAAGCTTAGATTATTAGCCGTCTGCCTCATTGTCGCCGAAATGGCTGCTGGGGTATCTGTTGGCCAGACACCATCAATGGCGCAGGACCCGTCGCTCAACAACCTTCGGCATCCGCCCGGAACCGAGACTGTCGCGGTGGGAACGCTGGGACAGGTCCGCCGCTTCGGCGAAGGACGTAAAACGATGCTGCTGATACCGGGGATTGGATTTGGCGACGGCGTCTGGTCAGAGTTCATGGAACGGCATAAGACAGAATACACGATGTTTGCAATCACGCTGCCCGGCTTCGGCGGCACGAAACCTCTTGCGATGCCCGCTGACGAATCGAAATTCGCTGGCACTCCCTGGATCCGGTCGGCGCTTCAGGCTATCAACGCGCTGCTGGACAAGGAACATATCGAAAAGGTGACAATCGTCGCTCATTGGGCGCTGGCCACGCAGATCGGCCTCCGCGTGGCGCTCGATCAGCCGGATCGCGTCGAAGCGGTCGTCGTTATCGGCGGCGTCTTGAAAATGTATTACGAGATCAACCCCGCCACGATGACCTGGACGCTTGAGCAGCGCCGTATTTTCGCTGACGCTATGGGCGATCGCTGGTTCAAGACCGTGACCCGCCGGACCTGGGACGACAACAACTTCATGTCCTACGACTACGCGGTTAATCCGCGGCGCGGCTTGTATCTCTGGCGCGAGGCTCAGGCGCCGACTCTCCCAGTCTGGATCAGGTACCTGCTGGAATTCTACGCCCTGGACCTGTCCGCCGACCTGAAGGACCTGCAGGTTCCTGTGCTGGTGGCGCAACCGGGCCTCGACGATCCGGCGTTTTACGTCGAGACGGGAAGAAACTACATGCGGAACTCCTGCATCGATAGTTGGAAGGGCGCGGCCGAGTTGAGCAGCCGGCTCGAATTCGTCACCATTCCCAAGTCACGACTGTTCATAATGTATGACCAGCCAGAGGCGCTAGACCGGGCCATCACCGCCTTTCTGGGCAAGCTGCAAAAAGTAAAGGAATCAGGAAAGTAATACAATATGCCGAATTTGAATAATCAAGTCGCTCTGGTCACCGGCGCTAGTCGCGGGGTCGGGAAAGGGATTGCCCTCGAACTAGCCGGCGCAGGCTCCACTGTCTACATCACGGGACGCACGGCTGAAGACATGAAATACATAGCGGGGAAAGGGATCGCGCTGGAATGCGATCATCGCGATGATCAGCAGGTCGAAGCGGCGTTCCGCCGGATTATTGACGAGCAAGGCCACTTAGACATCCTGGTGAATAACGTCTGGGGCGGTTATGAGGACATGGTCGAAGATGGCGAGTTCACTTGGCCCTGGCCCTTTTGGCGCCAACCCCTCCGGCGTTGGGACGCGATGTTTCAAGCCGGCGTGCGCGCTCATTACGTGGCGAGTCGTCTGGCCGCGCAGGCGATGCTCATGCGACAAAGAGGCCTGATCGTAAATATCTCGTTCTGGGCGGCGCAGAAGCGCATCGGGAATGTCTCCTACGGTGTCGCAAAAGCGGCGACAGATAAAATGACGGCTGACGTGGCCTACGAGCTCCGCTAGCACAACGTTGCGGCCGTCTCGCTCTACCCTGGGTTGGTCAGAACGGAAAAAGTCATGGAAGCCGCGGCCTGGCTTGATTTGAGCAATTCGGAATCCCCACAATTCATCGGGCGTGCCATCGTGGCGCTAGCTGGGGACCCTAAGCTCATGGAGAAATCGGGACGAGTACTAATTGCCGCGAGTTTGGCTCAGGAATACGGCTTTACGGATATAGATGGGAAAACGCCCCGCCCATTGACGCTAAATGAAGTATGAGCGCGCCCCAGGTGAACGCTTACCGTATGTCGGTAACCGTTCACCCAGTGGGCCAAAGGATATGTTCGATGAGACGCACCCACAACAACGGGACCGCACTGTCTTCTCGACTTCCAACAGAAAGCGCCAATTCTTGACGCGCAAAGGGCGCTCAACTAAACTTCGCCAACTCTTCACCACACATGTTTAAAACTTATCGCGAGATGAAATATGGCTACTCCAGAGAACGATCGCCGCATAGATTACATCGAATTCCCCGCTACTGATATTGAGCGGACAAAGCAGTTTTATAATGAAGTCTTCGGCTGGACGTTTGAGGACTACGGGCCGAACTACACCAGTTTCGTTGATGGACGTTTAGCAGGCGGGTTCTTCACTGCGCCGCAGGTCCAGGCGGGCGGGCCTCTCGTCGTAATATACACGATCGATTTGCAGGGAATGTATGAAAGGGTTGTTGCGGCAGGCGGCAAAATCGTGCGGCCGCAATTTGAATTTCCAGGCGGCAGGCGTTTTCACTTCACTGATCCGAGCGGCAACGAGCTAGCAATCTGGTCGAACGTTTGAATACCCTCCGACTGGCATCAACAAAACACACACGAGGCAAAGCGTACAACGGGTTGAGATTGGCGCGGGATTGGTGAGATTGCAGGTTGTCGGTGTGCTTGCGGCAACCGAGCTTGGTGCGACGTGGAAAGTCGCTTGTGTGTCTGTTTCGGTCTCTGATCATAAAGAGACAATGAAACCTGCTGTTCCACCAGCAGTATCCTACCTAGCAGGCGGTATCGGTAACGTCGCCGTCTGAAGCCCCAGGAACAATGTACTCGTCACTTCAGTGAGCGTTCAAGTGGCGCCACGAAAACGCGCCTGCGAGCATTCAATGAACCGCCAGTGACGCCATTTGCGATCGGGATCCAAAAATCTTCTCAACGAGAGAGCTGTTCACTCAGTAGTTACTGACGCAAGGAAATCTCTTCTGAACCGTAAGCCTTCGGTGAGCAGGTTTGACATCCTGTGATGCGCCAAACCTGATCATTGAAGGCTGTGTCCTTGCGGCGCCGCGGCGGCGCATCTGGTTTCTTATCTATACCGCGTTGCCACAAGGACACATTGAACATGTAAGGAAAGGAATTAGCGATGACGATGAATCGCAGGAGCTTCTTTGTTCGCAGCGCGAGCGCCATTGCCGCCGGAACACTTCTTGGCAACAGATTGATGGAGCAGGCCATCGGTCAGACTCCGGTTACCGAGACTTTGTATGTCAACGTCAGTGGCGCAGATACAAACACCGGCACGAAAGACAAGCCGCTAAAATCTCTCGCAGAAGCGGCAAAGCGCGTAAATGCTAGCAAGGGCAAAGGCGCAACAACCATCCTTCTGGGTGAAGGGGTACATGCATTGGATCAAAGTGCGCTGTTCAAGCCGGAACGTCAGTACAGTAAAACAGAACGCTTAACGATTCGCGCAGAAAGTCTGCCGGATGACCCGGACTGGTCGCCGCAACTAATGCCCGTGCTGATTCATACAATGCCACTTTCGCCAAACTGGATGGGTGGTCGCCCTGATCCTTTCGGCGGCGTTGCGTATGGGATGCAACTCGAGACCAGCCACGTCACCGTGCAGGGGGTGAAAATCCTCGGCACTCCCCACCTTGAACAGCCGACAGCCAAGGCGATTCGCCGTGTGTATCCGATAGCCCGAGAAGGCGGCGAATTAGACGATCTCGAAATTAAGCAGTGCATGTTTTTAGGCAATCGTGAAGTCGCTGAGAATCATTGCGCGATCCTCGCGCGTGGGCATGGCGTAGTAGTTGACCATTGTGTTTTTTACGGTTGCAAGATCACTGTCGTTTACTGGTCGGGGAATGCAAAGGGCTGCGCGATGCGCAATACACTAACGCATAACAACTACGTGACGGGCGCTTGGGTCTGTGCCATTGGCGAAGACTTCGACTTCAGCAACAACGTAATGTCGGGCAACCTCTCTGGCGTTCTGTTTCAAGGCCCAGTCAAAAAATACAATCTAGCGAACTCGCTCTTTGCGGGGAATCAGAACTTGTACGGTGCAGGTTTGGGGCCGCCCGTGAATTTTAAGCCGTTGGATTCTTCCGTGCTGGCCTTGCCCGCGTCGTCAAAGATTACAGACAAGCCGATCCAGATTGAATTGGATCAGACCGAGCGCAATTACCTGCACGTCGGAGAAGGGACGTTGGGAAGCGACCTCGGCGCGGGCTTGTTCACGAAAAGAGCCTAGCTCCGGGGAAGGAAGTATTCGCAAAGACGGCCTGAGAAAAGGAGCAACCGATGAAGGTCAAAGCTGCGGTAGCACGCGCTAAGTCTCCGCCGCTGACGATTGAAACGCTGGATTTGGAGGAGCCGAGGGCAGGAGAAATTCTGGTCCGCCTCATCGCCGCGGGTGTTTGCCACACCGACCTGGCGATGCGCGATCAGGTCTTTCCTGTACCACAACCGATTGTGCTGGGGCACGAAGGCGCGGGCATTGTTGAGTGCGTGGGAAGTGGCGTGACAAAGGTTGCGGCAGGGGATCACGTGGTGATGACTTACAACTCCTGCGGGCGTTGTCCGAGCTGCCTGGAACACGAGCCGACCTACTGTCACGACTTCTTTGGTTATAACTTTGCTGGACAACGACCGGACGGTTCAACCGCGCTCGCGCAAGACGGGCAGCCGATCCATAGCCATTTCTTCGGGCAATCTTCCTTTGCCACCTACGCGCTCTGCCACGAGCGCAATATCGTGAAAGTCCCGCACGACGCGCCGCTGGAATTGCTGGAGCCGCTGGCCTGCGGCGCGCAGACGGGCGCGGGCGCCGTCATCAACGCCTTGCGCGTTGGCACGGGCCGTTCGATAGCGGTTTTCGGGACAGGTTCGGTCGGGCTGAGCGCGATCATCACGGCGCGACTCGTCGGCGCTGCTGTTATTATCGGCGTTGATTTGAATGCCGCGCGGCTCGCCCTGGCGCGGGAACTCGGCGCAACGCATGCGATCAACGCTGCCAACGAAGACGCGGTCGCTGCCATCACACAGATTACGGGCTTCGGAGTGAATTACACCCTAGAGACAACGGCGGTTCCTCAAGTCATCAGTGAGGCTTCGGTAATTCGGCTTGATTTAGGTCTGGTCTTTAGTCAAGCCGAATTACCGAAGCCTCACTCTGAACCCTGGCTGTCGGGTCCAAGGCCCGGACCGCCGGAAATTCACAAAGCAGTAAAAAACTTGCAATTGAAGGATGAATCCTGATTGATGGAGGGCTCCACTATGGTTCTGCGAATTTCCCTGGCTTCGCTCTTATCGTTCATGCTTGGGGTGGCCTTCTTCGCCGCCAGGTCCGCCGCCGGCTTGGCGCCGAAAGATGCGATCGTCGAAATCCAGGGCGGCCGGGCAGATGCTGCGATCCCCATGTTTGTCGAACGAGTGGGTAAAGTCGCGAGCCTAGCTGCCGGACAATCGTGGCGACAGCCGCGCGCACATGAACAGATGCTGCCCGAATCAACTGACTGCTGGGAGCCAGCGCTCGCCGTCGGGCCGAGCGGCCAAGTGTATGTCGTCGCGGGACGCCGTCGCGGGACGCGGGGGGATAAAGACTTCGATCAAAAGCAGGTGATCTGGCGATCCGAAAACCGCGGCGCCACGTTTGAAACGCCAAGACCGATCACGACTGAAGGGCTGCTCCACGGTGACCAGCGAATCGTCGTTGATGCGAAGGGCGCCATCTACGTCTCGTACATGGATTCGGTAAAGGACGCCACTGGTCGCTGGCGTAAACGCTTGCGCCTGGCGCGTTCAGGCGACGGCGGTCGGACGTTTTTAGCGCATACGGTGACGACCGAACGTGTCATCGATAAGCCGGAGCTCGCGGCGTCGAACGACGGGAAGCATCTTTACATAGTCTATGAGTCGTCGCCGGGGCCGAGAGTCATCGCCTCGCACGATGGCGGCATTTCATGGACGGATCCGATGGTCATCGTGCCGAGCGAGGGACGGCATTTCTGGCCGGAGGCGCTTGCGGTTGCGCCCGATGGTAGCGTGTGGCTCGCGGTTCCGTCCATGTCGGACTCAGACATCGCGAAGGGTAGGCCAACACCCGTGACGCTTCACGTCTTCAGGTCTGCTGATGGCGGACGCACATGGAAGGACTCCGCGATGAGCAGTTCGATCCGGACGCGGGGCGGGTGTCCCCACCGTCCTGACTGTCCGGTGAAGATCAACACCATTTCAATCGCGGTCGACGCGCGCAGTCGCGCGCACGTTCTTTATACGGAAGGCGCGTCGCCGGATCAACCTTACGCTCTGTATTACCGTTCATCATCTGACGGCGGCCGAACGTGGTCGTCGCCATACGTCCTTAGCGCCGCGCCGCGTCCGCAATCCAGCGACACTGCGGATCACCACTACATCACTATTGCGACGTCAGGAAACCAACGCGTGTGCGCCGCGTGGGTCGACGACCGTCGAGGGGCGCTCGACGTTTGGGCTCGCTGTTCGAACGATGCCGGTCGAAGGTGGGGCGCGGAGACGTTGTTGTCGGACCGGTCAGACGGCGCGCCTTACAAATCTCCGACCGGGTTCAAGGCGTTCTACGGTCATTATGGAGGCGCTGCGATCGATGCGTCCGGCCGGTTTCATGTGGTCTGGGCCGCCGGCGAGCCGGGGTACCTCACAGGCAGTGTGTGGGTGAACAGTATCGACGCGCGTAGCGCGGGCGCGCGCTAGAACCTGGCGATGAATTGCCCATACCAAATCGCGACTGAGCGCCAAAGCGCTGGCCGAGTTTTTTAACAACCGAAAAGGAGTGGAACCATGAAACCAAAATCACTGACGACCTTGGCGCTGTTATTTCTGGCGTTGACCGGCGCGGCGCAAGCGCAAACACAAGCCACGCCGCCTGACCCCGCCGCGCCCTTCAAGAACTTTTACAACTCCACCAAGAAAAATGTGATCGGCGCGGCGGAAAAAATGCCGGCGGAGCATTTCAGCTACAAACCCACGAGCGACGTGCGCAGCTACGCCGAAATCTTCGGCCACATCATGGACACGAATTACTGGGCGTGCGCCGCGTTGCGCGGCGAGGCGAATCCGAACAAGGACGACTTGGAAAAGACGCTGAAGACCAAAGATGAGGTCGTCAAAGCCGTCAAGTCCTCGTTCGAGTATTGCGACGGCGCGATGAAAACCCTGAGCGAAGCGACCTTGAAAGAGACCTTCAAATCAGGCGCGCGCGATGTCCCGAAAACTTCGCCCTTGCTGCTGCTCATCGCGCACAGCCAGGAGCATTACGGCAATCTGGTGACATACCTGCGGCTGAAAGGCCTCGTGCCGCCGAGCAGCGAACCGCCGCCGGCCAAGAAATAACCAGAGCGGTTCCGCGCGCGCCAGCCACGAACACGCGAGGAAGTAAGATGACGGCTTTGCTTCCGCGCGCGCCCGTGGCGGAAACCCCATGTTCTTGCGGCGACATGGATGGTATGACACATCGGTTTTCTCACCTGCGCCGCGGCGCCGCAAGGACACGATTGATTGACGGAGCTAACCTGTTCCCTGCGGTAAAGCCCCGGCGGGATGCCCTTCTCGCGCACCGCGCTGTTTTCACTCGCGCTCGTCACCTCCATCGCGCTTATCGTCGCGAGCTTCTTTCTTCGCCTCCCATTTTCCCTGCATCTGATTCGCCTCCCATTCGCCGACCAGATTGTCGTTCTGCAGCGTGGCAGTCAGCACCAGCGCCCCGTGGCTGGACTGGATCGTGATCTTCAGCTTATTGTTCACCCACGAGCTATTGCTAATCGTGCCATTCCCCAAATGAGATGACTCGTACTCGCCCGTTACTTTGTCACCTTCGAGCTTGAGCTTGAAGGTGATTGGCACGTTCCTGTTCGGACGGGTGATGACAGCAGCCCACTCGCCCGAAATGACATCCCCTTTAGGTTTAGCCTGCCAAGACACTGTTGATGATGCTGAAGACTGGACTGCCAAGAGCGCAATCACGACCGAAATGACAAAAGCTCTTAACTGCATATTGTTTTTCCCCTGTGGTTATAGGTTTGAGATCTACGCGGGAGCGGCGTTCACCCACAATGACGAACGTTTTACGCCTCCATCCGCCCAGCTATTCCCTTCCGATAGCTACGCGCACCAGACAAGCGGCCCGCGTGAGAAGCAGTATAGGCAGGCGCGGCTGAACAGAACCTGAACACACCGTTCAGGTTCTGTTCAGCTTCGTGTGTGCTATAAATAGGCTGAGGTTCGTATGCGAATTCTTGTTGTTGAGGACGAGGCACCGCTGGCGAAGCATCTTACCTCGTCTATCGCGGAGGCCGGGTATGCCGTGGATTACGCTGCCGACGGTGAGCACGCGGATTTTCTGGCGCAAACCGAACAGTACGACGCAATGGTTCTCGATCTGGGGCTGCCGAAAATTCACGGCCTTACACTGTTGCGGAAGTGGCGCGACGCAGGCATCGCGACCCCAGTGCTCGTACTCACGGCGCGCGGTAGCTGGCACGAAAAGGTGCAGGGGATTGACGGCGGCGCGGATGATTACGTGTCGAAGCCGTTTCGCCTCGAGGAAGTGCTTGCACGTCTGCGCGCGCTGATCCGCCGGGCCAGCGGCCACCTCACGCCGGAGCTTCGCGCGGGCGGCGTCACGTTGGATGCGCGGCTCGCGCGCGTCACGTTAGACGGCGCGCCAGTAAAGCTCACAAGCCATGAGTTCCGCGTGCTCTCGTACCTGATGCACCAGCGCGGGCGAGTCGTCTCTCAGGCGGAACTCATTGATCACATTTACGCGCAGGATTTCGACCGCGACTCGAACACGGTTGAGGTGTTCATTGCACGCCTGCGCCGCAAGCTAGGCCCGTCTTTCATTGAAACCGTGCGCGGTCACGGCTACCGAATCGCATGAGCCTCCTCTCGCTCAAAACGCGTATCCTGCTCGGCGCGATTCTCTGGACAATCGGCCCATTTATGATCGCGGGCGTCTTCCTCCACTTCGTATTTCCTCAACAGTCCGCTCATGGTGTGTTTCACTTGATATTTCGGTACTGGCCTGTGATGGCTCTAGCCGCAGTACTCTGTATGCTCTTCGGATTTCTGCAAGTTCGTCGAGGCCTAACGCCGGTCAATCAATTGCGCAATCGTCTTACGTCCGTGCATAAAGGCCTCGCCGCGCGTGTGGAGGGCAGCTATCCGGCGGAGGTGCAGCCGCTGGTTGACGACTTGAACGCGCTGCTTGAGGAGCGCGAGCGTCGCGTCGCGCGCGCCATCGCAAAGGCCGGTGACCTCGCGCATGGTCTGAAGACGCCGCTGGCAGTGCTGACGCACGAGGCGCAACAGGCGCGAGAGGCAGGACACGAGCAGCTTGCCGCAGAAATTGATCACCAGATTGATCGCATGCGGCGGCAAATTGACTACCACTTGGCGCACGCGCGCTCCGCCGCCGCGTCGCCTGCTGCGCGTGCGCCGGTTGCTGCATCTGCCGAAGGACTTGGCCGTGTGCTCGAGCGACTGCATGCCGAACGAGGCCTCCGCATCGAGATTGATGCGCCAGCGTCGCACGCCTTCCGGGGACAGCGAGAAGATCTCGACGAAATGCTCGGCAACCTGCTCGACAATGCCTGCAAGTGGGCGCGCACCCAGGTCAAGTTCACCAGCTCGAAAGAAGGCGGACAGATCGTGATTACGGTTGATGATGATGGTCCTGGAATAGAACCTTCAATGCGCGAGGCCGTCATGCAGCGCGGTATTCGAGCCGACGAAGTGGAGCAAGGCTCCGGCCTCGGTCTCGCCATCGTGCGCGATCTCGCCGAGATTTATGGTGGGTCAATTTTGCTCGAGGAATCTCTGCTGGGAGGCGTGCGCGCGCGCCTAACGCTGCCGGCTCAAGACGTGGTCTAGCCACAAAAACGAGCAAAATCAAAGCCGCGCTGCCGCAGCGCGGGCCCAATCAGCCGCACCGTTACTATGGCCGCGAACATGGTGAACACCAGTGGAGATTTCGGGGCTCTCCCGCAGTCTCGATGAAACAAAGCATTTTGCACCGACTATGTCCTAAAATTACACGTTTATGCCATGAGCCGGGTTATGCCACATGAGATGTGAAAGCCGTTGATAAATCGAGGAAAAGCCCTCTTTTTCCTTGGCATAATCCGAATGGTTCAGCAATTCCGAAACGAGGCGTTTCCGACTCTCAGCTTTGGCTGTATGTCTGAAATCTCCCGAAATACTGAGTGGCAGTTGGCTCAACCATAACGAGAAGCGATTGTTCATGAATCAGGACGGCCCCTTATTATGCCACCTATGATCACGCTGGAAGGCCTATAAATATTGGGCAAACTGAAACCTCGTGGCATAATCCGGCTCATGGCATAAACGGGTTTATCCCAGATCTGGGATAAACATGTATCTCGGCTTTACCCGTTCATATCGGGGAAGCCCGTTGGACTGGCAGATGGAGGCCTCTGCTTTGGAAGGCCAGACTCCATTACGGCACTCACAATTTTGTCGGGCTTAAAAACTATCTCAAAACAAAGAGCAGCTACAAAATGTTGTTGTTACTATGAATCAGCGGTTGCCGCGCGCAATCGCCGATACCAAAATAGCGCGCAAGCGAACTGAAGTAATCCGAGATAGTTTATGCTTTTCTTCTCATAACGCACCAGCAACCCTCGACATTTCGAGAGCCAACTGAATGTTCTTTCTACTACCCAGCGGCGAGGCGGATATTTCTTCTTGCTCTTTCGCGCCGATTCCTTCCCGCGCGCAGGACGAATGTGCCCCTGGTAATGATGTTCTTTGACAGTCTCACGACTCATCTGATTGTCGTAGCCGGCATCCAGACACAAATGCTGCGGTTCTTTCTCTGTCGGCCGCGGGCGCTTGACCACGATCGC
>DATCXQ010000195.1:0-4713 GCA_036565725.1 Blastocatellia bacterium
GCGCCGAATCAGTACCGCGAGCGGTAACGAGCGTGGCCTCCGTAAATAGCCCTCCCCGGGAGTCACGCTCGCTTGTATGTTGAATATATGCACGCGGCGCTACAAAGTAACGTTTGCATATCCCAGGGACGCCTGGGACAAGGGTGGCGGCAAGCTGTTCGCTCGCTTCGCCATAGAGCCTGTGCGGTAGATTCAGGCCGCCACCCTATAACTTGCTGACAAAGCCCGGACGGTATCTTATGGCGATGCCTTTGCGCATCAGCCTGTATTTGCAAGACTGCGACTGGCAAGTTCGTCCCCCTGCGTCCGTAACTTGATGAGGAACTTCACAATGACAGCGCCTAAACTCGGAATTGACATTAGCAAAAAGACCTTTGATGTGGCATTGATTCGCGATCCAGAGACGATGAAGGTTAAACAACGCCAGTTCTCCAACACGCCGGATGGCTTTCAAGCTTTGCAATCCTGGCTCGCCAAACAAGGCGTGAGGCAGGTCCACGCCGTGATGGAAGCGACCGGCGCTTATGGCGACGCCCTGGCCGAATGCCTTCATGGCGCAGGGCATCTGGTCAGCATCGTCAATCCAGCGCGGATCAAGGCCTTTGGCCAAAGCGAACTGCAGCGCAACAAGACCGATCGCGCCGATGCCGCGTTGATCGCGCGGTTTGGTTGGCGCCATAACCCCGCGCCCTGGACGCCGCCTGAGCCGGAGCATCGAGAACTGCAGTCGCTCGTTCGCCACCTCGATGATCTGATCGAGCAGCGCACGCAAGTTAGCAACCGGCTTAGCGAAGGTCGTCTGACGAAGGCTGTCCGCGAATCGTGGGAGGAGATCCTCCAAGCGCTCAATGAGCGGATCGCGGAAGTCAAGCGACAAATCAACCAACACTTCGATGATCACCCTACACTCAAACGACAGCGAGAGCTGCTTGATTCGATCCCCGGGATCGGCCCAGAGACTGCGGGGCGTTTGCTGGCCGAGATGCCCCAACTTGGGGAATTCGACTCAGCGCGAGCCGCCGCCGCACACACCGGGTTGACGCCAAAACGCCATCAATCAGGGACCTCCATCAATGCGCCGACGCGGATTTCAAAGATTGGAAACTCGCGCGTTCGTTACGCGCTTTATCTGCCGGCGATGGCCGCGCTTCGTTCCAGCAAGGAATTCAAAGAACTCGCCTCGCGCCTGACGGAGCGTGGCAAAAAGAAAATGCAAATCATCGCGGCGGCAATGCACAAGCTTGTCCGCATTGCTCACGGAGTGTTGAAAAATCAACGGCCGTACGATCCAAATTATGCGGCGGCCGATTGACAACCAACACGGTATCTACCGCTCGCGGTACTGACCCGCAATTCGCAATCGAATCACTCGTGGCGCAACGATGCCGCCAGGTCGACCTTCATCGCCCGGCGCGCCGGGAGGTAGCAGGCAAGCAGCGCGACGGTCACGAGCAGCAGCGCAACGCCGGCGAAAGTCAGCGGGTCGGTGGGGCTGACGCCGAACAGCAGGCTCGACATCAGCCGCGTCAGCGCCAGCGCCCCGATCAGTCCGATCGCGACGCCGATCGCGACCGGCGTCATGCCTTGCCGCAGGAGCAGTTGCAGAACGGCGCCCGGCTTCGCGCCGAGCGCCAGCCGGACGCCTATCTCGTGCGCGCGCCGACTGACGACGTAAGACATCACGCCGAAGACGCCGACCGCAGCCAGGAACAATGACAATATTCCGAAGGCGCCGAGCATTGACGCCGTAATGCGCGCCGGAAGCAGGGGCAGTTCCAGGTGCTCGGTCAGGGTCTTGGCGTCATAGATCGGCAGATGAGGATCGAGTTGTCGCAATTCGCGGTGAATCGCCGCAATCGTGTTCGCTTCATCGGACGACGTCCGCGCCACCACTGTGGTAAGCCCGTTGTAGGATTGGTTGAGCGGAGTGAAGACGAAGGGGCGCGAGGCTTCGCTTAGATTGCGGTATTTGCCGTCCTCGACAATCCCGACCACCTGAATCAGGGAATTGTCGCGGTCCGGCAAACTGAAGCGTTTGCCGACGGCGGCGTTGATCGCGTTCTGTTCGGGCCAGAAACTGCGCGCAAAAGTCTCGTTGACGACCGCCACGCGCAAAGATCGCTCGTCGTCCTGCTCGGCGAAATCGCGGCCGGCGAACAGGCGCGCGCCCAGCGCCTGAAAATATCCAGGGCTGGCGGAGGCCGATCCCGCGAGCGGCGCCTCTCCGCTGCGAGCCTCAGGACGGCCTTCGATCCTGACCTGAAGAACCGCCACGTGCAGATCGGGCGGGACGTAATTCCCGACGCCCGCCGCCCGGACCCCGGGCAGGGCGCGCACGCGGTCCAGAAGCTGTCGCTGAAATTGCTCGCCGCGCTCGCGGTCGTAACCCTGCAAATCGAGATTGACCGACAGTTTGACGGCATGTTGCGGGTTGAAGCCAAGATTGATGTATTGTGACCGCCGCAACCCGCGCAGCATCAGCCCGGCCGAGATCATCAGCACGAGTGATAGGGAGACTTGCGCCACCACCAGCGCGCCGCGCAGCCACGAACGACGATACCCTAACGACTTCGCTTCGTCCTTCAACGCCGGGACCAATTCGGGCCGCGTGGCCTGCAGCGCAGGCAGCAATCCGAACGCGGCGCTGGTCAGAAACGTGATGGCGATGGCGAAAACGAGCACCCGCCAGTCCATATTCAGTTCAGTGGAGAGCGCCATCGGCGCTTTGAACTCCCCGGCCGCGCCGGTCAACTGGACCGCCAACCACCAACCCAGCGCGCCGCCGCACAGCGAGAGCAATAGACTTTCGGTCAACAACTGTCGCACGACACGCCATCGGCTGGCCCCGAGCGCCAGGCGCACGGCGATCTCCTTGCGCCTGTCCATCGCGCGGGCCAGCAGCAGGTTGGCCAGGTTGGTGCAGACCAGCAGTAACACCAATGCGACTACTCCCATCAACACCCCGGAGAAGCCCACGACCGGCCTCCGTCCGACCTCGCCGAACAGTCCGGGCGTTGAAAGCTCGAATGTCTTGCCTTCATTCTCATTGGGGTGTTCGGTCGCAAGTTGGGCGGCGATGGTCTTGAGCGCGTCCTCCGCTTGAGTCGGGTTGACGCCGGGCTTGAGGCGGCCGGCGACAAAAAGCTCTCCACCCTCGCGATCCTCCAGCCAACTTTTGCCCGATCCCTGTGGCATTGCCGCGCTGCGCCTGATGACGCCTCGCATCATGAGCGGGAACCAGACCTCCGGCGCGTAGCTGACTTCGAGGCCGATGAATTGCGGCGGCGCGACGCCGATCACTGTGAAGGCGCGCCCGTTTACGATCAATTCGCGGCCCACCACGGACAGGTCGCCGCCGAAGCGCCGCTGCCAGCAGCGGTGACTGATGACGACGACCGGATGCGCGCCGGGCAGTCGATCTTCTTCCGGCGAGATCAGCCGCCCGATAGCAGCCCGGGCGCCCAGCGTCTCGAAGTAATTGCCGGAAACCAGGTAGCCCCACACACGCTCGTTGATCCCGTCGTAGCTCAGGTTGGCGGGCGCGAATTCATAAGCGATCAGCCCGGCCATGACGTCATTGCGGTCGCGCAGATCACGGTAGTTCGGATAGGAGAATGTCGTGAAGACCCAGCCCCGCTTCGTCGTGTGATTGACCGCGAACACGCGCTCCTGCCCCGCAACGACGGGCAGCGGGCGCAGCAAGGCTTTGTTGATCAGGCTGAAGATCGCCGTATTGGCGCCAATGCCAATTCCCAACGTGATGACAGCTACCGCCGTCAGGCCGCGATTATTCAAAAGCATTCGATAGCCGTAACGTAAATCCTGAAACATTTCGTCCTCCTGTCTTCGTGGCTGCAAATAAACAGCGTCCAAAAAAGCCCCTACGCTTCGCCTCAGCAAATCGAATTTGTTTCGCCAGTCGAGCCTGTCCCAATCAGCCAACAGCGCCTCGCGCGAACGCAACTCCGCTTCCCACTCCTGTCGCCAGTCGGCGCGCAATCGGCGCGGCACTATCACGCCGGCGAGCGCGATCAGCCAGAGATGCGGCCTCGAAAAAAACTCTTTGCGATGATCGTGGCCCGGCATAGCGTCACTGAGCGCGCGAAGGCTTCGTTTTGGGCGCGGGGTGCGCCTGCGTTTGCTCTAGAAGACGATAGCGCTGGACCGCTTCGGCCAGCGCCTCTCTGCCTTCTTTCGTCAATTCGTAATATTTGCGCGGCGGGCGTTGCGCCGCTTGCGCGATCGTATGCTTTTCCCACTTCGAGTCGACGTAGCCCCCCTCTTCCAGCCGCCTCAGCGCGGGATAGACCGTCCCACTCGGCAGCCCCGTCATGTCCATAATGTCGAACCCGTATTGATAGCCGTTGTCGAGCGCCTGCAGAATCACCGCCACGGTGAATGATAGATATTTGCCCATGATCCCTCCTGATTTTTGGAGCAATGTTGTATTCGGCATATATAACATTCTACATAGGTAGGTCAATGATTAATGCTGGGGAGCCGGCTGAAAGTACGATTTTTTGGGTTAGGATGTGAGGCCTGAGCGCGGGCGATTGGAAATTAGACAGGATGTTGGACAGGTGGGTGGGATTGCGGATTGCGGATTGCGGATTGCGGATTGCGGATTGCGGGTTGCGGATTGATATAACTTTCGATCTCGATTTGGAGTCTGCGGTTGAACAAACTCATCAATCCGCAATCCGCAATCCCTAA
>DATCXQ010000201.1:0-10330 GCA_036565725.1 Blastocatellia bacterium
AGGCCGGCTACCCGCAGCGCGAAATCGAGCGAGCCGCTTACGATTATCAGAAGGCGGTCGAAACCGGAGAAGAGGTCGTCGTCGGAGTCAATCGATTTCAGATCAAAGAGGAGGCTACGATCCCGATATTGAAGATCGATCCGGCCTTCGAGCGTGCGCAGGTGGAACGCGTCAGGAAAGTTCGGGCTGAACGAGACGCGGCCGCGGCGACGGCGGCGCTGAAAGAAGTCGAGCGGGCGGCGCGTTCCGGCGAAAACCTGATGCCGAGGATTATTGCGGCGGTCGAAGCGTACGCGACCTTGGGCGAAGTCGCGGACGCGATGCGATGCGTGTTCGGCGAGTACTCAGAGGCGATATGAACGGCGGCGAAGCCGGGCTGTCATAACCCGAAGCGGAGGCGCAGCGAGCGAGAAAAAAGGCCCCCTGTTTTGAGGGAGCCTTGGATGATTGATTCTCGGCGGCCTCTTTAGTTTTCCGTGACGAAAAACAAACCGGGCGTCGTCTCACAAGAGACGACGCCCGGTTTGTTTCTTTGGCTGAATCAACCTACGCCGATGTCGGCTTAAGCGCCATCCACCTTAGAAAGAGTATTTGATTCCGAGTGTCATGGCTCGGTTCCCGAAGTTATTCGTGTTCTGACCAAAGAGCGGATTTGCCATGCTATTCACCGGAATACCATAGTTATCCTGATTGAAGGCGTTGAAAAGGTCGGCCCGCAAAATCAGTTTTTGGCCTTCCAGTATTCTGACGCTCTTCTGCAGACTAAGGTCGTTATTCCAGAAGCCCGGCGCGCGGAGCGTATTCTTGCCAAGATTGCCGTTGCCGAGACTATTCTGTAGTGGCAATCCATTGGCGCCGAGTGGTACCAGGAACATTCCGTTCACTAGGGAAGTGGTAAAGGTGCGCAAGTTGCCGGTCAATGGATCTTCGGCGAAGGCGCCCGCCGGGTTGAAGTTGGGACGGTCGCCACCAGGAGTGCCATTGCCATTCGTGTCCACGCCCGTGAGGATGGTGAACGGCTGGCCCGACTGGAACGCCGTCACGCCCGAAAACTGCCAGCCCGTGAAGACCTGCTTGACTACCGGCGCCTGCGCCCAGGACGATTTGAACCACGGGATTTCGTAGATGTAGTTGACGACGAAGCGATGGGTCCGATCGAAGGCCGATACGCTCTTCTCCGCGGCGTAGTTAAGGTAGTCCTGTGGCACTTGCGGCGACCCACCGGTGATCGCGCCAACACCGAGCGATTCATCATTGTTGCTGATGTTCTTGCTATAGGTGTAGGCCAATCCGAATTGCAGGCCGTTCGACATCCGCTTGTTCACGGCGAGGAAGCCCGCATTGTATGAGGACTGCGCCTCGGTGGCGATCAGCGTCCGCGAGCCGAACTGTGGAAAGAGGCGACGGTTTTGGGCGCTAGGGATCGAAGTCGCGCTGCCAGTCTGTCGCACCGTGGCCGCCTGGGCTGCGGTCAAGATCGCGGGGTTGGCCTGAAGCTGGTTGATGCCGTTGATGCCCCGGCTACCCGTGTAACCAACCTCGACTACGAAATCGCGATACGTTTCGCGCTGGATTGAGAAACTGTAGATCTGGGCATATGGCGTAGCCGCCTCTTGCGGCGTATTTACGAAAGTAGCGGTTGGGCTGAATACCGGCGCACCGCTCACCGGAATCAGGTTGGGGTAAACGTCGGTCGCATTGTCCTGTCGCCCAACGACCACGCGCGGGAAATTCGACCCGTTGACCGTCAGGATATTGTAGAAAAGAACGTCATACGAGATGCGATAGCCTCCGCGGAAAGAGGTCTTGCCGTCTCCGAAGAGTTTGCCGAAGAAACCGCCTTCTCCCTTCGGGCTGTAGGCGAACCCAATAGCTGGCGCCAAGTTGTTGGTATCCTTCTCGACCGGTCCAGGCACCAGCGCCCCAAGGCTTTGCTGATCCGTGGCGCCGAAGAAACCGAAAGGCACGCCCGACAACTCATAGCGGAGGCCAAGATTCAGTGTCAGGTTCGGAGTCAAGCGGAAATCGTCCTGAGCGAAGTAGAACTGCTGTGTCTGGCGGGCGTCGAAGGTCGCGGTCTGCAGCGCTTGTTGGAAGGTGGCAGCCACGTTGTTTAAATAGTCTTGCAAGTTATTGAAGGTGAAGGTTCCCTTCGAGTCGAACGCGGCCAGGTTGAACAACTGAATGCGCCGAATGTCCGCGCCAAACTTTATCGAGTGACTGCCCGCCTGCAAGGTCAGGATGTCGGAGAACTGATAGCTGTTCTGGACGCGTCCTTGCGGGAAGTTAGCGGCCCCGCCGACGGTGAAGAGGCCCGTGATGCCTCCGGTCGGCGTGGTCGGATCGTTCTCAGGGAATTGCAGGTCGCGCCGGATATACGAAGTGCGGAACTCGTTAAGAAGTCTCGGAGTGAAGATATGGGTCTCGCTGATTGCCGCATTCTGGTCCAAAGTGCTTACGCCACCCGCAAAAAGTGAGCCGAACTGCAAATTGCTTGCTCCATTGGAGGTAACGGACTTGTTATAAGAATAGCGCAGCGTCAAGTTGTCCCCCTCACGCAACTGGTGATCACCGCGAATAATGGTATTCCAGATATTGTTCGGCTGGCTGATTGGAATGTTGGTCCGGCCGAGCTGAATCGGTACGCCATTGATGGTGGTGCTACTGAGGCCACTGAACACCGGGTTGAGAGCATAGATATCGTTGAGGAAGCCAATCGATTGGAGCACAGCCTGACGACTGGCGGTTGATTGACCGGCGCGCAAAGGCACGCTATTGAGCGCCGCGAAGCCAGCCTGAGTGGGAATTGTGATTGTCGGGCCGGGCGCTCCGCCCGATCGGAAGCGGTCTGCCTGCATCAACCCGAAGATGAAGGTGCGGTCTTTGATGATCGGCCCGCCCGCGTCGAAGCCGAATTGATTGCGGTTAAATCGCGCGGGGCGTAGCAAACCACTGCCCTTTTCAAGATTATCCAGCGCGTTGAGGGCGCTACCACCATAGAACTCGAACACGTCGCCACGTATTTTATTGGTCCCCGACTTGGTGATCACATTAATCTGCGCGCCAGAATTGCGTCCGAATTCGACGTTATAAGGGTTGGTCTGAACCTGAAACTCGGCCACGGCTTCGGGCACGATCGGCGAGGTGGAGATGGTCACGCTGATGTCATTGTTGTCCGACCCGTCAATGGTGAAGTTGTTGTTGCGCGCACGCTGGCCGTTCGCCGATATCCCGGTCGAGCCAGGAGCGCTGAAGGCGTTGGGTGAGAGCAACGCAAGATTGTTAATGTTGCGGCCTGCTGAAAGAGGTAGCTCCACCACCTGGCGCGAGCTCGCGGTCAGGCCGATGGTGGGATTGGTCTTATTGAGCGCGATCGCTTCGGTATCGCTGATGTCAACCAACACGGATTCAGTGGTTGCCGCGACATTCAGCACCGCGTCGAAGGTGACCTCTTGCGAGGTTCGTACGAGTATGTCGCGCGCCTCCGCGCCGGCGAACCCGGTCTTCCGGATCGCGATCTTGTAAGTGCCAGGCTCGATCGCCGCGAACCGGTAGAACCCTTCGCCATTGGTGGTGGTCGTGCGGGCCTGATTCGTCGCGACATTGGTGGCCGTGATGTTGGCATCAGCGATCACCGCTCCGGTTGTGTCGCGGATCGTTCCCGAAATGGCGCCGCGCGTCAATTGCGCGTGGGCCAGGGCTGGGAGAAGAAGAACCGTCAGCATTACAGCAAACAGCGAAAGGGCTAAATTGCTTTTTCTCATTTTACCTCCGATCAGAATTGTTGGTGATCTCCTGATGCCTGCGCTTGCAATAGGCTGAGCGCGTGGGGTTACCAGGAGGCTGAACTTCCTTCCAAAGTTCCGACTTTTTCTCAAAACACAGATCACCTACTTCATGCTAATTCATCTTCAAAATATGTGGAAAGTAAGCCAGAATAATTGTAAGCAGAAGGAATCTATGAAAACAGCAAGCCTTATGCCTTATTTGTTTCGACTGGCTGAGCGTTGAAAATATACAACTTAGTTTCCCCGGGTGTAGATAGATTGGAGTGTGGGTTCATTTTCCTGGATTTATCCGAGTTATTGAATGGCTTTGTGAGATAGCTTACTTAAAGGAATCGATTGGCGGGTCCAGTAATTAGATGGGTTGCCGATAAATATTCCGGGGTTGTGGCGTCTAATCGTCGAAAGGGCATGTGGTCTGACCTTCATACTGCGGTTCCCTGAACTGCCGCAGCCTGAAAGCCGGACCACATGCCCTTCGCCTCCAAATATTTACAAGAGGAACTATTTCTTTACGACCGTGATCTTAATTTCCGATGGGTATTGCTTCGAGTGGTGGACGGCGTTGCGCGCGATGACGCCCTGCGACTCGTCATAATTCTTACCGCCCGTGTTCAGGTTCCGGTCGAAGCGCGGGAAGTTGCTGCTAGACACTTCGAGGCGAATCCGGTGGCCGGCCTCGAAATAATTGCTCGTCGTCATCGGCTGCAGCGGCGCCTTGTAAACCTTTCCGGCTTCCATCCAGACCAGTGGTTTGTCGTAGCCGTTCCGATACCTCATCCGTTGAATGGTCTCGTCCAGGTTGTAGGCGCGCCCGTCCGGATATACGTCAATCAATTTGACCGTGAAGTCTGTGTCCTTGGCGTCGGATGAGACGTAGAGCGTCACCTCTATGGGGCCGCTGACTTCGATGCCCTCCTTTAGCGGCTCGGTGCTGTATACCAGTATGTCAGGCCGTTCCTCGATCTTGCGCTGATCGAATGCGCCGCCATCCACGGCCCTTCCGGTGCAGCAGACGTTACCGCCGTGAGACGGCGCCGGATTCATCGGGTCATATTCGAATCTGTCAGGGCTATCCGTCGCCGGGGGCGCGTTCGTGAGCGCGCCGTCGCCGTTGAGAGTATTCGCCTTCCCACCGCTCGACAGGAAGAGGCTCATCGCCTGCGCGCCCAGCGGAGGCCATGTGTCCGACGACTGCCACTTGTTGATCCCCATCGTGTAGTAGCGCACCTTCGGCATCGTCTGGAGGACGCCGTTCTTCTCTCCCTTGAGGAAATGATCGAACCAGGCCCAGGTCAACTCGTCGTAGTTCAACCGCGCGTCGCCCACGCTGCGCTCGCCGACGGTCAGGTTCTCGGTGGCGCGCTTGTAGGCGCAGTGTAGGGTCGGCGCGATTATGGCGTATTGCTGGTCGGCGATCTCGGGCCTGGCGGTATTCCGCACGTGATTGTAGGCGGCCAGATTCGGGCCAACCGACACGTCGTACCACGACATGAACCAGAATCCGGGCACATTGATCTTCATGTTGTCGTGCCACAGCCCGCCCTTGTACCAGGCCGGATCGTTAGGCGCCCTTTGGATCATCGCGCCGCCAGTGTCAACCGGCATAGGGTCGGCGAAGATTCCGAGAGGCCCGCCCACGGCCTTGATGATGTCCATGGCCGGAAGATGTCGCAGCGCCTTTGACCAATCCACCGGCGGCATCTGCGGCGCCAGATCGAACATCCTCGACGCGCGAATCAAATCCTCCTGCGACGTGTTCGGCGGAAACATCGGACGGACCTGGTTCTGCTGTCCGTAAATCCAGGCGGCGAACAGCATCTGGAATGCGCCGCCTCGATACCAATTGCCCTGCTCGTAATAGGGACCTACGCGTCCAACGCCTGCGCCGAAACCCTGCGGGATCATCGCCGCGTAGGCCGGATTTCCTAACGCCGCGACGGCCAATTGCCATTCGGCGGTTGAAGAGCAGCCGATCGTACCGACCTTGCCGTTCGACCAGGGCTGTTTGGCTATCCAAGTGAAGGCGTCGTCGCCGTCGCTGAGTGGCGCGCCCAGAATGTCGTAATTCCCCTCGGAGAAAAAGTGACCGCGCTCGTTCATCTGGACGAAGGCGTAGCCGCGCTTGACCGCCTCAAGCTCGTTGCTCATGTCGCGCGGCGCGCCGTTGCGGACGTCCCAGAAATTGAAGTTATACGGAGTCCGGACGAAGACCGTGGGGTATTTCTTCGACGCGTCTTTCGGGCGATAGACGTCGGTGGCCATGCGCTTGCCGTCGCGCATCGGGACCATGAGCTTGCGCTCGACGATCGCGACAGCCTGTAACTCTTTCTCGATCGCGTGTCGGTTGGCGATCTGTTCCGGATTCGCTGGGCCGCGCCCCTGCCCGGAAGTGATTTGAATGGCGCTGGCCAGTCCCGCTACAACCAGTAATAGAGTCCAGAGAATCTTTCTTAGCATGTGTGTTCCTCAGAAAGGGTAGGGCAAACTGGCAGTTTGCCTGATTTCCCGAAAGACCGCATCGAAGGAGTTAAGGCAATCTGCCGGATTGCCCTACTCTTGCGCCTCGCTTTTCATTGTTCCTTGGCGTTGCGATGCGTACCCAGTGGCGATCTTCATTGTTCTTTCAGGACGTCATCATCGACGACATGAAAGCTCCTGCGGGAAAAGACGCCAAATACGCCCGCCGGTTTCGGGTTTGTGCGTGGTTCACGAAGAGAAGGCTGGGAAGACGATCTGCAGCTTTGTGGAGAGGCTTCGGGGCAAATGCGCCATACGCCATATTTCATATGTCATATGAAATATGGCGTATGGCGTATAGCATATGGTCTTAGAACCCCGGTCTGAGCGCGATATAGCCCAGAGTTCTTTCATTCGAGGCGCCGATCTCGAAGCGGAAAGCGACGCTCTTGCTCAGCCGGTATTGGATGCCACCGCCGGCGCCGGTGCGGTAGTTCCTCGAATCGAAATCGTCGTTGCGCAAGACCGTGGGATCGATGTTCGAGCGGTTGTCGCCCCAGACCTGGCCGACATCGCCGAATACGATGATGTCCAACCCTCTGGTGTTCTCGTCATTCATCGACCAGATGGTTTGGCGGATCTCGCCTGAATAGAGGACCGAGTTATTGCCGCGGAAGCGGGCGTTTGTGAACCCGCGACCCATGCTGCGCCCTCCGTAGACCGCCTGTTCATAAAACGGGATCTGGCTGCCGCCTTTAGGCTCCCTCAGCACCGCGTAGCCTCGCAGGGCCACCGAAGTCTTGTTGCTGAAGACCGGGATATACACGCGCCCATCCAGCTCGGTCTCGTTCCATCCGAAGTCCGAAAAGGTGTTGTCGGTATCCACCGCATCTACGGAACCGAAGCGGCCGTAGAAGTAACCGCCCTTGGTCAACCCGCGTTCATTGTTGCGCAGGTCGACTTCGGCGAAGGCCCCGTAGGAGACGAGCCTCGCGTTTTGTTGGAACCCGGGCAGAAAACTCGTAGCCGGCGTGACGCCGGGGTTGCCGGAAAAAAACATGTCGATCGGCGGATCCCTCTCGTCCTCGCCGAGGAATGCCCCCGTGCTGGAAAACGACCCGTAGAGGCCGCCTTGCAAACTCGACTTGAATTTGTGAGTGAACAGCCCGTTATAGCTGCGCCGCTCTGTCGAGAAGTTCGTTTCAGGGTCGTCGGAGCTGAGCGAGCCGAAATCGAAGAAATTGTCGCGCGTGCGGCGGGTGTAATTGAACCAGAATTCTCCCTGCGTTTTGTTGGTCCCGACTCGCACGCCGACGTCCCCGGCCCTGTATAAGCGTGTAGACCCCAGCGCCCGCGCATAGAATTCGAAGCCATTGAGATCCGCTCCTTTGAGGGTTGTGAACTCCATGCCGAAGCCGAATCCCGCGCCCTGGTCGAATCCGCCAACCAGAGCGTTGACGTGGTCAACGATTTTGATAGCCGTGGCGCTGTATTGCTGCGGCCCGAGGCGGTCGCGCGAAAACGTCCGGCCGGAGAGCGCAGAAACTTGTCCTTGTGGGCTGGGCGGCGCGGGCGAAGGCGGGGCCGCGTTGTCGCCGGCGGCGCCGTTGTCGTTCGCGCCCGATTTGTTAGCGGCCTTGTCTGTCGCCTTGTTTGTGTCCTCATTCGTTCTTGGGCCGTCGTTCAATTTTGACGGTACGATGACCGGAAAATTGCCCACGGTCGACGGCGACTTCACCGTCGCCGCTTTTCGCGAAGTCGAATTTGAAGAGGCGATGTTTTTGGTGGAGGCGGAATTTGAAACCTCGGCGGCCATGCCTGATGACTGGCCGAATATGTCAGCCGTCGCCGTCGCGGTTAAAAGCAGAGCCGCCCCCGCCGACAATATGCGCGTTCGCAGAAATCTACACATTTTATTTTTACCTCCAAATGATTGGGCCTTTGGTAATTGCATTGTCGTCCTTCGACGTTTGGCTGGGGCATTCTTACGTCGTAATCAAGGCGTCTGGGAGCGCATCCAGATTTGATCTGATCGCCTCATCCTGATTTCTCTTTAGCACTGACGGAGAAATTATATAGCCAAACCTCCCTGTACAAAATACAAATAAGCTTCTTGGCGGGCCTTAGATTAGACCGCCACGGGAGTCCGCTGCGAGAGTATACAACCAATCGCTCCGTTTGGCTAAATCCAGGACGGGGGTGTACAGCTTCAAATTGCGGTAGTAGACTTCCAGCGGTTTCAAATCCAGGTTACTCCCACATCGCATTCTCTCCCGCGTAGATTTAATCCCGCCTGGACTAACAATAGACACAATTAGGATTATTAGAAAATGGAGGAGGCGCCTTCAATGATCGAACCAATATTGAGGATGTTGGCTGTTATCATTATTGGATTGACCTTGAATGCAACTCTGGCGATCCGTTGCCAGGCCCAGGCTGCAAATGATGAATCAAACGTGGCGGTTGATGCGAGCGCCAGCAATAAAAGCGCAAACCTCATTTCTCCGAATTGGTCGCGGGCATTAAAGGATTACGCATTGATACCGATGCCAACGCCTGAGCCGCAAATTACCGGACCCACAGGCCCGACGCCCACAGCAAGACCCAGCGACCGGGTCAAAGTGCGCGAATACCTGGCGCCGTGGTGGCCCGAAAACTACGCCTCAATCAGGATCGGCCCTAAATACATCAACGCGGTTGTGGGCGGCCTTGATCAGGGGTCGGGGCTGCCAGTCGGCATCGAGTTTACGACAGCCGACAAAATTTCCTGGGTCGAGTTGCGCGCCCTGGCGCTGACCAGCACACTGGGATATGTGCGAGGCAAGCTCGAAGCCTACTTCCCACACGTCGGCGACGAGCGGACGCGCGCCAACGTCTGGTTTAATTACCTTCTGGCCAAGGAATGGAACTTCTACGGCATCGGCCCTCGCACGCCGCAGGAACAAAGAACCAGCTTCCAACTCGAACAGCGGAGCTACAACGGTCTGCTCGAGCGGTTTTTCACCAAACGGTTCAAAGCCGGCGTATACGCCGGCCTCGCCAACGCCGGCGCCCAGAACGGGAATAATGAGAACGTGTCGAATATAAACGCGTTCTTTTCGGGTTTCCCGACGGTCACGCCGATCACGGCCTGGGCGCCGGGACTGAATATGAACTCGGAAATTCTCTATTACGGACTCTTCGGCGAAATCGACGGGCGCAATAACGAGCGTGGATTGACCAAGGGCTTCTATTTCTTCGGGCGGTTCGGATCCTATGACGGGCTGGATAATGGCTCCTTCTTTAACGACTTCGGCTGGCTCTGGGCGCTACTCGACGGGCGCGTTTACATTCCGCTCGGCAGCAACAAAACTTCGTTCGCGGCGCGCGCCTACGCCTCGTTGGAAGACCCGAAGGGCGGCAGCCAAATTCCGTTCTACTACCAATCCTTCATCGGCGGGCGAATGTTTTTGCGCGGATTCCGCACCTTTCGCTTCCGCGCCAACAACGCGCTCGTTCTCTCGGCCGAGCTGCGCCAGACCATATGGAAGATAAATGACAAGAACACGAGAGGTCTCGACGTCCATGCCTTCGGCGACGGCGGGCAGGTGTGGGGCGATAATCGCTCGAACACTAACCCGGTCGTTCTCGCGAACGACGATTTCCGTTCGGAAAACTGGCGCTTCGGCGTCGGTGGAGGCTTAACCTACCGCCACAACAGGGCCTTCGCCGTCCGCATAGAGCTTGGACACAGCAACGAGACCAATCTGGTGTACTTATCGCTGACGCGCGGCTTCTAGAGTGGGACAGACTTATTGTCTTTGAAAAATAAATGCAACAACACCTCTTCGTCGCGGCAGCGACGGTTGATCCTAGCCCGGCTTTTTTGGCATTTGAAAATTAAATGCAACCACGTAAATCAACGTAGGGGCAGACCTATGTGTCTGCCCCGGCGCTGAGGTTCGCCCCCCGCCGGGGCAGACACACAGGTCTGCCCCTACTTGGTTGAGCTTAATTTTCAAAGACCATCAAAGCCGGGGGAGCAGAGGCTTAGTGGTTTTAGTCGCAGCAGCGACGGTTGACACCGATCTGCAAAATCAACCGTC
>DATCXQ010000221.1:0-30434 GCA_036565725.1 Blastocatellia bacterium
CCGCCGAAGAGTGTGAAAAGGTGACGCTCGATTACGAATCGGTCGCCGCGGCCGGATCGATGCTCGGCTCCGGCGGCGTGATCGTCATGGACGAGACCACCGACATCTTCGAAACGACGCGCAACATCACCCATTTTTACAAGCACGAATCATGCGGGTGGTGTACGCCATGCCGCGAAGGCACGCGCTGGCTCTACAAGGTCTTCGACCGGATGCATCGTTACGAAGGCCGACCGGGCGACGTCGAACTGCTTTACGACATGGCCGACAAGATTCTGGGCAAGAGTTTCTGCGCTCTCGGCGACGCGGCGGCGATGCCCGTGCAGTCGGCGATCAACAAGTTCCGTGAGGACTTCGAGCGCAGGATCAAACACAATATTGTGCAGCTCCAGAAGGCTGCAGATTGAATCGGATGGGATGGGCGTCGCATTACATCGCGAAGTTGAAAAATGGCGAGACGGTTTCGTTTCGGCCTCGCGGTAATTCGATGTCCGGCAAAATCGACTCCGGGCAACTTTGTACAGTGGAACCGATTGACCAAAAAAACATTGAAATAGGAGACATTGTGCTTTGCAAAGTAAAAGGCCACGAATATCTCCACTTGGTCAAAGCGATTCAAGGGCAGCGTTTTCAGATCGGGAACAATAAGGGGCGCATAAATGGTTGGATTACCGCCAACTCGATCTATGGGAAATGCGTGAGCATCGACGACTGACTGCCGTTCGAAGTGAATTTGGAGACGGTTGTGTAGGAATTACTTAGGAGGGGTTCGAGAGGGTGTGAGGTCAAAGAGCCGTCCATAATTTTTAGACGGCTCAAAGGCGAGGTGACAATTTTACAACGGTAGAGATTTCGCGGGAGAGAGAGGGCCAGAAATCATCTGTTGCCGGCGTCCGAGACAACGCAGGCTCGGATTAGTGTTTTGGTCAGCCATAACCGCGAATGAAGTTTCTCTGCCCTCACTGCGAGGAGCCCATTGACTTGGGTTACCTGGAAAAGGAAGGCGGCCAGATGGCGCCTTGCCCTGGATGTAACGCGGTTGTCACCGCCACTTATAAGAAAGGCGAGAAGCGCGCCAATTGGAAGTTCGAGATTGAATCGCCACAATCTAAAAACGGCCCTGAAGACCTCGGCTGCGGGTGTGGGGCGGCGATACTATTGCTGATCGGCTTATTAATAGTGTTCTCGATTGCGCGATGCGATTCGCAGGTTCCTGACACGCTGCCGGACGATACACCGGCGGAACAAGTTCGAAACTGATTTATGGAAACAGTCAAGCTAACAATTAACGGACAGGAAGTGGCCGCGCCGAAAGGCGAGCTGCTGATCGAGGCGTGCGAGATGAACGGCGTCTATCTGCCGCGCTTCTGTCATCATCGCGGGTTGACGCCGCAGGCTTCGTGCCGGATGTGCGTAGTGCGCGTGGACAATCCGAAGATTCCGAAGCTCCAGACCGCATGCACGACGCCGGTCAGCGACGGGATGGTCGTGACCACCGAGTCGAAAGAGGTTGAAGAGACGCGCGCGGCGATGATCGAATTCCTGCTTTCGAACCATCCGGTGGATTGCCCGGTATGCGACCGGGCGGGCGAGTGCGAATTGCAGGATCAGACCTACGGCTTCGGCGAAGACCGCACACGCTCCCAATACAGCGACAAGGAGAATTTCCTGGAGCGCCAGATCTCGCCCTTCATTTACAACGACCCGCAGCGCTGCGTAGTCTGCAAACGCTGCACGCGCGTCTGCGAAGAATGGATGGACGAATTCGCGATCACCGCGATCAATCGCGGCTCGGCCACTCTGATCAGTTCTTTCAGCGGCTGGGTTGAATGCTCCGACTGCGGCAACTGCGTCGACGTTTGTCCGACCGGGACACTGCTGCATACGCCTTACAAATACATCGCGCGACCCTGGGATTTGAAGCAGACGCCGACGGTTTGCAACTTCTGCTCTGACGGATGTTCGATCCTGGCCGGGACGCGCAGCGAGAAGCTGATCCGCTCTGTTGCCCGCGACGGGCGCGGGCGCACGGCGGGTGGCGTCAACCATGATTTCCTCTGCGCGCTCGGTCGCTACACGGTTGATTTCGTTCACAGCGACGAGCGAGTAGACCGCCCAATGATTCGTCGCGGCGAACATCTGATCCCGGCTACCTGGGATGAGGCGTTGAATTACGTCGCGAACCGGCTCGGCGAAATAAAAGCGCAGAGCGGCGGCGATTCGATAGGCGTGATCAGCGCGGCGCGGTTGCTCAACGAAGACCAGTTCACACTCCGGCGGTTCGCCGCCGAGGTTCTGGAGACCAAACACGCCGGCTTCTACAGCGACGACGACGAGATCGATTTCGCGGCGTTCTTCAAACACGGCCAGCCCACGATCGCCACGCAGTCGCACATTCAGAACGCCGACGCGATCCTGCTCGTCGGCTCGGACCCCAACGAAGAGAATCCGCTGACCGCGTTCTCGATCCGCTGGGCCGTGCGCCAAAGCGCGGCGCGATTGATCGTCGTCAATTCGATTCCGTCGCGGCTGGAGCGTCAGGCCGAATTGTCGGTCCGCGCGCGCGAGGGCAGTGAAGGCGCGCTCGTTTACGGATTGCTCGACGAATCGAAGGTCGCCGAAGCGGCCGGCGCGATGGGCGTCGGCGCGGATTCGATCAAGGCGATTCGCAAGATCCTGATCGAAAGCGAGAAGGTGGTCGTGATTTTCGGCGACGAGTTGCGAGGCGCGGCTCTGGAGGCGCTGCCGCTCGTTGAACTCGCCCTCGCCGGCCTGAGCGCCGAAGCGGCGGCGGAAGCCAGGAAGAAGTATGTTGACGCGCTGCAGCGCCAGGTGCGTTCGTCCAATTCGCCGCCGAAGCCTTCAATCAACGAGAACCCGTACACCTACATCGTCGAACGTCCGACGCTCGAAATCGGCCGGCCCCCGGCGCGCTCAGAGACAAAATTCTCTTTCGTCCCACTCGTCCGATATTCGAATTCGATGGGCGCGTGGCAGATGGGAATGTGCGCCGAGCATACCGGCGGGATGTCAGCGCGCGCGACGCTCAAAAACGCGGGCGGAGGCGTCAAGGCCCTGGTAATCGCGGGCGAAGACGTGGTTTCGAAGGCCAACGGCGACGCGGCGACCGTCAGGGCGCAGCTCGAAAAGCTGGATTTTCTGGTCGTGCAGGAGATGTTCCTGACCGAGACCGCGCGGATGGCCGACGTCGTTCTGCCAGTGACGAGCTTCGCCGAAGCTCAGGGCACGCAGGTCAACAACGGGTCTCAGGTTCAATTCGTGCGCCGCACGATCCCGCCTGTCGGCCAGGCGCGCCCCGATTGGATGGTCACGAATCAGATCGCCAGGCAGATGGGCGTCGATTTGGGCTATCAGGGGCAACTCAAGAACGTCTTCAAGGACATCGCCGAGAAGGTTGAAGGTTACGCCGGGTTGTCTCACAACTTCCTGGCCAACGAAGGCGCGACGCCGATCAAACGAGCGCAAGCCGATTTGAGCAAGATCAACCGCGCCGAATTGATGGAACGTCTGGCTGGCGAAGTGGCGCGCGTGAATCGCAACGTCCCGGTTGACATGTCGGAGATGACGGCGAAGGCCGGATCGCTTTTGCATAAGCGCTATCCGTTGATCACGCGCTTCTCCGAGATGATTTCGCCCGTGGCGCGGCGGGAGGGAGAAGTCGCAGAGCCCCTGATATTCCCGGCCTAAAGTTCGTAGTCCCGCCTTCAGGCGGAATCTTCGAATCACGGAAACCGTTCCGCCTGAAGGCGGGACTACGAACAAAAGAGCATATGTCATCACTACTCAACTCGATTGATTTTCAATACGTCATCGGCGCGCTGGTGAAGATAGCCGTCTTCTGGATCTTCATCATGCTCGTGGTCGCCTACACGGTTTACGCCGAACGGCGCGTGCTGGCCGTCATCCAGAACCGCCTGGGGCCGAATCGCGTCGGCTGGCAAGGACTGTTGCAGCCCTTCGCCGACCTGCTCAAGTTCATCTTCAAAGAAGACATCATCCCGCTGGCGGTCAATAAATGGCTTTACGTCCTGGCGCCGATTATCGTGCTGATTCCGGCGATGATGGTTCTGATCGTATATCCGTTCGGGCCTGGAGACGTTCCGCTGCCTTTCGGCGCCGACATCAGCCACACCCTTAACAACCTGGGCGCCAGCTTCGGGATGAGCTGGAACATTGATCTGAGCAAGATCAACCTGTATGTCACGAACATGAACGTCGGGCTGCTCTACGTCTTCGCGATGACCAGCCTCGGCATATACGGCATCGTGGTCGGCGGCTGGGCGTCGAATTCGAAATACAGCCTGCTCGGCGGATTGCGCTCGTCGGCGCAGATGATCAGTTACGAGCTGGCGCTTTCGCTTTCGGTCATTGCTGTGCTGATTCAGGCCGGTACGCTCGATCTGGCCAAAATAGTCGAGCAGCAGCAGGGCTGGTATGGGTTTAAATGGAACATCTTCCAATGGCCGATGTTCCTGCCATGCATAATCGCCTTTTCCATTTACATGATCAGCGCCATCGCCGAGACCAACCGCGTGCCCTTCGATCTGCCCGAGGCCGAGACCGAGCTGGTCGCCGGGTTCCATACCGAATACAGCTCGCTCAAATTCGCGCTCTTCTTCATGGCCGAGTACGTCAACATGATGACCGTTTCGGTGCTGGCGACGACGCTGTTCTTAGGCGGGTGGAACGGGCCGGGCGTTGAAACGTACAAGTGGCTGGGCCCCGTCTGGTTTCTGGCGAAAGTATTCTTCTTCCTATTCCTCTACATCTGGTTGCGGGGGACGCTGCCGCGTTTTCGCTACGACCAGTTGATGGATTTCGGGTGGAAGGTTCTGTTGCCGGCGGCGCTCTTCAACGTCGTCCTGGCTTCGGCCATCGGAGTCTTGTTCTTGTGAGTCTGTTATGGAATTTTCCCACATACTTTTTCTAGGTCTCGCCGCGCTGGCCGTGGTGGCCGCCTTCAACGTGATCCTGCAGCGCAACCCGATCTATAGCGCGATCGGATTGATCGTCGTTCTGGGCAGCCTGGCGGCGCTCTTCCTGACGCTCAGCGCGCAATTCATCGCGGCGATGCAGATAATCGTATACGCGGGCGCGATCATGGTGCTGTTCGTCTTCGTGATCATGCTCCTGAACGTGCGCGCCGAAGAGACCAGGATGGACAAGCAGAAATATCTGAAATGGCTGGCCGCGCCGCTCTTCCTGGCGCTGCTGGCCGAAGTCATGGCGGTCGTCCGGTACGTGAACCTGACGCCGCAGCCCTTGCCGAGCGCGAACGGCGCCGCCAATCCGCAGGAGGTTCTGGGCACGGTTGAAAACATCGCCTTCGGGATGTTCACCGACTACCTGATCCCGTTCGAGGCAGCGTCGATATTGATCCTGATGGCGATCGTCGGCTCGATGCTGCTCGCGCGCCGCGAAAAGAAGGAAGACGTCGAACGCATCGAGAAGGCGCTGATCGCGCAGCAAGAGGAAGAACAAAAATACGAAGAGGAGGTCGCCGTTTGATCCTGGGAGCGCGCGCTCCCAGGGCGCGGCGAAGATTCAAACATGGTTCCGCTTTCCTGGTATCTGGCGCTTAGCGCCGTGTTGTTCACCATCGGCGTCATCGGCGTGCTCATTCAGCGCAACGTCATATCGCTGTTTATGTGCGTCGAGTTGATGCTCAACGCGGTCAACATTTCACTGATCGCGTTTTCGCGGTTGCACGCCGACAGGAGCGGCCAGTTGTTCGTCTTCATCGTGATGGCCGTCGCCGCAGCTGAGGCCGCCGTCGGGTTGGCGATCATCATCGCGCTCTTCCGCAGCCGCGAGACGCTAAACGTGGACGAAGCGGATTTGCTCAAACTGTAAAAGGGTGGTCGGCGCCTGGTGGCCGGTTAAAGGCCGACCGCGATGCGCCAACCACTAACCACCAACCACTATGCTTAAATGGATTGTCTTCGCGCCGATGATCGGCGCGATCATCAACGGGTTGTTCGGCAGGCTGTTCCTGGCTCGCTTAGGCCAGAGGGCGACCGAGAAGTTGGTCGGGTTCATCGCCTGCGCCTCGGTCGGAGTTTCGGCCGCGCTGGCGGTCAGGGTCTTCTTAATCAAGCTGCTACCCTTGCCTGAAGGTCAGAGAATTTACACCGAACATTTCTTCAAATGGCTCAAGGTCGGCTCATTTCAGGCCGATTTCGCCTACCTGCTCGATCCGCTCTCTGGCGTTTATATCCTCTTCATCACCGGCGTCGGACTGCTGATTCACATCTACGCGGCAGGCTATATGCATGGCGATCCGGGCTATTACAGGTTCTTCTGCTATCTGAACCTGTTCATGTTCATGATGTTGACGCTGGTGTTGGCCGACAACCTCTTGCTGCTGTTCGTCGGATGGGAAGGCGTGGGACTGTGTTCGTACCTGCTGATCGGCTATTACATCAAGTGGGATGTGGCCGGCTCCGCAGCGAAGAAGGCGTTCGTCATGAACCGCATCGGCGATTTCGGCTTTATGATCGCCACGTTCCTGGTCTTCACCACTTTCGGCACGATCAGTTTCGTCGCGAAGACCATCAACGGGCAGGAGGTTCAAAGCTTCCTCGCGCCGGCCGCGTCGTCGCCCGCGGTGGCCGCCGGGACGTTTACGGCGATCGCGCTGCTTTTCTTCGTTGGCGCGGCGGGCAAATCGGCGCAGATTCCGCTCTTCACCTGGCTGCCGGACGCGATGGCCGGTCCGACGCCGGTCTCGGCTCTGATCCACGCGGCGACGATGGTCACGGCGGGCGTTTATCTGGTCGCGCGCTGCAGCCCCATCTATGTCAAAGCGCCGACCGCGATGGCCGTTGTGGCGGTGATCGGCGCGGCGACCGCGATATTCGCCGCGACTATCGGCATCGCGCAGAACGACATCAAGAAAGTTCTTGCCTATTCGACCGTCTCGCAACTCGGTTATATGTTCCTGGCCTGCGGCGTCGGCGCTTTCGTCGCGGGCATCTTCCACGTGATGACGCACGCGTTCTTCAAAGCCCTGCTCTTCCTCGGCTCCGGCTCGGTCATCCATGGTATGAACAACGAACAGGACATGCGCCGGATGGGCGGGTTGAAGAAGTACATGCCGATCACGTTTACGACTATGTTCGTCGGGTGGCTGGCGATCAGCGGGTTCCCGCTGCTGTCGGGCTTCTTCAGCAAAGACGAAATCCTGTGGCGTACGTGGTCTACGGAATCTCTGCCGCACAACTGGGGGAAGGCGCTGTGGGTCGTGGCTGCGATCACCGCCGTCGTCACCGCGGTCTATATGACACGGTTGATGGTCATGACCTTCTGGGGTCGCGAGCGTTTCACTGAGGCGCGTGACGGCCATCACGCCGACGCCGGTCACGCAAGCGGCGGACACGGAGACGCTCACGGACATCACGGCAGGCCGCACGAATCGGGATGGCTGATGACCGTTCCGCTGATAATTCTGGCGATATTGTCAATATTCGGCGGGTACGTCGGAGTTCCGGCGGCGTTGTCGATGGGCCGGCCGAATTATTTCGAGGACTTCCTCAAAGAATCTGTCGCCCAATTGGAACCCGCGACCGCGACTCACGCCGCCGCGCCGCCGGCCGCCGTAATGGCGCAATCCGAACCTCACGGCGCGACTCCCGCGCCCGAATCGCACGGAGCGGGGGCAACGGCGGGGGCAACGGCTCAAACCGCGCACGAAGGCGGCCATGATATCGAGACCGAGCGCCTGTTCACGGCCATCTCGTCGGCCCTGGCGCTGCTCGGATTGGGGTTCGGCTTGAGATTCTTCAGTCGGAATCCACTCTGGCGCGCGCCGAAACTTCTCGAGGACAAATACCGCGTCGACGAATTTTACGACGCGACGGTCGTCGGGCCAGTCGAGAGTCTCTCGCGCGACGGGTTATGGAAGGTCGTGGACGTGAAGATCATTGACGGAATAGTCAACGGGGTCGCGCGCCTGTTCGCGGCCCTTGCCGGCGCGCTGCGGTACACACAGACCGGGTTCGCGCGCAATTACGCTGCGGTGATTCTACTCGGCGCGATCATCGTCATCGGATACTTCATCGTCTCGATCTTCGGCATTCACATCAACATATGAACCTGATAACGATCACAACATTCCTGCCGCTAGCCGGCGCAGTTGTCTTGCTGCTCTCGGGCGCCCTGGCCTCGCGCAACGCCGATCGGGAGAGACTGGACAATCGGTATCGCTGGGTCGCGCTGATCGTCACTGCCGTCACGTTCTTCGTCTCGCTCCGCATCATCGCGAAATTCGACATCTCCGGCGTCGGGCCGCAATTGTGGCAGAAAGTCCCGTGGATCGGCTCGCTCGGCGCGAACTATTACGTGGGCGTTGACGGCGTCAGTGTCTGGCTAGTGCTCCTGACGACCTTTCTCATGCCGGTCTCGATACTGGCGAGCTGGGGCGTCACCAAGCGCGTGCGCGAGTACATGCTATTTATGCTCATTCTCGAAGCGGGAATGATCGGCGTATTCGTCTCGTGGGACCTCCTGCTCTTCTACCTCTTCTTCGAGATCACGCTGATCCCGATGTATTTCCTGATCGGCGTCTGGGGCGGCGAGCGTCGGGTCTACGCGGCGATCAAATTCTTCATTTACACGGTGGTCGGAAGCCTGTTGATGCTGGTCGCCTTGATCGCGGTCTATTTCTACAACGCCAAATATGCCGGAAGCTATTCGTTCGATATCGTCGATATTACCCGCAACATTTCGGCGGCCAAAGCTATAGGCAAACCCATGATCCCGGGCAATGTAGAGTTGTGGCTGTGGCTGGCGTTCGCGCTGGCGTTCTTCATCAAAGTCCCGCTCTTCCCGTTCCACACGTGGCTGCCCGACGCGCACGTCGAGGCGCCGACCGCAGGCTCTATCATCCTGGCGGGCGTCCTGCTGAAGATGGGGACTTACGGCCTGATGCGATTCAACCTGCCTTTCTTCCCCGACATTTCGCAGAAGGCCGCGCCTTACGTGATGGCGCTGGCCGTGGTGGGTATCATTTACGGCGCGCTGGTGGCGATGGTGCAGCCCGACATGAAGAAACTCGTGGCGTATTCGTCGGTCAGCCACCTCGGCTTCGTCGTGCTCGGCATCTTCTCCTTCACCGACCTGGCGATGCAGGGGGCGCTCTACCAGATGCTGGCCCACGGCGTCTCGACCGGCGCTCTCTTCCTTTGCGTCGGGATCGTTTACGAACGCCGCCACACGCGGATGATCGCTGAATACGGCGGGATCGCCACGCCGATGCCGCAATATTCGACGATGTTCCTGATCGTCGCGCTCTCGTCGCTCGGATTGCCGCTGCTCAACGGCTTCATCGGCGAGTTCCTGATCCTGCTCGGCGCGTTCGCTTCGCCGGTCGCGCACGCGAAACTGTTCGCCGTGCTCGGCGCGACGGGCGTGATTCTGTCAGCGGTCTATTTGCTCTGGATGCTGCAGCGCGTGATCTTCGGCGAAGTGAAGATGAGAGAGAACGCCGAGCTTGAAGACCTGAACGCCCGCGAGAAGTGGGCGCTCGTCCCGCTCGTCGCGATGGCGATTGTGATGGGCGTCGCGCCGATGCTCTTTTTGCGCGTGAGCGAGAAGTCGGTCAGTGACGTCAGGCAGAGCGTTGTCGGCGCGGGCGAAAAGTCGGTCGGTAGCGTGAGGTAGGCGACAGCCTTTGGCGCGCAGGCTATGTATAAATTGATTTGTTTCCCCGCCCGGTGAGGCGGGGAGTCGTGATAACGAACAATGCAACTTGAAAACCTCAACCTGAACTATTGGGCGATCGCCCCCGAAATCATTACGTCCCTGACGGGCGTGTTGTTGATGCTCGTTGACGCTTTGCAGAAGAAAGGCGAGCGAAAGTTGAACGCGGCGGTCGCGTTGATCGGCCTCGTCCTCGCCCTCCTTTCTGTTTTCATGCTGGACGCGGGGGGGAGTTATTTCCGCGGTATGATCGTGACCGATCCGATTCGGATATTCTTTTCGGTGACGATTCTGATCGTGGCGATCATCGCCACGCTGCTGGCTTCTCAGTTCGTGCGCGACGAGGGGCTGCCGCCGGGCGAATTCTTCACTCTACTGCTGTTCGGTACGGCGGGGATGCTGATGCTGGCCTCGGCGGGCGACCTGGTGATGGTCTTTCTGGGGTTGGAGATCGCCTCGATCACGACCTACGTGATGGCCGGTTACCGGCGCTACGACGCGCGGGCGAACGAATCGTCGCTCAAATACTTCCTGCTCGGGTCGTTCGCGACGGCGTTCCTGCTTTACGGGATGGCTCTAGTTTACGGCGCGACGGGCACGACCAACATCGCGAAGATCGGCGCGACGGTCAATGGCGGTCAGATCAATTATCCCGAGCTGCTGCTGGTCGGCGCCGCGATGATGCTGGTCGGGTTCGGATTCAAGATCGCCAGCGCGCCGTTCCACCTGTGGACGCCGGACGTTTACGAGGGCGCGCCGACGATCGTCACAGGGTTTATGAGCACGGGGCCGAAAGCCGCGGTCTTCGCGGCATTTCTGCGCGTCTTCGCCGCCGGTTTCGCCGGGAACTCGCCAGGACTCAGCCACGATCTGCACGTCACGTGGCTGACCGCGCTGGCCGTAATCGCCGCCATAACGATGACCGTCGGCAACGTCATCGCCATTTCCCAAAAGAACATCAAACGGATGCTGGCCTATTCGTCCATCGCGCACGCCGGATACGCGCTGGTCGGGTTCGTGACCGGTGAATACGCGTCAGTGGCCTTCTACATGCTCGTTTATTGCGTCATGAGCCTGGGCGCGTTCGCGGTCATTCAACTGCTGGCGCGCGCAGGCGACCGGAAGACCGAAATCGCCGATTACGCGGGTATCGGATTCGAGGCGCCGGGCCTGACCTTTTCGCTTTCGATCTTCATGCTCAGCCTCGCCGGCATTCCGCCGACCGCCGGTTTCATGAGCAAGTTCTTCGTCTTCAAGACCGCCTGGGACGCGCCGTACAACCTGCGCTGGCTGGTGGTCGTTGCGGTCGTCAACAGCATAATCTCTATCTATTATTACCTCTACCCTATTGTCGTGATGTTCTTCCGCCCGCTGGCCCCGGGGTTCGTCAGGCCGAGGGTGAGCCTGGGGGTGGCGATCGCGCTGATCGTGACCTTGTTCGGCACGTTCTACCTGGGCATTCTGCCCAACCGGTTGATCAATAAGATGGGAAACGGCTCGGGCGCCGCGCAATCCGCCAAGACGCAGGTACTGAACACACAATAGGGCAATCACATCTATCGGGATCTATCTGCCCGGTACATCAAGATCTGGATTTCGCAAGGCGCCGACCGGATCAGTAGCGAGAGCGGTAACGAGCGGAGCCTTCGCCATAGGTCGCTCGCTACCGCTCTCGCTACTGACTCGTCGCCTCAATCCATATTTTGGCGCCCCCAACATATAGATCAGTTTGCGATTGCGTGTACGGGGACTGTAGGCCGAGTTGCTCGCGCATCTTTCCTGATTGGACAAAGCCGCAAACAGGGCGATTAAACAAATCGCCCAACATAGAACGACTCCGCTGAAGATGAGAAACGATCTTGAATAATCCCGTAAATCCTGTCTTTTTCATTTAGTGATCCGGATCGCGTTCGAGTAAATCCATGGGCGCATCTCGCCGCCCACTTCCAACCAGACCTCGGCGCGGTAGGCTCCCGGCTCGTCAATCGCGTAACTTAGCCCGTTGGATCTGCCTTCATGAATCAAGCTGCCGTTGAGAAATAGTTTGATCAAACCCGCCACGGGCGCTTCCAGACGCAGCTTCATTCCTTTAGCAATCTTCACCTCGTCGCCCATCACGCCGACCCGCTTGCCGTTAGCCTCGGCGATGAATGCGAACCCGGTCGGATCGCAGAGCCAGTCATGAGCGACGTAGGTGTGCGATTGGCGCAGCGCTTGCCGCACGGAACTCTCATTCAAATTGCGCATCAGGAAGTGTGTCGTGACGTAGCGCAAGCTCCGCTCGTAAGGATCGAAGTCCAGCTTCGCGATCACCTCGCCGGATCTTCTGTCCTTCAACATTTCGGCGACGCGTGGCGCCTGTTTGGTCGTGATCTTGCGCGGCGACTCACCGACGGCTTCGATCAGGACCGCGTCGGGCGGGGCGGCTTTGATGGTGAAGACCTGGTTGTGGTGGCAGTCGTTTGCCGACACTCCGGTCGACCTCTGCAGGGTCAGGTCGCGATCCCACTTTGCGATGACCAGTTCCGGATAATCCTGTGAGGCGCCGAAGAACTCCATCGGGTATTCGGCCAACACCCGTTCGACCTGTCTCAAGCGGTCAGGGTCGATGAACGAAGCGCGCAGCCACTTCACGAACACGTCCTCGTCCGAAAAATCGGCGTGGTGGTTGTAAATCTCCAGGCCGTCGAGTTCGCCCACCATCGAGTCGAGTTGCTCCTCGACATGCGACAGGAAGACAATGCCGTCGGCGGATTTCGCCAGCTTGAGGTACTCTTCGCGTGTACTGAAGGTTTTGTCGATGTATGCCTTAATGAACGAACGCTGCGGGAAGACCAGGAAGCCCTCGCTCTCGGCGCCGGGGAGGAAGAGCACGCCTTCCTTCATCCCGCGCGAAGCGGCGTTGACGAAATCGCGCGGTGGGCGGACGTGATCGGTCAGCATCACGATCTGCACGCCGGTCGATTTCGCCGCCGCGAGCAGTTCGGCCCGCGTCCCGCCGGTGTGAGTCGAGTCTTCGGCGTGCGCGTGCAGGACGCCGCGGAAATCATCGTAGCCCGTTTTAATCGAGACCATGTGGCGCGATTTCTGGTAGCGCGACCGGTCTTCGCTCACGGCCCGCAACCGCTCCGGTTGCAGCCGCTCGATTGTGGTGTATTTGCGCCCAGGTTTCGGCTGGGGCGTCGAAATTTTGAATCCGTAAGTGGGGAGTGTGTCGGTAAGCGATAAAGCGATAGCGAACGCCAAAAGCGAAAAACGATGTCTCATCAAGCCTCTCGGAAAAGTGGATAAATCGGGGCAATCATTGAATACTGGCAGGCGACAGGAGTCTAAATCAGAATGCGCGGCATTGGAACAGCAAGGCCCTACATATTAACGCGAAAAAGCCGCACATTATTTCCAGACTATTTTGTCGATAGATCCGATAGCTATAGACGCTCGCCCGCGGCGCAGTGCATAATCGCCCCGCTTTTTCGATCTGAAGCATTCTAAATATCTCATTAAAACCGAGTTCCATCACCCGCGCGCATTCCGCGTGTTTGGCCGCGATCAATCGTCGCGGCCTTCGCCCCCGATGATTCTTCGGAAGATTCGTTATGTCACTGAGAAAGGCTGCGCTGAGGTCGTGAAAGAGCTTACAGTTGAGGAGACATGAGAACGCGATTGGCATACATCCTGACGTTGATGGTTGTGTGCGGCGTCGTGAGCATAGGCGCGCAGGAACAATCTTCTGCGCCAAAGCGCCCGATGATCACCGGCATTGCGCACATCGCGTTTCAGGTCAGCGATCTTGCGAAGGCTCGCGAATTTTACGGCGAACTGCTGGGTTACGAAGAGCCGTTCCAGATTCGCAACCAGGACGGATCGCTGGCGCTTACCTATTTCAAAGTGAACGAGCGGCAGTACGTCGAAATCTTTCCCGGCCTGCCGCCGGACAAAGATGATCGCCTTCTACACATCGCGTTTGAAACGACCGACCTCGAAGCGCTGCGCGTTTATCTGCTCTCGAAGGGCTTAAAGGCGCCCGAGAAGGTAAATCAAGGACGCGACGGCAATTTCAATTTCACGATCGCCGATCCCGACGGCCATCGCGTCGAGTTTGTGCAATACCGCGAGGGCTCGCTGCATCGCAAAGCCAAAGGCCGCTACGTTTCGTCACGAAGAATTTCGGATCGCATCCTGCACGTCGGCGTCACAGTGGCCGATCAGGCGGCGGCGGATAAGTTTTACAAAGACATCCTGGGCTTTTCCGAAATCTGGCGTGGCGGGCGAGACGAAGCGTCGCTCAACTGGATCAACATGAAAGTCTCCGAGGGGACCGATTACCTCGAATACATGCTCATCACTGCGGCTGCCACGCGTCAGCAACTGGGCACATTGCATCACGTGGCGTTGCTCGTGCCTGATATTCAAAAGGCGTTGGAAACGGCGCGCGAACGCTCTGGCGATCCGGCGAGCGTCAGGTCGCCACAGGTCGGACGCAATCGCCGATGGCAATTGAACCTGTTCGACCCCGACGGCAGCCGCGCCGAGCTTATGGAGCCGTTCACGATCAGGTAATAACCCATATGAGAAAGCAGAATCCGCGCTTCGGCAATCCCGGAAGATGAGTTTCGCTATGAACAGGAAGAAATTCATAACTGCGATTGCAATTGCATTGTTATTGGGTTTTGTAACCGCCTGCGCCACTGTCATCGGCTTGGCTCAAAGGCGCGATGGCGCCGGACGCCCGCCCAACTTCGTGATCATCTTCGCCGATGACCTTGGCTACTCCGACATTGGCAGCTTCGGGGCAGCCGGTTACAAAACCCCCAATCTCGACCGAATGGCGAGGGAGGGCGCGCGGCTGACCGATTTTTATGTCGCGCAGGCGGTCTGCTCGGCATCGCGCGCGGCCCTGTTGACCGGGAGCTATCCGAACCGCGTTGGCATTCAGGGCGCGCTCAATCACCGCGCGGAACACGGCGTCAACGACGCTGAGATGACGATCGCCGAGGTTTTAAAAACGCGCGGATACGCCACGGCGGTCTTCGGCAAATGGCATCTCGGACATCACGCGCAATTTCTCCCCACACGTCACGGCTTCGACGAATATTTTGGCCTGCCGTACTCGAACGATATGTGGCCGAACAATCCTTCGGCGCCGAAAGGCTTTTACCCCGACCTGCCGCTGATTGAAAACGAAAATGTCGCGCAATTGGCGCCCGATCAAACGCAATTGACGACGTGGTACGCCGAACGCGCCGTCAAATTCATCGAGAAGAACAGGGACAAGCCATTCTTTCTCTATCTACCGCATTCGATGCCGCATGTTCCGCTGTTCGTTTCGGAGAAATTCAAAGGCAAGACGCAACGGGGGCCGTACGGCGACGTGATCGAGGAGGTCGATTGGTCTGTCGGCCAGGTCCTCGACGCGTTGAAGCGGCTGAAGCTGGATCAGGACACTCTGGTGATCTTCACGTCGGACAACGGCCCGTGGCTGAGCTACGGCAATCACGCCGGGAAGGCCCTGGGGCTGCGCGAAGGCAAGGGAACCACTTTCGAGGGTGGAGTGCGCACGCCATTTGTGGCTCGTTGGCCTGGCAAGATTCCGGCGGGAGCGGTCATTCGCCAGGCGGCGATGACAATTGATCTGCTGCCGACGATTGCGAGGCTCGCCGGGGCCGAAACGGCAAAAGACCGTATCATTGACGGCCTCGACATCTGGCCGCTGCTTGCAAACCGGCGCAATGCGCAAAGTCCGCACGACGCGCTTTATTTTTACTGGGGCAAGGAATTGCACGCGGTTCGCAGCGATAAATGGAAGCTCCATTTACCGCATCCTTATCAACATCTCGAACAAGCCGGCGGCGACGGCAAGCCGGGACGTTACGCAAGACGGGAACAGGAGCTTGCGCTCTTCGATCTTGAAAAGGACGTCGGAGAGACGACGAACGTCGCCGGCGAGAACCCTGACGTCGTCAAAAAATTGATGACGTTCGTCGAACGCGCCCGCGCAGATTTGGGCGACGCGCTCGTGGGCCGCGAAGGCAAGAATGTGCGCGAGCCGGGGCGCCTGGCGGTCTCCGGCAAATAGAAACAAGGCGATCGTGATATGAAGCAAAACATTTTGAACGGATCGGCTGCCGGTGAAGTGATGAGTCCCGCGAAAACGCAGGTCGCGGCGACGGCCTTTCTGAGCCTTTTTTCGCTCGTCGGGCTGTCGTTTTACGGCTTGCCGTTCTTCTACGATTTTATGGTGAAGGATTTGGCGTTCTTCGGAGGCTCGCGCGCGGCCGTCACCTCCGGCAACGCCTTCGGCAAGATCGTAGTGGGGCCGCTGTTCGGGTTTCTGGCCGGGTGGATCATCGACCGCTTCGGGCCGCGACGGTTGATGATCGCTGGGATTCTGATGGGCGGTTTCGCGCTCGCAGGGCTGAGCCAGATGACCGCGCTCTGGATGTTCTATTTCTTCTACCTCTTCAACGCGCTCGGTTATGTGTGCGGCGGGCCGCTGCCCAATCAAGTGCTGCTTTCGCGGTGGTTCGACAAGGCGCGCGGCAAGGCGATGGGATTCGCCTACATCGGCATCGGCGTCGGCGGAATGGTCGTGCCGCAACTGGCGCGATGGCTGAACGCCCAGTTCGGCTGGCATCGGGCGCTGATGACGCTCGGCGTACTAATGATAGTCATTGGGCTGCCGATGGTCTGGTTCGTCAAAGAGCAGCCCGAAGGTTACGCCGCGCGAAAAGCGGAGCCGCCGATGCCGATCGGCGATATCCTCAAGAAGCCGGCATTTTACATGCTCGCCGTCGGCAGCATGTGCTCGATCGGGGCGGTCGGCGGCACGAACCAGCACCTCAAACTTTTCATGGGCCTGGACCTGAAATACTCGCAGGACACGGCGGCGAACGTCATCTCGCTGGTGTTGGCTTCGAGCGTCGCGGGGCGGTTGTTGATGGGTTGGTTGGCGGACCGGCTCCCGAAGAAGTACGTAATGCTGTTGATCTACACGCTGGTCTCGGCGGCGATACCTCTCTTGTATTTCGTCTCGGCGCCGGGCGTGATCTACGTCTTCGCCGTCGCGTTCGGCATAGCGTTCGGCGGCGATTACATGATCATCCCGTTGATGGCCGCCGACCTGTTCGGCCTGAAGGTGATGGGGCGCGTGATGGGAATCATTCTGACCGCCGACGGATTGGCCGAGGCCCTGGCGCCGATGCTGGTCGGCTACCTTTACGATCTAAGCGGAAATTACGCGCATGGATTCGCCGCGTTGATAGGATTGGCGGCGCTCGGCGCGATAGCGGTCGCGATGCTCCCCCGTAAAACTCTCGTTCACACGGGTGATCCAAGAGAAAGTCTCAAAGGCTAGTTTTAACCACTTAATTCAGGGCAGCCTACATCGGCGCATTGAATGAAATTACAGGCGCCAGGCGCCAGCGTTTAGAGTACCGACTTTAGTCGGCAGGACTGGGAATCCCAGCGCAGCCGACTAAAGTCGGTACTCTAAACGCTGGCGCCCGACGGTCGTAGTTAAACTGAATGCGCCAATGTCGATTGCTCTGACCTAACAGAGAGAGAGGCGCTCACTATGAAATCATTTCTATTTCTGCTACTGGCCCCCTTCTTAGTAATGGCCCATCCGGAGTCCTCCAGCAATGCGGGCAGCAATGCGGGCAGCAATCCGGGCATCGATCCTGGAGTCGCCAGCGGATCGCTGCGGGTGAACGAAAAAAACATAACGCTCCGCCATGCCTACGCCCATCTGCATGACAACGCCGAGGGGCTGCTCGACAAGACGGAGAAATTTCGCGTGCTGTTCACTGACCGTGAAGTTCCGTCCAACGCGCTGGACGGAATCGCCTTTGTGCCGGTGATGGAATTGGCGAAACAAGGGAGGGTGCAAGGTGTGATGTTTGAAATGGCCCCCGACGACCCGAACAATGTGGTGATGACGCTCCTCTTGCCGCCGTCCGGGACGGGTCGCCTTCTCATCAGACAGACGATCAGCGTCGACGGAGAAGACCTCTTCAAAGAGTGGGCGATGAAAGACCATCGCGTCGTCGGCGCCATCGAGCGCCGTGGGGAGCGCGAACCGGGCCTATCCGATTTTCCGGCGATCAGTTATTCCGTCAAGTTCGACGCGCCGATATTCAACGAACCGGAGATCTCAACCGATTTGAAAGGCCGAGCCGCGCTCGACAGTCCCCAGGCTCGCCTCTTATTTGAGAAGGCCGACGCTTTGGCCAAGGGCGATTTCGCTGCGGCGCAGAAGGTCTCCACCGAACGCGCCAACCGCTGGAACCAGGCCTTCCTCGCCGGCGCGAAAGCGGATTCACTGGCCAAGCAAGCCGCCGAGATGAAAAAGTCGCTCCAGAAAATTCAACGCGTTGTGGAACGCGGCGACCGCGCCGTTGTGATCCTTCCCAATAAGCAGTGGTTTAGCTTTGTGCGGGAAGGCGGAGAATGGAAGTCCGATGATTGAGAAAATCAATGACGGTCAAACTTCGCGCCGCTATTCAATTGTTATTGCCGCTCCTGTTCATTGGCTCAGTCACGGACGCTAGTCAGCAGGCGGCAAAACAACCGCGGCCACATTCGATGCGCGAGATCAATAAGGTCGCGCGGCCTGAAGGCGGCAGACCGGTTGCGATCGTCGGCGCGACATTGATTGACGGGCGCGGAGGCGCGCCCGTCGCCGACTCTGTCGTGGTGGTTCGTGACGACCGCATTGTGGCCGCAGGCGGCCGAAATTCGACAACCGTCCCGAAAGACGCCGAAGTGATGGATGCGAGCGGACTCGCGCTCCTGCCCGGTTTCATCGATTCGCATTTCCACATTGACGGCGACGACGCATTGCCGGCGCTATTTCTGACGCGCGGCGTCACGTCCGTGCGCGATCCGGGGCAATGGATCGAAGCTTATGACGCCGCACAAAGATCGGGCGCGCCAATACCGAGGCTGTTTCTCGCCGGCCCGCATCTGGACGCGCCTTCGCCCGCATACCCGGCGGACTCGTTCATCGTTCGTGACGCCGAAGAGGCGCGAAACGCGGTCAATCGTTTCATCGAGCAGGGCGCATCGGTGATCAAGGTCTATTTCCGATTGCCGCTCGGTCTGATCAAGGTCGTGACCGAAACAGCGCACGCGCGCGGCGTTCCGGTGACGGCCCATCTCGAGATCGTCGACGCGATGGACGCCGTTCGCGCGGGCATTGACGGCGTCGAGCATGTCACTTCATTCGGAACGGCGCTCACGCCGCTGCGCGAGGCCGAGAAATATCGGCAGGCGGTTCTCGCCGACAACAACGCCCGCCGCGACGGGCGATACATAATGTGGAGCGAAATCGATCTGGATTCGCCGCGCGTGAAAGAGGCGCTGGATTTGATCGCCAAACGCGGCGTCTACATCTCGGCTACGCTGGCCGTCTTCGAGCGGCGCGAAGGCGACCGGAACGCGACCGAGACGGGCGTGCGCGGATTCAAAAACATGCTGAAGTTCGTCGGGATGGCGAAGCGGGCCGGCGCCCGAGTGGTCGTAGGCTCTCATTCCAACGTCCCGCACGCCGAACGCGGATGGGCTTATCAGCGCGAGATGGAACTGTTCGTCGAAAGCGGGATGGCGCCGATGGAAGCGATTGTCGCCGCAACGATGGAGAACGCGCGCTTCTTCCGCATCGATGACCGTTTGGGCAGCGTCGAAGCGGGCAAACTGGCTGACCTGATTCTGGTTGAAGGCGATCCGCTGAAAGATTTCGGCGCGCTACGCCGCATCAGGCGCGTGATGCTCAATGGAAAATGGGTCAAGTAGGAGCGTGTCATTTGATCGGTTCACAATCGCGTGTACGGGAGCGGCGCCGCGATTTGTTTACTCCGATTGTTTCCTAAACTGACAAAGCCACAAACAGGGCGATTAAACAAATCGCCCCACACTGTACACCCGATTGCAAACCTAACCTTCAGCGCCAGATCGATCGGCCTCTTCATCGTCCTAACCCCTCACTTATTCCTCTGGGTTCGTGGGCTGATGTGATCAAGCAGAATCGGCCTTCCATCCGGTTCACCGCTCCGTCTCAGTGATATGCCCGACCATCGCCAGTGGTTCGCCTTTGCTGACTGGCGGAGTGCCGAGGATGTAGAGCACTTCTCCGGAGAAAGGCGCGCGCAAATCGTAAATCCGTTTGCCGAAGAAGTCGGTGACATAGCCCATCAACGCGCCCTTGACCACGGTGTGACCTTTCTCGACCAGCGGGTAGAAGATTCCGGTCTCGTCGCTCCGCATCACGGCGCTGCGATCAATGAACATCGGGTGTTCGACAGGTTGCGGTTGGCCCTCGATCATCTTCAGATGGCGCATGACGCTCATCACGCCGCGTTCGATGCGCTCGACGGATTCGTTGTCGGTCGCTCCCAGGCCGCCGGATTCGACCGTGATCGCGGGTTTGCCGCGGGTGGTCGCGGTGGTCGAACAGTAGAGCGACTGGGCCGGGTCGGTCGGGCGTTCAGTGTCCATCACTATGCGGTCGAGTCCGAAGGCCACCGCCAGTTGCTTCGATTTTTCAACCACGTCATTGCCGCCGGCTTTAACGTCCCAGTAGCTGTAAGGCCGCAGCGACTCGTTGCCGTCGCCGCAATGGATGTCCAACACGTAATCGGCTCGTTCGATGACTTCTCTGGTGATCTGATAGGCGATGCGCTCGGAGACCGAGCCGTCGGCCTTGCCCGGATAGACGCGGTTGAGGTTTTTGCCGTCCACAGGCGAGTAATAGATCGTGCGCTTCAAAAACGAAGGCATGTTGGCGACGTGAACCAGGATCAGCGCGCCCGACAGTTGTTTCGGGTCGAGGCTCGGCAGAAGCCGCTGCAGCGCGATGACCGGCGTGTACTCGTAGCCGTGGTTGCCCGCGATCAGCGCGAGCGTGGGGCCGGGGCGCCCGCCGTGAATGACCGAGACCGGAATGGTCGTGGCCTCGTCTTTGCCCGCCGGGACCTGGATTATACCCGAAGCTTTCGCGCCGGGCTGCACGGTGAGAGGGCCGACTGTGAGGCTGGCGCGCGTTTGGGCAAAGACGCCGAGCGCCAGCGAGCAAACCAATGCTGATGCGCAGAATACAGTTTTGATCTTCATGGGTAAGGACCTCCTCGAAAGATTCCTGGGAGCGTCATGAAAATGACTTATAGGTCTTATTAGGTCCTATAAGTCCCATTCAGGTTTTTTCCGCCAAAGGGATGTGTCTGCCGATCAGAGCGTCGTAAACCAGCGCGCCCAACGGCCCGCCGATCAACGGCCCGACAATCGGGACCCAGAAATAGTAGTTATTCGCGCGAAAGACCTCGAAGCCCCATCCCGCGACGGCCGTGAACAGGCGCGGGCCGAGATCGCGCGCCGGGTTGATCGCGTAGCCCGCGTTCAAGCCGAAGGCCATCCCTAGCGCCATCACCAGAAAGCCGACCACTATCGGCCCCAGGGGACCCGCCGCGTTGTTGCGCGTGTCTCCGATGGCCCTGATGACAAGCAGCAGCAAAGCCGTGCCCACGATCTGGTCGATCAGCGCGCCGGCGGTCGAAAGATAGGATTGCGGATAAGTGGCGAAAATGCCGGCGGTGCCTTTCTCGCCCGTGATCATTCGCGCGCCGCCGTCGAAGTTGTCGAAGGCCGCGCGATAGACCAGTAAGACGATCGCCGCGCCGGTGAACGCCCCCGCGGTCTGCGCAATGGTATAAGGGAGGAATTTCGACCACGGGATGTCGCGGCGGAAGGCCAGCGCGAGCGTCACCGCCGGGTTGAGATGAGCGCCTGATACACCGCCCGCGACGTAAACGCCCATTGTCACGGCGAATCCCCAGGCGATGTTGATCGAGAGGTATTCTCCGTTTTGCTTATTGCTAAGAACGACTTGCGCGACGACGCCCGCGCCGAACGCGATCAAGACAAGTGTGCCCAAGAACTCCGCATAGAGTTCCCGCTTTAAGGAGTCTCTTTTCATATACGCTTAAGTGAAGGACTTCGATTGCCGGAATATGTAATGAAGAAACGCTGCGCCAGCCCCGCGATCTGGGTTGTTTTATCTCGCGCCCCATTCCCAGATACCGTAAGCGATCTTTTTGTCTACGGGGTGGCCTGATTGTTTTAAAGCAAGGATGATCTGGCCGCGATGATGCGATTCGTGCGAGATGAGATATCCGAGAAACGCCACGGCGTGCGGTTTGAAGCCTTTGACTTTGCCGCCCGCAGCCACGCCTTTTTTGAGCAACGCCTCTACAGCTCTGCCCGAGGCTTCGAGCGAGCTTTTTAACAGCTTCCTGTTCAGCGCCTCTTCTTTTTCAACCTTCTCAAGCCCTTCGAGCAATTCCGGCGCGGAGGTTTTCAACCACATCAATCGTACGTTGTGCAGATGCGCGAAGGCTTCAGCCACGCTGCGGCCTTTTGACGCAGGCGCGTCGCCCAGAGCTTCATCCTTGATTCCGTCGAGCAGATAGAGATTGATGCGGTTGTTTATGTTCCAGGTCTCGGTCAGTTGTTCATCCATTTTCAATCGATCACTTTATGGGGCCGGAAACGCTGGCGGCCTTCGTCTCGGCGGGTTTTTCCCGTTTGAATCCCAGGTGCGAATCGAACCACTCCAACTGGCGCTGGAAGAGATCGATCTGATGGTTCGGTTCCTGAATGCCGTGGCCCTCGCGGGGGTAGCGGAGGAAGACCGTTTCGACGCCGCGTTTCCTCAATGCGCGGTAATATTGTTCGGCCTGCGCGATCGGCACTCGCAAATCGCGCTCTCCGTGCGTGATCAGGAGCGGCGTTTTGACGCGGTCGACGTAGGTCATCGGCGACCATTTGCGGTAAGTTTCGGCGGAGGCCCAGGGCTGGCCGCCGAAGCCGTATTCCATCAACCCGGGTATGTCACTCTGGCCGTGGAAACTGTACCAATCGCTGATGCCGGCATGTCCGATGGCGGCTTTGAAGCGGTCGGTCTGTGTGATCGTCCAGAAGGTCATGAACCCGCCATAGCTCCCGCCCATCACGACCAGTTTGTCGGGATCGGCGATGCCCCGCGCGATCACCGTGTCGACGCCGGCCATAATGTCCTTGAAATCTTTGCCGCCCCAATCGCCGATGTTGGCTGTGGCGAATCGATTGCCGTAACCGGTCGAGCCGCGTGGGTTGGGCATCAGCACAGTGTATCCGTTCGCGGCCCAGAGTTGGGAGCGGCTGTTGAAAGTGTCCGTGAATCGCCCGTAAGGCCCGCCGTGAATCTGCAGGATCAGCGGGTAGCGTTTGCCCTCTTCGTAGCCGAGTGGGAGAGTCACCAGCCCCTCGATGTCTATATTATCCGGCCCTTTCCACTTGATCACTCTTGTCTTGGCCAGGGCTAAATCCCTGATCTGCGGGTTGACCCATGTGATCTTCTTCGCCTGTTCGACGTTCTTGAGCGGCGCGGCCCAGATGTCGTCCGCCGTAAAGGAATCGTTGACTGTGTAGGCGATCTTCCAATTCGGCGCGTGGGCCGCCTCCTGTTGATTGGGGGCCGGCGCCGGCGATTTTGCGACCGCCGCACCACCGGAGATGTCGAACGCATTGTAATTGCGACTCTCGCGTGTGACCTGCGCGACTTCGCCTCCTCCGACCGGGACGCTGAAGATGTGGGTGTACAGCCCGACGCCGCTCGAAAAATAGAGCGCATTGCCGTCGGGCGCCCAGGCCATACTCGAGGCGCCGGAGTTGGCCGACTCAAAAAAATCTCTCGTCAAATTGCGCGGCGCGCCGCCGTCGGGCGAGATCAACATCGCGTCGGTCTTCGCCGCCCAGGATTTCTGTTCGACGCTCGACGTGTAAGCGATCAGCTTGCCGTCAGGCGACCATCGCGGGTTGGAGTCCTGCCCGGGATTGGTTGTCAACTGCCGCAGCGAGCCGCCCTTGGCCGAAACGATGTAAATGTCGGTATGGCGGTCGTCCGAGATGTCTATGAAGGAGCTTTCCTGGGCGCCGCCCTTCGACATCACGAAGGCTATGGAAGAGCCGTCGGGCGACCATTGCGGGTCGCTGGCGCTGAAATCTCCCTCTGTCAACCGTTTCTTCTCCCGGGTCTTCTCCTGGCTCTCGACGTCGATCGTCCAGAGGTGTGAATAAGTGAAATCGGAGTCAACGACGATAGCGTCGAATTTGTCTTTCTTGCGTTTTTCGCGTTCGGCCTTGTCTTTCGGCGTGTCGCGCGCGACGAAGGCGATGAGCTTGCCGTCGGGCGACCACTGGAACGACTGGATGTCGGTCTCTTCACTCGTCAGTTTGTCGGCCTCGCCGCCGTCTACGGGGATGACCCAGACCTGAGTCCCTTTGTCGCGGTCCGCAAGGAACGCGATGTTCGACCCGTCGGGCGACCATTGCGGCGAAGTTTCGCCCTTCTCGCCGGTGGTCAATTTCGTCGTAGGCCCGCCGTCGGACGACACCAGCCAGATGTGCGAAACGCGGCGATTTTCCTCCCTGTCCCATTCCGAGATCGTGTACGCGATTTGTTTGCCGTCGGGCGAAAATTGGGGCGCGCCGATCTGCTTGACCGCCAACGCGTCCTCGATCGTCATTCGCTTGTCACGAAAGGCCGAAACGGTGTCTGCCTCGACCAGGGAGATCGCCAATATGACGGCGCCGAGAAGTAGGGAGTAGGCGGTTTTTTTCATAAAGCTCCTCGAAAGTAGACAGGGTTGACCGGATTTTTCAGGATTCAAATTCATTGACAGAATCCTGGAAAATCCTGTCAATCCTGTCTATTTCCATTTCGTCTTTCGCGGTCGATTCTCATTTTTAGGATCGCGCCGCATCATAGCTTCACTTACACTCGCGAGCAAGCAGAGCGGGCGAGGAGGGCATTCGAGACATTGGAGATTTTCCGGATGCGATGTTAATCTCCGTCCGCATCGCGCCGCGAAGCTTATTACTTTTCCAGAATCGAAATCTATGCGAAAAAGAACCCTCCTCCTTTTTGCCTTTCTGGCGGCCGTGACCGCTCTATCTTCTAATCGCCGCGTCGCGTCGGCGCCTGCCGAATTCGACCTGATCATTTCTGGAGGGCGCGTCGTAGACGGAACCGGCAACCCCTGGTTCAAGGCCGACGTGGCGATCAAAAACGGGCGCGTCGCCGAGATCGGCCTCATCCCGCGCTCGCGCGCGGCCCGGGTGATTGACGCGAAAGATTTGATCGTCGCGCCCGGATTCATCGACGTTCACACGCACATCGAAGGCAATATACTCGATCTGCCCGCGGCGGAGAATTTTCTGCGGATGGGCGTGACCTCCGTCGTCACGGGCAACTGCGGCGGATCGGCGCTGCCGCTTGGCGAGTGGTTTACGCGCCTCGAACAGAAGGGCGTCTCGATCAACGTCGCCGCGCTCATCGGTCACAATACGGTTCGCCGCGCCGGGATGAACGGCGATTTCGACCGCCCTCCCACGGCCGAAGAGCTGCAAAAGATGCGGGAGTCTGTAGATCAGGCGATGCGCGACGGCGCGGTCGGACTGTCAACGGGCCTCGAATACATCCCCGGAACTTACGCCAAAACGGACGAGATAGTCGAGTTGGCGAAAGTCGCCGCGAAGTACGGCGGGGTCTACGCCTCGCACATGCGCAATGAGGGGTTGGACGTCGAGAAGTCGATCGGCGAGGCGCTCGCGGTCGGCGCGCAATCGGGCTGCCCCGTCGAGATTTCGCATTTCAAGGTCTCGAGCAAGAAGCGATGGGGCGCGAGCTCCGTCACGATCAAGATGGTTGAAGACGCGCGCGCGGAGGGCCGGCAGGTGACCGTGGATCAGTACCTCTATCCCGCGGGCAGCACCGGCATCGGCATCCTCTTTCCGTCGTGGCTCTTCGAGGGCGGAAACGAGAAGACCAGGGAGCGGTTGCAGGACGCAGCCACGCGCGAGCGCGTCAAACGCGAGTTGATCGCCAAGGCCGCGCAGGACGGCTTCAAAGACTTCTCGTTCGCTTACGTCGCCAATCACCGCGCCGACCAGTCGTTCAATGGCAAAAACATCGCCGAGATCACGAAGATAGTGAAGCGGAAGGCCGACGTGAATTCGCAGGCCGAGCAGGCGATTGACCTGTTGTTGGCGGGCGGCGCGCAGATGGTCCTCCGCAAGATGACGGACCAGGACGTCGAGCGAATCTTTAAACAGCCGTTCACGATGGTCGCTTCGGACGCAGGCGTGATCGACTCCGAGAGCGCCAGCGTCCCTCACCCGCGCGGCTTCGGCAACAACGCGCGCGTCCTTGGCGTCTACGTCCGCGAGAAGCGGCTGGTCGGCCTGGAAGAAGCCGTCCGCAAGATGAGTTCACTGCCCGCGCAGACTTTCAAGCTGTGGGATCGCGGCCTGCTGCGGCCAGGAATGGCTGCCGACGTCGTGATCTTCGACGAGAAAACCGTCGCCGACCGCGCGACCTTCGAGCAACCGAAGCAGTACGCCGCCGGAATCGATTACGTTATCGTCAACGGCCAGATCGTTATCGAGAAGGGAAGCCACAACGGCGCGAAGCCCGGAAGGGTTTTGCGCGCGCTTGGCGCGAAGGGGCTATAATTTAGTTCGGGATTCAATACGAGGGGAAGCAACAGTCGCCCACTCCCTGACTGGAATTCCGAATATCACTTCAGCGAATAGCTCACAATCAGTACCGCGAGCGGTAGCGAGCGCGGCGCTGATTTGAAGTCACGCTCGCTACCGCCCGCGGTACTGATCTGATATCGAGGAACAGGATGATCAAAAAATCTTTTGCCTTCTGCTTTGCATTGCTTGTCTGCTATCTCAACTCCGCTTCGCTCACTGTCTCCGCTCAAACCGCCGTCCAGATCAAGCCGGGACGCGATCCGAAAGTGGCCGTCGACGAGGAGTACACGAAGAAAATACGCGAATACACGACCGAGTCCTTCTTCAATTCGCCGCTCACCGATTACCTGCCCGCGTCGTCGAAAGTCCCGACGCCGAAGGCCGTGCTCGGCGACGTGGCGGGCGCGCCGGGCATTCTGCCCTATTCGCACGAAGTTTATCGCTACATGCGGACGCTCGAATCTTCCAGCCCGCGCGTCAAAGTCTATTCAATCGGCAAGACCGAAGAGGGGCGCGAGATGATCGCCGTGGCGGTCAGCTCCGAGGCCAACATCGCCAAGGTCGAAGCGAACCGCGCTCAGTTGGCGAAGCTGGCCGACCCGCGCGCGATCAACCTGAACGACGACGAAGCGGAGAAGATCATCGCCGCCTCGGTCCCGGTTTATTACATCACCGGCACGATCCATTCGCCCGAAACCGGTTCGCCGACGGCGTTGATGGAACTGGCGTACCGTCTGGCCGTCGACGAGAGTCCGTACGTCAAACAGATTCGCGACAATCTGATCACCCTCATCACGCCGGTCGTCGAAGTCGACGGGCGTGACCGCCAGGTCGACGTCTACAGGTGGCATCTGGCCAATCCCGGCAAGAATTGGCCGGGGCTGATCTACTGGGGCAAATACGTCGCGCACGACAATAACCGCGACGCGATGGCGTTGTCGCTGCAATTGACGCGGAACGTGCTGAACACCTTCATCGGGTGGAAGGCGCAGGTGCTCCACGACCTGCACGAATCGGTGCCTTATCTTTACGACAACACCGTCGGCGATCAACCCTACAACGCGTGGATCGACCCGATCCTGGCCGACGAATGGCACTTGATCGGCTGGTACAACGTCGGAGAGATGACCAAATTCGGGATGCCCGGCGTCTTCACTCACGGGACCTTCGACACCTGGTCGCCGAGCTACCTGATGTTCATCGCCGCGTCGCACAACGGCATCAGCCGCCTTTACGAAACCTTCGGCAACGCGGGCGCCGACACGGTCGAACGCACGCTCTCGCCGTCCGAATATTCGCGCACCTGGTACAGACAGAACCCGCCGCTGCCCATAGCGAAATGGTCGCAGCGCAACAACAACAACTATCAGCAGACCGGCCTGCTCGTCTCGCTCGGCCACTTCGCGACCAACGGCAAATACTTCCTGCGCAATTTCTACACCAAGAGCAAGAATTCGATTCTGAAGCCGAAGACCGCAGGCCCGGCCGCTTACGTCTTCCCGGGCGACGACCCGCGCCCTGGCGGGCAGGCCGAATTGCTGCGCCTGCTGCAAATGCAGGGCTGTGAGGTTCACCGCGCTACCGCCGAGTTCACCGTGATTATGCCCTCGAAGAAGAGGCCTGCGCGGCCTGCCGCGGTTGAGACTAGAGCTTCGGGCGACGGCAACGGCGGCGACGGAAACGGAGGGCACGAGAAGGATGGGGTGAACACACGCACGTTCCCGGCTGGGAGTTACCTGGTGCGGATGGATCAGCCCTACAGCCGCATCGCCGACATGATGCTCGATCTGCAGTACTGGGCGCCGAACGATCCGCAGCGCAACATTTACGACGACACGGCCTGGACGTTCGGCGAGCTGGGTAATGTGCAGGTCGTCCGCGTGATGGACGTTAAGGCGCTCGACGCCACAATGGAGAAGGTCAGCGGCGAAGTAAAGGCGGCGGGCGGGGTGAATGGCAATGGCTCCGTCTTCCTTGTCAATCATAACGCTGACAACGCGCTCGCCACTCTGCGCTATCGCTTCAAAGACGCGCAGTTCGAAACCGCAGAGGAGCCGTTCGAAGCCGCCGGGACAAAATTCAATCGTGGCTCGTTCGTGATTCGCAGCGTCAACCGGAGCGAACTCGATCGCTCGGCCCAGGAACTTGGCTTGAAGGTTTACGCGACCGACGCCGCGCCCTCGGTCAAGACACACCCGATCAAGGCCGCGCGCGTCGCCATAATGCACACGTGGCTAAGCACGCAGGACGAAGGCTGGTGGCGGTTGGAGTTCGACCGCTACAAAGTCCCCTACAATTACATCAGCACGCAGGACGTGGCCAAAGACGACAACCTCAACGCCAAATACGACGTGATCATCTTCCCGCCCGTGGGCCGCGCCAACCCGCAGCAGGTCGTCAGCGGCATGCCGATGTTCGGCAACCCGCTGCCATGGAAGAAGTCCGAATTGACGCCCAATCTGGGCGGCATCGACGAGACCGAAGACATGCGTCCGGGACTGGGGTGGGGCGGTTTGCAGAACCTGCAGAACTTCGCGCGCCGCGGCGGATTGCTGATCGTGGCGGAAGACACGTCGAACTTCGCTGCCACGTTCGGATTCACGCCCGGCGTTTCAATCGCGCCGCCGCAGAGGTTGCGCGTCACGGGCAGCGTGCTGCGCTCGAAGATGGTCGACGCTGCAAGCCCCGTCGCTTATGGCTACAGCGATAACCTGGCGATCTTTTGCGCCAACGGCCCCATATTCAACCTGAGCAACACCGTGGGCGGCAGAGGCGGAAGGCGCGCGCCGTCGGACAGTGAGCGCTTCACAGGCCGCGGCGCTCCGGACGACCCCGACACGCCTCAAAATCGCCCGCCGGTTGAATTGCCCGAAGAGCCGAAAGCGGAAGTCTGGGAAGCGACTCCCTTGACCGCCGAACAACTCCGCAACAGCGTCTTCGTCATACCGCCGTCGGCGCGGCCCCGCGTGATCCTGCGCTACGCCGACTCGCGCGAATTGCTGGTCTCAGGACTGCTCGAAGCCGGTAACGAAATAGCTCAACACGCGGCGGTGATCGATGTTCCTTACGAACAGGGACATGTGCTGCTCTTCTCGAACAACCCCTTCTGGCGCGGCGAGACACATGGCAGCTACTTCCTGGTCTTCAACGCGATTCTCAATTTCGATCAGTTGAACGTGGGGAGGAAACTGGCGGAGAAGTAGCCGGTTGCGCTTCGGGTCGAAACGCCGGTATAGTTTTTACGGTCGTTTCAGGAGGTGTATCGTGAATCAAGCGACGTTTGATCAAGTTCTCAATTGGGTGCAGCAGTGGCCTGCGGCCGAGCGAGAAAAGCTTATAAGGGCGTTGTCGCGTGAAGATCGGAAACGTGACGGGTCAGTTGTTGACTGTCCGGGCAAAATTGTGCCGCCGCCCGTTGTGAGCAAAGACCGGTCTCGCGAGAATCAATGGCTGGCCGAACATCAGCGTGAATACATCGGTCAATGGGTGGCGCTGGAAGGAGACCGGCTGATCGCGCATGGAGTGAACGCCGCCGAAGTGTTTGCGGCGGCAGACGCTTCAGGCATAGAACGTCCGATGGTGATTTACGTTGAAGACCCTGACGCTCCACCGTTCGCCGGTTGGTAAAGATGCCTCATCAACTGAACTTCAGCCTGATGCACAAGTATGATTCCGCTAAAGGCGGTATTGTTATCCCTGAGTCGTTGATACAGGCTGAAAAAGTTATCGAGTGCCAGGCAAGAGTGGATACGGGAGCGGAGTATTGTTTGTTTGCGCGCAGTTACGCCGATCAACTTGGCTTGGATGTCGAAAGCGGACATGAGATAGAGATGGGAACATTGACTACCCCGTTTCCTGCCTTCGGGCACGTAATCACTTTGCAAACCTTGAATATGGCATTCGAGTCAATGGTTTACTTCCCGCAGTCCTACGAAATCAGGCGAAATTTGCTCGGAAGAAATGGGTGGTTACACCTCATTCGTTTGGGGATCATCGCTTACGATGAAATAATTTATATCGGACTCTACGATGATATGACTTGAGCCTTTGTTTACAAGGGCTGAGTGAACCAAAGGCAGGCTGCCAGCGATAGGTAGCCTGCCTTTTCATTTCGGCGCCGGACGGCGCGGGCGCTATCGGCT
>DATCXQ010000235.1:0-38255 GCA_036565725.1 Blastocatellia bacterium
GCGGATTGCGGATTGCGACGAGGATTCGCGTCCCGTAATCCGTAATCCGCAATCAGAGAATCCGCAATCCGCAATCCGCAATCCGCAATCCGCATGGCGTTGATGCGGCGAACTTCGTCGACTTCGATCTCCATTATGCGCCGGCGTTCGGCGTTGGCGATTCGGTTCCATTCGCCCGTAGTGCCCACGCCGAAAACAACGTCGGCGCCGTAGCCGTTCTGGACGACGTGGCGAATGACCCGGCGCTGCTCGTCGGCGATCACTCTACCGGAGTCATCCAGAACCGTGATGACCGGAACGTTCAGACCTGACTTCGGCGTATAGTTCATCTTCTTTTCCACAAGACGCAGAAGAAAAAGCTTTCGGAGCCGTGGCGGCGCGTGAACGTGCGCGCTCCGAACGAGGGCGTCAACAGCAGCGACGGATCGAGGCCGATTTCGACCAGTCGCTCGCGCGTCATGTCGCGGAATTCGGAATTGTTTTGACGGAACCAGGCGACGACCTCTTCGCCCTCTTCCGGCTCGGTCGAGCAGACGGAGTAGACGAGCAGCCCGCCGACGCATAATTGACGCGCGGCGTTGACTATCAAGCGCTTCTGCAATTCCGCGAGCCGCCCGATCCGGTCTTCGTTCATCCGCAGTTTGATTTCGGGATGGCGCTGCAAGGTGCCGAGGCCGCTGCAAGGCGCATCGAGCAGAACGACGTCGAAGCCTTCCTGCTGATTGAATGGCGCGGGCGCGGCGGCGTCGAGCTGGACGAGATGGATATTTCCTACGCCGAGTCGTTCACTCATGTCTTTCATCGTGCGGAGGCGATGAAGGCGCAAGTCTCCGGCGACGATCAGCGCGCTCGTGGGGAGCAGGGAAGCGAGCAGCGTCGTCTTGCCGCCGGGCGCCGCGCACAGGTCGAGATATCTCATATTCGAGACCTGAGACCTGAGAGGATTGGATCGGATCGCCGCAAGATGGGCCACGAGTTGCGAAGCTTCGTCCTGGATGTAAATCCAGCCTTCGCGCACGGGCTCGGATTGCGGGGGAAGTGAGCCGCTGTCGACGACGACAGCCCCCGGCGCCAGTTCGGAATCGTGGACGGTGACGTTGTGTTCGGCGAGCCATTGGCGCGTCTGGGACTCGCCGGCGAGGCGCGTATTGAAGCGGAACGCGACGCGTGGCGCGCCATTGCCGGCCAGAGCCATCTCGCGCGCCTCCTCCTCGCCGAAGCGATCAATCCACCGCCTCAAAATCCATAGCGGATGCGCGGTCTCGACGCTCAGCCTTTCGAGCGGGTTTTCGATCGCCCCTTTGAGATTGAAGCCGAGATCGAAGTCCTTTTCGCGCTGGGCCGCGCGCAATGCGGCGTTGACCAGAGGCGCGGCGCTCTTTTTGCCGCGCTGTTTGACCAGATTGACCGATTCGTTGATCGCCGCATGCGGCGGGATGCGCGAGAGGAATTTGAGTTGATAGAGGCCGAGCCGCAGCGCGACCACGACTTCCGGGTCGAGCCTGTCAAGCGTACGACGCGCGTAACGCTCGACGAGAAAATCGAGGCGAATCTGCCAGCGCAAAACGCCCAGGCTGAGTTCCTGCGCCAGCGCGCGGTCTTCGCGCGAGAGGCGGTCGTAGCGGGGCGACGCAAGCAGGTCGCTCGCGAAAGCGTCTTCGGCGCCTACGCGCCACAGGACATCGAATGCCGCGACGCGCGCCGGCGCCACATTGGTCTTCTCGATCTTCAAAACTCGATGCGCCCGCCCAGCTTCGCGCCCACTTGCAGTCGCGCGCCGTTCAAAAAATCTCGCGCCGGCATGGCGCGTTTGCCTTCGGGTTGTACTTCGGTGACCCGCAATCGCGTCGCGCCGCCGCAAACAATGACGAAGCCGTCCTTATCCGCTTCGCAAACAGCGCCCGGCTCGAATTTATCCGCGTCCATGCCCTGTTCGACGCGCGCTTTGACGATCTCAAGTCGTTGGCCGTTGAAAAACGTATAGCAGCCGGGGAAGGGCGTGAATCCGCGCAGCCGGTTGAAAATCTCGGTAGCGGTCATCGCCCAATCGACCTCCCCGTCCTGGCGTTTGAGGATGGGCGCGAGAGAGGCCTCGGCGTCGTTTTGCGGCTCTGGCCCGATCTCTCCGCGTTCGAGCCTGCTCAACGCCTCAATCAGCAATTCCGCCCCCAACTCGGCGAGGCGCGGCGTCAATTCCGCCGCGGTCTCTTCGTCGCCGATTGCGGTCGCGCGCCGAAGCAGTACCGGCCCCGTGTCCAATCCCGCGTCCATCAGCATAATCGTCACGCCGGTTTCGTGTTCGCCGCGCGCGACGGCCCAGTTGATCGGCGCCGCGCCGCGGTATTTCGGCAGCAGCGAAGAGTGAACGTTTATGCATCCGTGACGGGGCGCGTTCAACATCCATTCAGGCAATATCCGCCCGTAAGCGGCGACTACGCCAGCGTCGGCCTCTTTGAATAGCGGCTCGAATTGGCGGCGCGCTTCCTCGGTCTTGATCTTTGACGGCTGGTGGACGGGGAGGCCATGTTCGGCGGCGAATATTTTGACGGGCGGCGGCGTGACGACCTGTTTGCGACCCACTGGACGGTCGGGTTGCGTGAAGACGGCGACGATATCGTGTCCTGCCTTGACGAGTTTGCGTAACGAGGGAACGGCGAATTCAGGCGTCCCCATAAAAATTAATCTCATATGCGCAAGAAGTCTAAATCAAATCAGGCGACATGGATACAGATGAATTTGCCACAGAGCCACAGAGACACAGAGAAAAGGTTAAAAAGATTAGGAGAAATGCTTTTTTCTCTCCATCTTCTCTGTGGCTCTGTGGCTCTGTGGCTCTGTGGCTCTGTGGCGTAGACAAAAAAATCAGGCCGGAAGATTGAGCCTTGTGGCTCGCCCTTCCGGCCTATGCAGTAGGAGAGTGTTGTTCAGCCTATTCTTCGTCAGCAACTTTGAAACTGATCTGTGGGACCAGGCATTGCCCTTTGATCAGTCGCAGCGTCTGGTCTTTCAGCACGCCGGCGGCCTCGATGTTCAATTCCGATTCGTGCAGTTCTTTGTACTTCCCGTTCGCAAAAAGCAGCAGATAGATCGGGCCGTTGATGGGCGCCGGCTTGCTGACCGGTTTATTGACCGGTTTATTGACCGGTTTGGGCTTCGCCGCTTTGGTCTTGGCTTTTGCGGCGGCCGTTTTCTCAAACGCAGGGGCAGGCATTTCCGGCGCCGTTAGTTCCGTTTCGGTGGGTTCTATGTCCCGAGGGTTCAACATTGTTCCTTTGATCTCCCGTGATTGTTTTTTAGTCGGTGAAATGTGATGCGGCTTGCGCTGAATTTCTGAACGGGGCCGCTCCGCAAGCCGTGAATGCGCGCGAGATTCTAAAGGAGCGGTCGGCGAAATGGAACCACCCTCAGGCCGCTTTTTTTTTTCGCGCCGGAACGACCAGCAACTTCGGATCAAAAGCGCGTCCTGATTTCTTCGCCGACGCTTCGAGCCTTACCCGGACCGCGTCGGCGCCCGGCGTTTCGACCAGCGCGCCTTCCCAATCCTTGCAGCTTTTGCGGAACTTGCACGACCAATAGCAGACCTCAACTGCTTTCTGACAATCATATCTTTTGCAGGCGATTTGCATGTTGCGCCTCTTGTGGAAAACCTCCGGGTACGCATCGCTTCCTGCGCGCAGGCGTGGGGAAGGAGGAAGCAGACATCTCCCCCAAGGTGTCTAGCTTGCGTCGAGTGATTGGCACTTGCGATCCTGCGCACCCAGCCCCATGCGCGCTGTGGGCCTCCATTGAGTCTTCCACTCACGCCTGCGCGCAGGAAGCGATGCGTACCCGGGAGCCTGCGGATCACGCTGACGACATGACACGGCCCTGACCATATGCGTCGTTGTCGTGATCCGCAGACAAATTGTTAATTTCAGAACGGAATCTCGTCGTCTTCTATGCTCACAAGCTCATCCTGTGAGCCGCGTCTGCCTTTAGAAGTTTTTTTTGGATTGTTTGAATTGCCCTGCGGTTTAGGCGCCGGGGCGGGCGTTTGGTTGGCGACTGCGACTGCTTCTGCGGCTTTGGCGCCGGGCATATCGGTCCGTTGACCAAGGAACTGAATCTCTGTCGCGGAAACCTCGGCGCTGAAACGCTTCTGGCCTTCACGGTCGGTGTACTCTTCCAGCCGCAAACGGCCTTCAACGTAAACCTGACGGCCTTTGGTCAAATATTCGTTGGCCAACTCCGCCTGCCGTCCCCAGACCGTCACGCGGAACCAGGTCGTATGCTCTTCTGTTTCACCTGTGACGTTCTTACGCTTTTCGGTTGTGGCGATGGACATTTTGCAAAGAGCCGTGCCCTGAGGCGTGTACCGCAATTCAGGGTCGCGGCCCAAATAACCGACGATTGTGATCTTATTGAACGACATACGCTGGTCTCCCTCCCCCTCTTGGCGTCTTTTCTCGATGCGTAACTGAAACGCGGACGCAGTCTAGTCGGTTCTCAAATGTGTGTCAAGTATGAAACGAAAGATTTATTTCTGAAACGAAAAAATCTTTCCGCTCATTTCGACAAGGGGCGCGGGCTTGATTTGGCGTAGCTCTTGGATTTGTTATCGAGGGCTTTTGAGAGGTTGATGATTGTCAGCAGGTCGGTTTGGGCGCGTTCGGCATCGTCGGTATTAAAGACCTTGTTGCTTTGGTGAACTGGGTTGTGGGCGAACTCCGAGATTAAAGTAGCGAGTTTGCGGATTGATTCGTCGAATTCGGGGGCAGTGTCTATCTCTTTGTCGATCTCGATTTCGGTGGCCATCTCTCCGAGCGCGATCAGCGATCGCAGCGTCCTGGCGGACTTGTTAATCGATCTGGCGCTCTTGGCCAACTTGCCTGGCGTCAGTATTGTCGCCTCGTGATCCTGCAAAAGTCCTTTGCCGAGCAACTGGATGTCGCGGAAGTTTTTGGTGAATTGTTCCCGAGCGTAGGCGCGTTCGCGTTCGCGTTCGAGCCGTTTATCCGGCGTCTGCTGAAACGGGGCGGGCTTGCTGGAGTGGGCTGCGACTGCCGTTAAAAGACTCAGGCAAAGGGACAACAGGAATTGGGGAAGGCATTGGCGCAGCTTATTCATGAAGAACCTTTTTTATAGGACTTAAAGGGCCTATAGGGCTTATAGAACCTGGGCCTATAAGTTCCTATAGGCCCTTTAAGTCCTATAAGTCCTATTCGTTCACACCCGCGTGAATGCTTTGCGCGCGGCTTCGATCGTTCGTTCGATGATTTCGTCGGTGTGTGCGATCGAAGCGAAGGCGGCCTCGAACTGCGACGGGGCGAGGTATACCCCCTCATCCAGCATGGCGTGGAAGAACCGGGCGAAGGCTTCGCGGTTGCTGCGATTGGCCGTAGCCCAATCGCGTATGGGCTCCGAGGTGAAGAAGGTAGTGAACATCGAGCCTACGCGGTTGCTGACTGTCGAGACTCCGGCCTCGCGCGCAGCGTCGGCCATTCCGGCGACCAATCTTGCGGACGCTCTTTCTAGCCCTTCGTAAACGGCCGGGTCTCTCAACAGCCGCAGTGTCGTCAGCCCGGCCGTCACCGCCAGCGGGTTGCCTGAGAGCGTACCGGCCTGATAGACGGGACCGACTGGGGCGACCACTTCCATAATCTCGCGCCGCCCCCCGAATGCGCCAACGGGCAATCCTCCGCCGATGATCTTTCCGAGCGTAGTCATGTCGGCCTTGACGCCGTAGAGTTGCTGAGCGCCGCCGCGCGCGACACGGAATCCGGTCATCACTTCGTCGAAGATCAAGACCGCGCCATGACGTTCGGTTACACGGCGGACGGCCTGGAGATAGCCTTCCTCGGGCGGCACGCATCCCATGTTGCCGACCACCGGCTCGATGATCACCGCCGCGATCTGGTCGCCGGCTTCGTCGAAGACTCTTCCGAGCGCTTCGGCGTCATTGAACGGGACGGTGATGGTGTTCTGCGCGACTTCCGGCAGTACTCCCGGCGAATCAGGCAATCCAAGCGTCGCCACGCCCGACCCGGCGCGAACCAGCAGGCTGTCGCCGTGGCCGTGATAACAGCCTTCGAATTTGACGATCTTCGGACGGCCCGTGAATCCGCGCGCCACGCGCAGCGCCGACATCGTCGCTTCGGTGCCGCTGGAAGTCAGCCTCAGCATTTCGATCGAGGGGAAAGCCTCGATCACCTCTTCCGCGAGTTCGATCTCAAGTTCGGTCGGCGCGCCGTAGCTCGTCCCTCGCGCTGCGGCCTCCTGAACGGCGGCGATGACTTGCGGATGCGCGTGGCCCAGGATCATCGGCCCCCAGGACCCGACGTAATCGATGTACTCGCGCCCGTCGGCGTCGGTGATCGTCGCGCCGGCCCCCCGCCGGATGAATAGAGGCGTCCCACCCACGCCGCGAAACGCGCGGACGGGGCTGTTGACTCCGCCAGGAATCACTTTCCTGGCGCGTCCAAACAGTGCGGTCGATTGTGGGTATTTGTCGCTCATTTGGTCTTCTGGTCGTTGGTTTATTTTGATTGGAGAGCCGGATCGGGCGGGACACAGTTTACAAGCATCTTGCGAGAAGTCCAGCGTGTGTGGGATGATTCACGTTACGCCAATTCAACCGCAAAACTTTGGGAGTGTATTTATGCCACAGAGCCACAGAGTCACAGAGGATCGAGGATCGAAGATAGAAGATCGAAGATCGAGAAATGCATTGCGATCCTCGGTCTTCGATCCTCGATCCTCGATCCTGTGCGTCTCTATGGTTAGTTTAAGGGGGCAGTTTTGAATTCCGAACTGAGCCATCTCATCTCATTGCAGGACGTCGACGTCGAAATCAAGCGATTGACGGAAGAACTCGAATCGCTTCCCGCGCGTCGCGGCGAGCTCGAGCGCCAGTTCGCGGAATCGGTGAAAGAGCATCTCGACGCCAAACAGGAACTCGAAGACGCGCAGGCGGCGAGACGGCGGCTCGAAGGCGAGCTGGAGCATGAACAGGAGAAGCATCAGAAGTTCAAGAATGACCTGATGAAGGCCACCAACGAGCGCGAGTACACCACGGCGGTCCGCGAGATCGACGTCGCGCGCAAAGCCGTCAGCGCGCTTGAAACTGAAATTCTCAAACTGATGGAGCGCATCGAAAAGCTGGAAGCGCAGGTGGCAGCAGCGGAGCCGGAGATGGAATCTCGACGCGTCGAGATAGACGGCCAACTGAAAAAATGGATCGCGGCCGCCGAGACGAACCGGCAGAGGCTCGAGGCGCTGAGGGCCGAGCGCGGCGCGAAGATGCAGGCCCTCGGCCCGGAGGCCCGCGCGACATATTTGCGCCTTTCGAGGATGCGCAGCGGGTTCGCGCTGGCCGAGGCTCGCGACTATTCATGCATGGCCTGCCGGATGAAGATCCGCCCGCAGGTCTTCGCCGACATCCGCAGGGGCGAGGCGATTTTCACCTGCGAAAGCTGTGGGCGGATTCTCTACTTCAAAAACGAACCGGCGATCACTTAATCGCCCGGCGCCCATTCATTCTTTGCCTCAGGGCTTCAAACAACACTACCCCGGCGGCCACGCTCACGTTCAGCGAATTGATCTTTCCGCGCATCGGGATTGAAACAATCGCGTCGCACTTTTCCCTGACCAGCCGGCGGACGCCTTTGCCCTCGCTGCCCAACACGACCGCCAGCGGAATTTCCAGGTCGAAATCGGAATAAATATTCCCGGTCCCGCCTTCGACTCCGACGACCCACAGTCCGCGGTCTTTCAACTCGTCAATCAGCGGAACCAGATTGGTCACTCGCGCGACGCGGACGTATTCGACCGCGCCCGCAGAAGTCTTGGCCACGGTTTCGCTCAGGCCGGCGGCGCGGTGTTCCGGGATGAAAACGCCGTCAACGCCCGCGCACTCGCAGGTCCGCAGAATGGCGCCCAGGTTGTGCGGGTCTTCGACGCCGTCGAGCAACACGACCAGGGGCGGGTCGCCCATCGAATCGAGAATCGTTTCGGCTTCGACGTATGCGCCTTTCCGGTCGGGCGTCGCGAGGAGCGCCACCACCCCCTGATGATTCGCGTGGCGGGTCAATTCGTCCAGCTCGCGCCGATCGCGTTTTTCGACCGCCACACCCGCGCGGCGCGCGGCCTCGACGAGTTCGTTCAGGCGCGATTGATGCGCGCCTGACGCGATCAGGATTTTGTGAATCTTGCGCCGGCGCGCGCGCAAAGCTTCGAGCGCCGGCGCAAGACCGTATATTTGATTCATCGCGTCGATTAGCCTCAACAATAAGAGATTCGGATTCCGGGGCGCGATTATACCGCCGGAACCATGTGTTCGCTCGCGTACCGACCCCTTGCGCGACCGGGCCTAAGATCATGAATAGGACTTAGAGGTCTTGTGCGTCTTATAAGTCTTATAAGTCCCATTCACAATACACACACGGATTTTCCGCAGGAGGCAAAATGGGAGACACGAGCGTCCAGAAGGTTAAGTCGGAGTATTCGCCTAAAGGGAAGCTGGGGCAGAAGTATCTCGCTTCGGGCATTCACGTTTCGATGCGTCTTTGGGAGGGGGAACAGCCGGGCGAGGCCAAGCCGGCGACCGCGCGCGATTACGAGACCGTCGGTTACGTGATCGGCGGGCGAGCCGAACTGCATCTGGAAGGGCAGATGGTGCTGCTCGAACCGGGCGATTCATGGGTCGTGCCGAAAGGGACGTCGCACGCCTACCGCATTCTGGAGCCGTTCACCGCTGTCGAAGCGACCTGCCCGCCTGCCGCCGTCCACGGTCGCGACGAGACCTGAAGCCGAATTCAAGGCGCTATCTTGATTTTGCATGTCCGGCGTGGAATCATCGCGAGTATGAAAGATAAGCTCGCGACAAGGCTGCGCCAAACGTCGTTCTGCGCGGTTCTGATGGTCGGGGCGCTGCTCTGCGCGTGCGCCGCTCCTGGGCAGGTTACGTCGTCATTGCCCGGAAGCGGGCTTCAAAACTACCCTCCGGTCATCGAGGACACGCCCCAGCGCCGGCAGGCCGCCTTTGAAGCATGGAAAAAACTCATCGCCGAGTTCCAACTGCCGGAGACGAGGCTGGACCTGGAGCCCGTGTTGAACACTCCTCGCGCCTTGCCTGTGGAGATTGCCGGGCGGATCTCCATTCAAACAAAGGCCGGCGCGTTCGGCGAACTTGAAGCGAAAGAGGCCCTGCGGCGGTTCATCGAACGCGCAAGCGGCGCGCTCTTCCCGAATCACACGAACGGCCCGGCGCCGGGCTCGGTCGGCCTTAAAGACCTCTCGCTGGTCTCTTTCACGGACGACGGCAATTTTTATCGCGCGGTTTACCGCCAGGCCAATTATCCGTTCCCCATCTCCGGCGGCTACGGCGAATTGAGACTCGCCGTTGGCAAAAATGGAACGCTGCTGCAATTGAACGACCGCATAATTCCGGCGCTCGATCTGCCCACGCGCGCCGAGATCGCCCCGCAATCGCTCGTGGACAAAATGGTCGGCCGCGAATTCGGATACACGAACATAGCCGGACAACCGCTGAGTTATAAGATTGCGAGCCGTTCAGAAGTCACAGTCAAAGACCTGGTCGTCTATCCGAAACAGGAAGGGAACAGGATCACGATTCATCTCGCGTACCCCGTCGAAGTCGGACAGGGGACGACGTGGACTGTTTACGTGGACGCGATTACCGGCCAGGAGATCGATGTGAAGCAGAATTTCGCGACATAAAATCAGTTGAAGATCTGGGAGCGCAGGAGTCGTTCAGGTCGCAATGGGCGACGTCCTGAAAGCATGAAAATTGTCCACAAAGGGACACAAAGTGGCACGAAGATTTTTCTTCTTTTGTGATTCTTCGTGTTCTTTGTGGACGGTTTTTTCGAGGAGATCAAAACAATGAGGACATGTCTTTTGATAATGTTGGTGTCCCATCTCTTCGCCCTGACGCCGGGCGCAAGCTCCGCGGAGGCGGCCCAGCAGGCGCAAAGCTCGCTGGAGGGCGCGAAATCGGAGGTCGAGAAGCTGATCGCCGCGAGCGGGGCCGAGTCGGTGGGCGTGGCGGTTTACGACCCCGAGACGAAACAGACCATGCTCGTTAACGAGCGCGCCAGCTTCCATGCGGCGAGCACGATGAAGCTGCCGGTGATGATGGAGGTCTTTCGGCGCGCCGACCGGAAAAGGATCCCGCTCAACGAGCCGGTCGAGGTCAAAAACAAATTCTTCAGCATCGTCGACGGCAGCGAATACAGGTTGAACAGGGACGACGACAGCGACCAGGAGATTTACGATCACATAGGACAGACGATGCCGGTCATCACCATGGTCGAGCGGATGATCACGTGGAGCAGTAACCTGGCCACGAACCTGCTGATCGAAAAGGTCAAGGCCGAAAGCGTCACCGAACTGATGCGCGAGCTCGGCGCGAAGGACATCCAGGTGTTGCGCGGGGTCGAAGACCCCAAGGCTTTTCAGGCCGACAAGAACAATACGACGACGGCTTACGACCTGATGCTACTCCTGCGGCTGATCGCCGAGAACAAATTTCTGAACGGCCGCGTCTGCCAAAAGATGGTCGAGATCCTCTCGGCGCAGCGCTTCAACGACGGCATCCCGGCCGGATTGCCCACCGCGACGCGCGTGGCCCACAAGACCGGTAACATCACCAAACACAACCACGACGCGGCCATCGTCTACGCCCCGGGCCGCAAGGCTTATGTGATCGTCGTATTGACCAGGGGCATCGCCGAACAGAAACGCAGCGCCAAGCTGATCGCCGACATTTCTCGCGTGGTGTACCAGGCGATGGCGCGGTGATATTATCGGGTCTACGCAAGAAAGCGCCGCGCTGGTAGAAAGCGCAACGGCGCGAGGCGCCCCAACCAAATTCCATTTCGCGGTACATAGCCGGGAGCGGTAGCGACCGGTTTATACCGCTCCCGGTATTGTACAATGATCGGTAAAGTCATCGGCAATTACGAGATCACGAGCGAACTGGCGCACGGCGGGATGGGCGCGGTCTATCGCGGGCGCCATCTGCACCTGCCGCGCGAGGTGGTGGTCAAATCGATCCTACTTGGCGCCTTTTCGCCCTCGGCCCAGGATCATCTCAGGGCCAGATTCCGCCGCGAAGCCTTCGTTCAATCGCAGCTCGATCATCCGAACATCGTCCGCGTCTACGAATTCTTCGCCGCTGAGGAGAATTACTATCTGGTGATGGAATACGTGTCGGGGATGAGCCTGCGCGATTTGCTCTCGCGGCAAGGCCCGCCGACTCCGGCACAGGCCGTCTACCTGCTCAAGCAGGCCCTGACGGCGCTCGATTACGCGCACGACTTCAGGTCGCAGGAGGAGGCCGATTATCGCCACACCGGGGTCATTCACCGAGACATCAAGCCGGCCAACATGCTGCTCGACGCCAGGGGCAGGCTGAAGATCACCGATTTCGGCATCGTCAAGGTGATGGGCGAGCAGACGGAGTTTGCAATGACCCAGTCGGGTTTCCAACCCGGCACGGTCGAATACATGTCGCCGGAACAGTTGCTCGGACAGGAGATCGACGCCCGGTCAGACCTCTACAGCCTCGGCGTGACTTTTTACGAGATGCTCACGGGCAGGCTGCCGTTCCGGCGTTCGGCGACCGGCTCCGACTGGGAGATTCGTAAAGGCCACATCGAACTCGAGCCGCCTCCGATCCTGGAGATTCGCCCCGAAATCCACCCGCAGCTCGCGGCGATCGTCATGCGCGCGATGGCGAAAAAACAGAACGACCGTTATCAATTCGCCGCCGACTTTCTCGAAGCCGTGTTGGATTACGAAGCCAACTACGCGGATAAGGGGCAGGCGCCGCAGGGCCTGAAGGGGAAAGTTACGCAGCCGCATACGGCGCCTCTCACGATGAAGACGGCGAAGTCTACGGTGATGGACGAAGCGGCCACCCTGCTGGCGCGCCCACGAGACGAATCGACGCCGCCACACAAATCGCATCTCGAGGATCAAGACGACATCCCGACGAAGGCGGAGGAACCTTCTCCCGCTAGCCCTCTCTTGTATCAGGCGGCCGCCGCTTCGCCCGGCCCCCCCGCCGGGACCGAAATCTCGCGGCTCGAAGTCAAGCGACCGGCCCAGCCCGCTCAACGCAAACGCAGATGGCCGTTAGCCGCCGGCGCCTTCGGGCTGCTGCTGGCAGGGACGGCGGCGGGCGCGATTCTCTTCTCTCGACAGAAGCCCCCTGAAGGCGCGCCGCGAACCGAGGCGGCGAAAGTCGAAACGCCGACGCCTACGCTTGCGCCGGCGCCGTCGTCGCCGGCGCAAGCCGCCGCAAAACCGAAGCCGCCGACCACGACCGCGAAGCCTACGCCGACGCCCGTTGAAAAGATGAATTACAAACTGGCTCAAGGCCTGGAGCAGCAGGAACGTTACGACGATGCGGCGAATGTCTACGAAGATTATCTCGCCCGCAACCCAAACGCCCCCGACGCAGGCGTCGTCGGGTCATACCTGGACGGGCTGAGGAGAATGCAAGGGACGCTGAACGCCGCCGAGTCGGCGATGAACGCCCGAATGTATCCTCTGGCGAGAAAACATTATCAAAGGGCATTGACGCTGCGCCCGGATTCACAGCGCGCCAAAGCGGGATTGGAAGAGGCCGAGGCGAAAATAAAGAGCTCGCTTCCGCCGAGGATGAAGCGCGAATTCCCCTTGGATCAAAACGGATTTCCGCGCGGCGGCGTGCGACAGAGACGGCCGGGACAGGAGGAGCGACAGGAGCAGTACGATCAACCCCCGCCGGCGAGAATATTTCGAAGGGGCGCCAGGCCGACCCCCACGCCTCGTGAGCGCTATCCGTGAACCATTGACGATGCTTTTGACGATAACCAGCACTCAGCCGCCTGCGACCGATCTCGGGTATTCGGCGTTCCGATTTTGGAAAGCGAGCCCGTAGACCCTAGGCTGTGACCGTGACTGATCGATTGCCTTCACAATTCCATCTCATTCTGCCCGCCGGCACGCAGGTCGTGACTCGCGTGGAGATCAAAGACGCCGCCGGCCGCATATTGGCGCCGCGCGGCGCGGTCGGCGAGGTCGTCAAAGCGCCCGATGACGGCTCGCATTCCTACCGCGTGCGCTTCGTGAGCGGCGTCGAAGCCGCGCTGCGTCGCGACGAGATGACCATCCGCAAACACTTCCAGCGGGAGGCGGCCCGGCCCGGCGAAGACCTTCTGGCCGAGTACGATCTTTATGACTTCGTGATCTACCGCTGCGTCGTAGGCTCACAAGCGTTCGGGCTGGCGGGCGAAGATTCAGACATTGACCGCCGTGGAATCTACCTTCCGCCCGCCGACCTGCAGTGGTCGCTGTACGGCGCGCCGGAGCAGCTCGAAAATGAAGCGACGCAGGAATGCTATTGGGAATTGAGGAAGTTCCTCATCCTGGCGCTCAAAGCCAACCCGAACATCCTCGAATGTCTCTACACTCCGATGGTCGAGACGGCCACGCAGGCCGCGCAGGAATTGCTGGCGATGCGCGAAATTTTCTTGTCGAAGCTGGTCTACCAAACCTACAACGGTTACGTCATGTCGCAGTTCAAGAAACTCGAACAGGATTTGCGATCGACAGGCGCGATAAAGTGGAAACATGCGATGCATCTGATCCGTTTGTTAATGTCTGGCGTGACTGTGTTGAAAGAAGGATTCGCGCCGGTGAACGTGGCCGAAAATCGCGACCTGCTGCTGGCGATCAAACGCGGCGAAATGGAGTGGGACGAGGTGAACAGGTTGCGCCTGGACCTACACAAGCGGTTTGACGCAGCCTTCGCCGGCACAAAATTGCCGGAGAGGCCGGATTACGAGCGGGCGAACGCTTTTCTGATCAAAGCGCGGCGCGCTATGGTTATATAATGTTTCGTCGTCAATCGTAACTACCTATATGGAAATGGAAACAAAACTGATCGCATTCTTGATTCTTTCGTCGGTAATCTTTTTCGGGTGGTGGTACATTCAAAGCAAGCTGTTCCGGGGACCGGCGGACTCGGTTAGTGTTAACGGCTCTCCTGCCGGTATGGTCGCGCCTGCGCCGGGTCAAACATCAACCCCTGCGCCTGCGAATAGGCCTGCTAATAGCGTTGATAACACTCATACCGCACCCCCGGTCACGCTGGCCGAAGCGCGCCAGATCAAGATAAGGACGGATCATTGGACGGCCACGATGTCGAACCGGGGCGCCGTGATTACGGAATGGACGATGACCAGCCTCCCGAATGGCAAACCAATCGACCCGCCGAATGGCGTCAATTTGATCTCTGCTTCTTTGAGCCGGAGTGTAGGGGCGGCTTTGCGGTTTTCCATTCCATCAGACCCGATTCTCGAGAAGGAACTGAATTCGGCCTTCTACGAGATCAAAAACCTTCCCGACGAGGAGTTCTTTCTGAATAAAGGCGCAAAGAGAGAGGTCTCGTTTACCTATTCCAACAACGGCGTCGAAGCGAATAAAACGATTATCCTCAAGGGGGAGGGATATGAAGGGGCTACCGGCTTCGATTTTGATTTTCAGGCCGACGTGAAACGTAATGGGAATCCGGTTGTAACTTACGTGGTCATAGGCCCCAACTTCGGTGATCAGAGCGTCAAGGAAGTAAATGTCTACAGTCATGCGCCGCAGTTAACTTATGAGATTGGCGGAAGAGCGCATCGTGACAATGCTGATACTCTAAAGAACACCCTGATTGCTCCGGCGCCTTCTTCCGTCACCTGGGCTGCGGTGGACGACAACTATTTTGCGATGGCTTTTGTTCCGCCTAAAGCCGCTCCTGCGATCCGGTTCCTTAATGATCGCTACGTTTCTATCGCTGTTTTGGTAAGTCAAGGAGACGTGAATCACATTTACGCCGGTCCGAAGGATCTGGACTTGTTGAGCCGGATCAGTGAAAGCTTCGGTTTGGCCAGGAATGGAGGCGACCTGGGCGACATCGTCAGTTACAGCTGGCTCGATTACATAGGAATATCATTTATCATTAAGCCGATAGCGAAGTATATGCTCACGGCCTTGCGCTTTATCAATCGCCTCACGAACAATTTCGGCTGGTCAATAGTTGTTGGCGCCGTCGTATTGAATATGCTCCTCTTCCCGCTCCGCTGGAAGAGTTCAGTCGCCATGAAGCGCGCGGCGGCGCTGCAACCCAGGATGAAAGATCTGCAAGAGCGGATGAAGAACCTGGAAAAGGACGATCCACGAATGCTTGACCTTCAGAGAGAGCAACTGGCGTTGATAAAGGAAGGCAATCCGCTGATGGGATGTCTGCCAATGTTGCTGCAGGCGCCATTCCTTATGACGTTCTACGCCGTTCTTCTCGTCTCGATTGAAGTCCGTCACGCGCCATTCATCGGCTGGATACATGATCTTTCGGCGCCCGACCCTTATTTGGCGTTGCCGCTGTTGATGGGCGCTACGATGATTGCGCAGAATGCCCTCACATCCACGACTGCGGACCCGGTTCAAAAGAAAGTCAGCTACATAATGCCAATAATCTTCATTTTGTTTATGAAATCTGCGCCCGCGGGTCTGGTTCTCTATTGGATGGTCAGCACTCTGGTAGGCGTCGCGCAACAATTCGTCATCAATCGTCTCAATCCAGCCCCTGTTAACCTACAGCCGAGATAAGAGTTCTTGCGCCGGATTATTTCTATAAACGCGCCATTCCAACAGAGTTTCATCAATTGTTGATGGCGACTTGATATGAAGTTTGATCCGAGAATTTACGGCGAAATCACCGCTCAACCTTATCCGCTTCTGTTCGCAACGATCAGCGGCGCGCATCTTTACGGCTTCCCGTCGCCCGATTCCGACTACGATTTGCGCGGCGCTCACATACTGCCCGTGCGCGAAGTCGTAGGTCTCGATCCGGGGCGCGAAACGATTGAAGTTTCAGGCGCGCGTGGCGGTCTGGAAATTGATTTGGTCACACATGATGTGAAGAAGTTCTTCGGTTTGTTGCTCAAGAAAAACGGCTATGTGCTCGAACAACTCTTTTCGCCGCTCGTTTTGCATACGACGCCGGAGCACGAAGAATTGAAGGCGATTGCGAAGACCTGCGTCACTCGCCACCACAGCCATCACTATTTCGGCTTCGCCGAGACGCAGTGGGGACTCTTCGACAAGGAGCGTCCGCGCCGCGTCAAACCGCTGCTTTACGCCTATCGCGTCCTGCTAACGGGCGTCCATCTGATGCGCAGCGGTGAAGTCGAAGCGAATCTGGTCAAGCTGAACGAGGATTTCGAACTGTCGTATATATACGAATTGATCGGGCGCAAACTCGCGTGGCCTGAGAAATCGGCGTTGAGCGATGTCGACGTGGAGTTTCACCGGCGCGAGTTCGAGCGATTGCGCGGCCTTCTCGAAGACGCCTATCGATCGTCATCGTTGCCTGAAACGCCTGCGGGCAAGGCGGCGCTCAATGATCTGTTGCTCAGGTTGAGGCTGAAGGCCGAAGCAGGGAACTGAAATCATCGCCCGTTGTGTGGGGCGATTTGTTTAATCGCCCTGTTTGTGGCTTCGTCTGATCAGGAGTCTAAAGAGGAAAGAGGCGCGAGTAAACAACTCGCATCACAGCTCCCGTACACGCATTTGCTAACCGTCATAGGTAATGGGAATGGGCGATGTGAACGACTAAATTCGTTTTGGAGACCGACGCGATAAAAATTTCGCTCAAACGCCCCTCTCAGTGAAACCAAATCTCACCTTCGATCACTAACCTAACAATGTTTCTCGGAACTGCGCTCGCGGCCTAGAGCGGGTTGCAATCGCGTGTATTGGTAGGGGCAGACCTGTGTGTCTGCCCCGGATTGGGTATGCGCACGACCACCGGGGCAGACACGTAGGTCTGCCCCTACACTGATCTGCAAACCGCTCTAGTCGTTCTCATTTGGCCTGCGGGCGCCATTAAAACCACGGAGATTGGAGCGCAATATGTTTCAAGACCTGCGAGTCGGCTTGCGAATGCTGCTCAAGGACAAGGGGTTCACTGTAGTGGCCGCGCTCACGCTGGCGCTCGGGATCGGGGCCAACACGGCGATGTTCAGCGTGCTCAACACCTATCTGTTTCGCGCGCTACCGTATCCGAATTCGGACCGGCTCGTGCGGGTGTTTCGAACTTCGATACATTCGCAGAACTGGCCGCATTCGCCGGGGAACTTCTTCGCTCAGCGCGAGAAGAACAACGTCTTCGAGAAGATGGTCGCCTACACTTTTAATAGCCCAAATCTCGCTGAGCCGGGGGCGCCTGCCGAGCGTTTGCAAGGTATCGCCGCAACGGTCGACTTATTCACGGCGCTGGGCGTTCAGCCGGCTCTGGGGCGCGGCTTCGTTCCCGAAGATCATGAGATCGCCGAGCGGGTCGGAGCCGGTCCCGTCGTCGTCATCAGCGACCGCTTCTGGATGCTGCGCTTCGGCGGCGATCCGAATATTCTTGGGCGCACGCTTCGATTGGACGGGCAGGACGTGAAGATCGTCGGTGTAATGCCTCCTGGTTTCGATAACCCGATGCTGTGGGGCGCGATTGACTTGTGGCGTCCGCTGGCGTTCAACGCGGAGGGGCGACGGAACCGCGACAGCAACTGGCTGAGAACTTTCGCGCGCCTGAAACCCGGCGTGTCGCTCGCGCAAGCCGATCAGGCGATGAAGGCGCTCGCCGCGGCCATCACCAAAGAGACTTCTCAGAATCAGAACGAAAGCTTGCGCCTCGAACCTTTGTATCTGTCAATGTCAAGCGAGATCAACCGGAAGGTAATGTGGTTCACATTCGGATTGGCCGGCTTCGTGATGCTTATCGGCTGCGCCAACCTCGCAAATCTACAGCTCGCCCGCACCGCGGCGCGCGCCCGCGAATTCGCCGTTCGAGCCGCGCTCGGCGCCGGGCGCATCCGGTTGCTCAGGCAATCGCTCGTCGAAAGCCTCACCATCTCGCTCATCGGCGGCGCGCTGAGCTTGCTGCTGGCGATGTGGGGCGTAGGGTTCATCAGTCGCCGTCTCTTCAGCGATCTGCCGGGCGCGAAAGTGTCGCTCGATTTCAGAGTCTTCGGCTTCGCATTGCTCTGTTCCGTGCTGACCGGTCTGCTCTTCGGCATGCTCCCGGCCTGGCTGGCCTCGCGCGCGGACGTCAATCAGGCGTTGAGGGAGAACGTGCGCGGATCGAGCGCGGGCCGCTCGCATCAACGCTTGCGTAGCGCGCTGATAGTCGGCGAAGTGGCGTTCGCGCTGGTTTTGCTCACCGGCGCCGGTCTATTCCTTCGCGGGCTACAGCGCTTCGCCAACCTCGATCCCGGCTGGCGCGTGGACGGGCTGGTGACGGCGCAAATCAGCTTGCCGAGGACGAAGTACACGAACGAAGCGCAGCAAAGAGCCTTCTACCAGCGCCTTGAGGAGCGTCTGGCCGCCATGCCCGGCGTTCAGCGGGTCGCGCTTTCCGCCTCGCAACCGGTTGGGGGTTTTAACAGCAGCGGTGGCTTCGTCGTCGAAGGTCAGCCGGAACCCGCGCCAGGCCAGCATCCGGAAATCTTTCGCGAACCGGTAAGCGTGGGTTATTTCGAGACTCTCGGAATCCGGCTGATTTCAGGTCGCACATTCACTTCTGCTGACGCCGCCGACCGCCCCGCGGTCGCCATCATCAATGAAACGACGGCGCGACGCTTCTGGCCGAACGAAAGCCCGATTGGCAAACGCATCGGCGGCGCGAATCCCACCAACCGAAACTGGCAGGAAGTCGTCGGCGTGGTAAACGATGTGGCTTTCCCCGCAAGCCTGGGCGAACCGTACACGCGCCTTCAATCTTTTCAGCCGCTGGCGCAGTCGCCCGGGGATTTTGTGAACGTCACATTGCGTACTCCTGCTGCGCCGGAAGCGATCGCGAACGCGTTGCGCGGCGCCGTCGCCGAACTCGACCCCACTTTGCCGGCGCACCGGATCCGAACCGCTCGCAGTATAGTGGAGCGGAGCCTGGGAAGCGTCTCGCTACTCGGCTCTCTGCTCGGCGCGTTCGCCGCGCTCGGACTTACGCTGGCGGCCGTCGGGGTTTACGGCGTGATTTCGTACTCGGTCGTTCAGCGCACGGGCGAGATCGGGATTCGCGTGGCGCTCGGCGCGCGAAGGCTTGACGTGCTTCGATTGGTGTTGGGCAAAGGAGCCCGCCTGATTCTGCTCGGCGCGTTACTCGGCTTAGGTGGCGCTTACGCCGTGGCGCGCTTCCTGGCGTCGGCGATCCCGACGCTGCCCACGCGCGATCCGGCGGCTATGGCCGGGATTGCGTTCGCATTGGTCGCTGTTGCGTTCGCGGCCTGTTACCTGCCTGCGCGGCGGGCGACAAAAGTTGATCCGATGGTGGCTTTGCGCCATGAGTAGATGTCAGATGTCAGATGTCAGATGTCAGATGTCAGAGAGAGCTTTTCCCCTACTCTTCCACTAACATCTGACATCTAGCATCTGACATCTACTCGCATCGAAGCGCAATCATCGGGTCCACCTTCGTCGCCCGCCGCGCCGGAATGTAACACGCGACCACCGCGACCATCGCCAACAGCACCGCCACTCCGGCGTAAGTCAGTAGGTCGGTCGCATCTATTCCGAAGATCATACTTTTCATCAACCGCGTCAGCGCGAACGCGGCAAGCAGTCCCAGCGCGACAGCGATCAACACGGCCAGCCCGCAGGCGAACAGCAGCACGCGCGCGTCAACCGCGATGACATTCAGACGCCGTAGATTCGTTTGATCGAACCTCAATAGCAGCGTCACGCCAGCCCGCGGCTGAAGATCGCCGTCGTCGCGCCGATGCCGAGCGCGAGCGTGATAATCGCCACTGCAGTAAACCGGCGCTGCTTCAGCAGCATCCGGGCGCCGAAACGCAAATCTTGAAACATCTCATTCTCCGATCCTCATTGCTGTCTCTCATTTCAATCCGTCGTTCCAAGTATCCACGATAACTTGCTCGAGATAGTCGGCGCCTCGCGGCGGGCTGTCGCCGATCAAGTGTTCGATCACGCGGCCCTCGCGCGAGAGGACAAATATTTGCGGAATCGGCGACGCTCCGGTTTCATCTTCTGTGCCTTTCAAAAAGGTCGACGACAGCCAGCGGTTATCGTACCCGACGGTGTAGATTGAAATCCGGCCTAATCACCTCCTCGAATTTCTCTTTCGTACTCTTCACGCAGTATGGACATCACTACCAGCGAATCATAGCCTGTCTCTGTTTTTAAGCTCTGTCGCAAGACTCCTTCGACTACGAAGCCTTGAGATGCGTATAGCGATTGCGCCCGCTGATTGCCCTCCTTTACGTCCAGCCATAGCCTGTTGGCTTGGTACCGCTCGAAGGCCAATTCTTTGACGAGTTGAACCGCTCGTTTGCCAAATCCTTTTCCTTTTTCGGTGATCACAATCCGCCGAAACTCTATGGTTTCGTTTGGGTCCTGTAAGCCTGCCAAAATAACATACCCCAATTCGCGCTCGCCTTGAGCAATCAGATGCGCCATGTCAGGTTTTACCAGCGCCTGGCGGTGTTCGTCTCGTGACCAGGGTATGACAAACATGCGGTTTGCCGGGTCGTGTTCTGCGGCGAGAACATAATCCAGATCCTTTTCCTCAGTTTTGCGTAAGCCGATTTGAAAGTTCATTGGTTCCCTATTCGACTCAATCGTGCCGAAGCGCGACCAGTTGATCGACTTTCGCCGCTCTGCGCGCCGGCAGATAACAAGCCATCAGCGCCGCTGGATTTGATTCGGTCACTCATTGAAAAAACGGAAAGAGCCGTTTCAACTCGGCCTTTTCAGGCCGCCGCCCGTATTCGCAAATCTCGAACGCCTCGGCATGTTTCACCTTCGCCGCGGCCTCGTCGCCGTACCATTCCTTCAGCGCGCTTCTGAAACGATCCGCTATGCCGATGTTGCGCCTGGCGTGGCCGTCGCGGACATCCTTGACGCGTTTGGTCCGCTCTTCGGCGTTTTTTGGAATCAATCCTTCATGGCCGTTCGCGCCGCCTTCCAGGAACTGCGACTCCATAACGGCAAGCGCGTCCAACTTCCTGTCCATCACCGCGTCGATCGAGACGGCGACGTCGGGCTGGGACGGATTTGGTTTCATAAACCGGTCGGTGTAGTACATGAAGACCGGGTTGCTTTTCATCGGCGGCGTTTCGGGGCAGATGAACGGCACGGTGACCATGTAAGCCGCGTCTTGCACCAGGATGCCCGTGTAGCGATGGTCGGGGTGGTAATCGTTCGGGCGCGGGCTGACGACGATGTCAGCCTTCCAATTGCGGATCAATCGAATGATCGCGCGCCGGTTTTCGAGCGTCGGCGTCAGCTCGCCGTCGTGATTGTCCATGACCTCGACCGTCGTTCCCAGGATTTTTGAAGCCTCTTCGGCCTCTTTTTTACGGCGCGTTGCAAGCGGCCCGCCGGCCTCGCGCCAATGGCCTATGTCGCCGTTGGTGACCGAGACGAATTTGACGTGATGGCCCTTCGCGGCCCACATCGCCCCGGTCCCGCCGACCGAAAGTTCGCAATCGTCGGGATGCGCGCCGAAGGCGATGATGCGCAGCTTGCCGTCGCCCGTTTGCGGGCCGGCGGTGGTCTTTTCAAGATTGATCGTGAGAGCGATGGCGGACGCCGATAGGAGCGCCAACGCGACGCGGCTGAACGTGAGCAGGGAAGTCCTCTTCATTTTGCTTGTCCTCCGAAGGAATGTTCTCAGGTTCGATTCGATAGTTTATGTTACGCAATGGAGCGTTGGGTGATATGCTGGAATTGTTTGGTAATGATTTCAAATGAAAGTAGACAGGATTGATAGGATTTTTTCAGGATTTTGCAAATGTGTTAAATCCTGAAAAAATCCTGTCAATCCTGCCCTCTTCCTGACGAGGCAAAAGATGTCCACCAATTATGAGAACCTGATTGTCGAAATTGGCGCGCCCGTAGCGCGCGTCACGCTCAATCGCCCCGAACGACGCAACGCGCTCTCGCTCGCGTTGATGCGCGAATTGACGGCCTGTTTGCGGGAGATCGGCGGATCGGACGAGACGCGCGCGGTCATTCTCTCCGCCGCGGGGAGCGTCTTTTCTTCGGGCCACGACCTGACGGAGATGCGCGAACGTTCGGTCAGCGATTACCGCCGGATATTCGACGCCTGCGTCGAGGTGATGAACGCGGTCCAAAGCGTCCCGCAGCCGGTCATCGCCGAAGTTCAGGGAATGGCGACCGCCGCCGGGTGCCAACTGGTCGCGGCCTGCGACCTGGCCGTAGCAGCCGAAGAGGCCAAATTCGCCACGCCGGGAGTCCGCATCGGATTGTTTTGCAGCACGCCGATGGTCGCTCTGACGCGGGCGATCGGACGCAAACGCGCCCTCGAAATGTTGATGACCGGAACGCCGATTGACGCGCGCACGGCCGCCGAATGGGGGCTGGTCAACCACGTCGTCCCCGCCGCCCGGCTGCGCGACGAGACTCTGGCCCTGGCCCAACGGATCATCGAAGCGAGTCCTCTAGTCGTCGGCATCGGCAAACAGGCCTTCTACGCGCAGATCGATCTCGATCAGGACAAGGCTTACGACTACGCCAAGGAGGTCATGAGCCTGAACATGATGGCGGATGACGCGCAGGAGGGCATCGGGGCGTTTTTAGAGAAGAGGAAGCCTTGTTGGAGCGGGCGTTGATATGAACATCCTCTCGCTCGAAAACGTCAGCAAAACTTACGGCGTCAAGCCGCTGTTCGAATCCATCACTTTCGGCCTGGACGAGTCGGACAAGATCGGAGTGATCGGCGCGAACGGCAGCGGCAAATCGACGCTCTTGCGCATAATCGCCGGAGAAGAGCAGGCGGACACAGGGCGCGTGGTCGTCGCGAACGAGAAGATCGTCGCCTTTCTTTCACAAAACCCTTCTTACGATCCCGATCAAACGGTCATCGAATCCGTCTTCACAGGCGGCAACGAAGCGCTGCGGCAGAAGCTGGAGCTTGTGCGGGAATACGAAGAAGTTTGCGCGAGGCTTGCTGAGCAGGGAGGCTCGGACGAAAAGCTGATGAACCGCGTCGCCGATCTTACCCGGCGGCTTGAGACTTCGGGCGCGTGGCGGCTCGAAACCGAAGCGAAAAACATCCTGGCCCGGCTCGGCGTCTCCGATCTACGCGCGCGAATGGGCGCGCTGTCTGGCGGCCAGCGCAAACGCGTAGCGCTGGCGCACAGCCTGATCATCGAACCCGACTTGCTGATGCTGGACGAGCCTACCAACCACCTGGACGCCGAAACAGTCGAGTGGCTGGAGAGGTATTTGGCCGAATTCAAAGGGGCGCTGCTGCTGGTCACTCACGACCGGTATTTTCTGGACCGTGTCACGAACCGCATGCTCGAAATTGATCGCGGTCGGGTACAAACCTTCGCCGGCAATTACAGTTACTACCTCGAAAAGAAAGAGGAACAGGAGGAGCGTCAGGCCGTCGAGGCGCAGAGGCTGAAACAGATGGCGCGGCGCGAGCTCGAATGGTTGCGGCGCGGCCCGAAAGCGCGCACGACGAAAGCCAAAGCCCGCGTTGATCGCGCGAACGAATTGATCCAACAATCGCGCCAGGCCGCAAGCGAGATCGCCGGCAAAAGGTCTCTCGACATCGCGTTCGAATCTTCGCGACTGGGAGGGAAGATACTGGGCCTGCGCGGCGTCGGCAAATCTTACGGCAGACGCGCGATCATCAGTGACTTCAGCTATCAATTCAAGCGCGGCGACCGCATAGGCGTAATCGGCCCGAACGGCGCCGGCAAAACCACGCTGATCGAAATCATCGCGCGGCGGATCGAGCCTGACGCGGGCGAGATCGAGGCCGGCAAGACCCTAGTCATCGGGTATTACGATCAGGAGAACCGGGAATTCGACGAATCGCAGCGACTGATCGATTACATCAAGGACGTGGCCGAGCGCATTCGGACGGTTGACGGCGCCTGGATCACCGCCAGCCAGATGCTCGACCGGTTCCTCTTTCCGCCCGCGATGCAGTATCAACCGATCGCCACGCTGTCGGGCGGCGAACGCCGCAGGCTCTATCTGCTCAGAATCCTGATGGGCGCGCCGAACCTGCTGCTGCTCGACGAAATCACGAACGACCTGGATATCGCTACGCTTTCCGCGCTCGAAGATTACCTGGAGACTTTCCCCGGCTGCCTGGTAGTCGTCAGCCACGACCGCTACTTCCTCGACCGCACTGTTGATTATATCTTCAGGTTTGAAGGCGTCTCTGAAGGGGGAGGCCGGATTCGAGAATATCCCGGCGATTACTCGGCCTTCATCGAGATTCGCGACCGCGAAAACGCCGAAAGAGCATTGACTGAAATTGCCACGAAAGCCACGTCAGAACGCCGTGAAGCAAACACGCCCTCGCAGGATTCGACGGCCAGGCGCAAATTATCGTTCAAAGAAAGACGCGAGTTGGAAGAGTTGGAACCGCGCATTCACGCGGCCGAAGCGCGCAAGGCGGAGGTCGAAAGAGAACTGGACGCAAATTCGAGCGACCATGTGCTCGTGCAACAGCTTTACGAAGAGCTTCAATCGCTGAACGAACAGCTCGATAGTGACTTGAATCGCTGGGCTGAATTAGCTGAACTATCCTGAGCCTTATTGATACTCGGCCAGCGCCGCGCGGAACCAACTCGGAAGCTCGACCGCGCGCTCAGCGGCGTAATCTACCCACGCGTTCACACTGCGCGCCGAGGCGACAAACTGATCCGTGTCGTGAACGAATATTCCGTAGCTCGTCTCGAAACTGCGGCGCCCGATTCTTTCGACTCTTACGCCGACGTCGAGCGTCGCCGGATAGACGACCTGCCGTTTAAAATCACATGAGGTCGATACCAGCGCGGGACCTTCTGCGTCGCCGGCCTGCTTGCCTTTGAAACCGGTCTTCCTGATCAACTCGACGCGCGCCGATTCGAGGTAGGTGAAATAGACGGCGTTGTTGACGTGGCCCTGCGAGTCCATGTCACCCCATCGGACTTCGACGGTTTTCCAGTATTTGAACTGATCGCGCGTGGGCGCTTGGTCGGCCATAAAATGTCAGACGGAGAAATATCCGGCGGAAAAATGGCGGGGAGAAAAATATTCTTCCCGAGAGCGAGTGCTATTTTTCTCCCCGCCATTTTTCTGTCAGGCCGGGTTGTTATCTGCGCTCGCGTTCTTCACGCATTCGCAAATCTTCAGGCGCTATGCTCAGCGTCAATTTTTCGTTTTGCCGGATGACGGTCAGGTTCGATTTCACTCCGACCTTTTGATCCGTCAACAGGCGATGTAGATCGTCAATGCTCGCAATGGGCAGGTCGTCATAAGCGACGATCACGTCGCCCTCCTGCACGCCGGCTCTCGACGACGGGCCGCCGGGTTCGGTCGAAACCACGAGGATTCCTGTTTCGACCGCGAGGTTGTGGTAGCGCACGAGCCTGCGGTGAAGCGGCACGACCTGTCCCGCCACGCCGATGTAGCTGCGGCGCACGCGGCCTTCTTTTATCAATTGGCCCGCGACGAATTTCGCCGTGTTGATGGCGGTGGCGAGGCAGATTCCCTGCGCGGGCAGGATGACCGCCGTGTTGACGCCGATCACCTCGCCGCGCGAATTGACTAACGGTCCACCGGAGTTCCCGGGGTTCAACGCGGCGTCGGTCTGAATGACGTTGTCAATCAAGCGGCCCGTCCCCGAACGCAGGCTGCGTCCCAGCGCGCTGACTACGCCCGCGGTCACCGAATACTGAAAGCCGTATGGATTTCCGATCGCGATTGCGAGCTGGCCGACGCGAATCTTATTCGAATCGCCGAAGGCGACGGACATGAGGTTCGGCGCGTTGATCCGAAGCACGGCCAGGTCGGTTTCGGGATCGTCGCCGATCAATTGCGCCTCGCCCCGGCGGCCGTCGAGCAGCGTTACCTCGATCTTCGCCGCGCTGTGGACGACGTGGCTGTTGGTCAACAGAAATCCGTCAGGCGTGAAGACGAACCCGGAACCGCTGCCGCCGCGCCGCCGGTCGGCGGTTGAAACCTCGATGTTGACTACCGAAGGGCTGACCTTCTCGGCCGCGCCGATGACCGCTTGCGAATAGGCGTCGAGCAATTCGCCGTCGGATATGGCCGCCTCGTTCGATCCGCCTCCCTCGGCGCTGAAATCCCGGCCTGATACAAATTGGAAAAAATCTTTCATCTCCCCTCCTTCATTCGGCTCATCGCAACCGTTACGCGAGCCTCGGAGCTTTGTATAGCATTTAAACCAGGCTTCGTGAAGTAGGAGGTTTTCAGACAGGATTTACAGGATTGATCAGGATTAACGGAAAGGATTTATCTTCCACTCCTTCATTTTCATCCTGAAAAATCTTGTTCATCCTGTCTAAGTTTTTCAGTCTGTTCTACCCTCGATTTCACTGGCCCGCTTCCATCTCTGTCTCGTGGACCTCGCGCAGCTTGAATTTTTGAATCTTGCCGGATGCCGTCATCGGGAATTCGTTGACGAACCGGATGTATTTCGGAGTCTTGAACCGCGCGATCTTGCCCTGGCAGAACTCTCTCAAGTCTTCTTGCGTGGCCGCCTCGCCGGGTTTCAACCTGACCGAGGCCCCGACCTCTTCGCCGAAGAATTCGCTCTTCACGGCGTAGACGTAGACGTCCGAAACGGCCGGATGATGTCGCAGCAGGTCTTCGATCTCCTTGGGTGAGATGTTTTCGCCGCCGCGAATGATGATGTCTTTGATGCGGCCGGTGATGCGCGCGTAACCATCCTCGTCCATCGCAGCCTGGTCGCCGGTGCGCAGCCAGCCCTCGTTGTCAATCGCGGCGCGAGTGGCTTCGGGGTTGTTGTAATAACCTTTCATCACGTTATAGCCGCGCACGATCAACTCTCCGGGCTGGTTCGGGCCTAGAGCCTGGCGGGTCGCCGGATCGACGATCCTTACTTCCATCTCGGGCAAGACCACGCCGACGGTCTGGGTGCGGTGTTCGATCGTGTCGTCGCCCCGGGTCTGCGTAATGCCGGGTGAGGCTTCGGTCAGTCCGTAAATGATCGTGATCTCGCGCAGGTTCATTTCATCAATCGCGCGCCGCATCAAAGCCTCGGGACAGAGCGCGCCGGCCATCACGCCCGTGCGCAGCGACGAGAGATCGAAGCGATTGAACTCGCTGTCTTCCATCTCTGCCAGGAACATCGTCGGAACGCCGTAAAGCGACGTGCAGCGTTCGCGCTCGACAGTCTCCAGGACTTTTCGCGCGTCGAAAGACTCGATCGGGCAGAGACAGGCGCCGTGCGTGTACGCCCCCAACACGCCGATCACGCAGCCGAAGCAATGGAACAACGGCACGCAGAGGCACAGCCGGTCCTGCGGCGTGTAGCCCAGCCCGCGCCCGAGCCAGTAGCCGTTGTTGACGATGTTGCGGCTCGACAACATCACGCCTTTCGGAAATCCCGTCGTGCCCGACGTGTATTGCATGTTGATCACGTCGTCCAATCCGACCTCGCGTTCGCGCAGGTCTAATTGCTCCTCCGTGACGTTCGCCGCCATCTCGCGCAGCTTCTCGTACGGCGTCAAGTCTTCAGGACATTCATCGTCTTCGCCACGACAGATGAAGATAGCGCGCTTCAGGTTCGGCAATTTCGCGTCTCCGACGGCGCCGATTTCGCGCAGCGCGCCGACGTAATCGACGTCCTTGAAACCGCGAATCGCGATGACCGTGGCCGCCTCGCTCTGCCGCAGAAGATAGTCGATTTCGGCGGCGCGCAGGGAAGTGTTGACCGTCACCAGGATCGCGCCGATCTTGGCCAGCGCGAATTGCAGCGTCACCCATTCGGGAACGTTCGTCGCCCACAAAGCCACACGCTCGCCGCGTTCGACGCCGCAGGCCATCAGGCCGCGCGCGACAAGGCGGGCCTCCGATTCGAGTTCGGCGAAAGTCCATCGCAGGCCGCGCTCTGAATAGACGAGGGCTTCATTGCCGGGAAGAGCTTCGGCCAGTCGCGTGAGGAGCGCGCCGACGGTGATGTCGCGATATTGTGAATATTGGGGATCCATAGTTCGCGGAGATTATGTTCTTACGTGGTCGGGCTGATGCTTCAAGGATGTTGGTTAGGATCGTCCGTTAATAATCCTTCCGCCTCCGCCGCATGGTTCAGTTCGTCATCCGCCGAAATCAACGTTAGCGGGCCGACTCCCTGCGCGGTCATCCTTTCCTCGATTAGCAACGCACTCGCCAATTGAATCGCATCGTAGCCGCGCAATTTGTGCGCCTCCGCTAAATTCATCGCGCGATCTACGACCGCATCGCTGGTGCGGAAGGCCTTGAAACGACTCCTGAACTGGTTTCTGAAAACAGCTAACGTGGCGCCGGCGTCAGATGCCGCAATCAGATTCATTCGCTCGCGGCGTTTAATGGCGGCCACGATCTCAACTCCGGTTAAGAGCGCAGTGAAGATTTCGCTGGATGGCTGGGCGTCAATCAACCCACGCACCCACTTGGTTCCGACCTCCTGCGCGTAGTATTTGACCAACGCACTGCTGTCAAAATAATATGCGCTCATCAGCGGCGCTCCTCTATGATGACTTCCGATAGCGGCTTGCCCAGCACCTGGATTGGTTTAAAGTCAATCGGCGCAGGCGGTGGCTCCGCAGGCGGTTCTGCAAAGAGCCCTTCTGCCTGCATTTGCCTCACTACTGCCGATAAGTGCGCGGCCTCGATCTCTTCAACCAATTGGGCGATGACTTCGGCGACGGTCAGGCCATTCGCCTGCGCTTGCTTTTCCAGTCTTTCGTAAACCTCTATCGGCAATTCAATTGTCTGGGTCATATCTCCTCTTTCTCAATTCAGGATAACTGTTTTTCCGCTTCTACCATTAGAAGAATAGATGTCGCTGTCAAGTGAAGAAGGTATCCCGCCATATAGGCCGGAACAGCATTTGGCTGCACTCCCTGTCCATGACCACTCAGTTTATTTCTAACTGTAGGCACTCCACTTTCAAGACACGAGCGAAGAGCTGTGAAATGGCTTTCCAAAAAATTTGGAATCAAGCCTTTCTTGAAACATATATCGATCAGAACCTTGGCCGTGTCTTTTTGATTGTATTGCCATTTACGTTTATGACATATCGCCTTCATCACACTCTCGAACGCTTTGAGACATTCATTCATGTATTCCTGATATCTTTGATGTCTATAGTGTTCATGCGCCTTGAGAAATTCCTCGTTTGCTCCCTTATATTCTTTGGCGCGGAGTAGATTCAGGGTAGGTTTGACTACTTCAGCGTGGACCAACTCGGAGTCTATACGAATCAGCTTGCCAGCTTCATATTTGTATCCTACTCCGTGCTCAAGAAACCTGAGATTCAATTCTTCAATGGCATCATCGGCTGTAATCGAAGGCGTTGAGTGATAGCGGTATCCATTGTCCCGCGTATAGAAATCTATACATTGGAAAGAGAGTTCTATTACGTCCAAGGCTTTCTCAGTCTCTTGCACAGAAACAAAGAAGTTCGAAAGTACAGAGAGGTATTCTGATAGCGTGCCGTTACGTAGCTCATGCTTGTCGTTCAAATAAAAGGCGCCGTACTCACGACATAAAGTCTCATAGATATGCTTGTAAACATGACCCGCTTGACTTTCATATGCGCGAATATTTCCAAAAGCATCTTTCCATATATGGACTATTTGAATGCGTAACGGCTGCGGTATCTCATCGTATATATAGACGTCAGGGATCTCCCCGCGCAGTTTTTTCTGTCTCTTTGAAAAAATGTCATAGCTCGGCATATATCAACGCCTTCGATAGCCAAATCAATAAATAAGTATATCCGCTATGCTACCTCAAGCTCCCGCTCTCTCAAATACTTGATCTTATCCCGCAACTCCGCCGCGCGCTCGAACTCGAACTTCCGCGCCGCGTCGCGCATTTCCTGGTCGAGTCGCGCGATTGTCTCAGCCAGTTTCTCGGCGCTGTAGTCTTCAAAGTCTTCCAGGTTGACGGGCACTTTGAAATAATCGGCCTCGTAAGCCGTGACCAGCGTCGCCTCGATCGGCTTGATGATGGATTGCGGGGTGATGCCGTTCTCTTCGTTGAACGACATCTGTTTGGCGCGGCGGCGGTTGGTCTCGTTGATCGCGCGGCGCATCGATTCGGTCATCGTGTCGGCGTATAGCATCGCTTTGCCTCGGGCGTTGCGCGCGGCGCGGCCAATCGTCTGAATCAACGACGATTCGCTGCGCAGAAAGCCTTCTTTGTCGGCGTCGAGGATCGCCACCAATGAAACTTCGGGCAGGTCCAGCCCCTCGCGCAGAAGGTTGATACCGACCAGAACGTCGAACTCGCCTTTGCGCAGGTCGCGCAGAATCTTGATGCGTTCGAGCGTTTCGATCTCGGAGTGCAGGTAGCGCACGCGGACGCCGAGGTCGCCGTAATAATCAGTCAAATCTTCGGCCATCTTCTTGGTCAACGTCGTGACCAGCGTGCGTTCGCTCCGGGCGACGCGATCGCGGACTTCGTGAAGCAGGTCATCGATCTGGCCGCGCACGGGGCGGACTTCGACTTCGGGGTCGAGCAGTCCCGTCGGGCGGATGACCTGCTCGATCACCACGCCGCCGGATTTCGTCAACTCATACGGCCCCGGAGTCGCCGAGACGTAGATCACCTGTCCGACACGCTTCTCCCACTCTTCGAACTTGAGGGGGCGGTTGTCGAGCGCCGAGGGAAGGCGGAAGCCGAAGTCTACGAGGTTCTGCTTGCGCGAACGGTCGCCTTTGTACATCCCGCGAATCTGCGGGACTGATTGGTGGCACTCGTCAATCACGACCAAAGTGTCTTCGGGCAGGTAATCGTACAGCGTGGGCGGGGGCTCGCCCGGATTTCGCCCGGTCAGGTGGCGCGAATAGTTTTCGACGCCGCGACAGTAGCCGAGTTCGTTGAACATCTCCAGGTCGTACATGACGCGTTGATGCAGCCTCTGCGACTCGACCAGTTTGTTCTGCTCGATCAACTGCGGCTCCCACCATTGCAGCTCCTCTTTTATCGATTTGACGGCCCTTTTGACCGTGCCGCGCGTGGTGACGTAGTGCGTCTTCGGGTAGATGGGAAGGCGCGAATCGTGCTTCCTGATCACCTCGCCGAGCAGCGGATCAATTGTCGAGATCGAATCGATCTCGTCGCCCCACAACTCGACGCGGTAGGCCTGATCCTGGTAACTCGGATAGATTTCGATTATGTCGCCGCGCACGCGGAACGTCCCGCGACGGAATTCGATGTCATTGCGTTCGTAGAGAAGTTCGACCAGCTTTTTGATGATCTCGTCGCGCTTGATGCGCTGCCCCGGTTCGAGAAAGAGCAGCATTCCGTAATATGCGTTGGGGTCGCCGATGCCGTAGATGGCCGAGACCGAGGCGACGATGATCACGTCGCGCCGTTCGAACACCGACCGCGTGGCTGACAACCGCAGCCGGTCGATCTCGTCGTTGATCGTCGCCTCTTTTTCGATGTAGGTGTCGGTGGCGGCGACGTAAGCTTCCGGCTGGTAGTAGTCGTAATAACTGACGAAGTATTCAACCGCGTTTTCGGGGAAGAATGATTTAAACTCCTGGTAGAGCTGCGCGGCGAGCGTCTTATTGTGCGCCATCACCAGCGTGGGACGATTGACGCGCGCGATGACCTGGGCGACGGAGTAGGTCTTTCCACTGCCCGTAATCCCCAACAGCACTTGATGCTTCTCGCCCTCTTCGAGGCCGCGCACAAGCGCGTCGATCGCTTCGGGTTGATCGCCTTGCGGTTTGTAATCAGAAACGAGTTTAAAGTTCATAGCTCGACCTCACGGTTGACTTTCGCGGATTTTCGGTTCTTGTCCGGAAACTGTTGATTATAGGGGGCGGAGAAGCGGGCGGCAAACATGGGCGAACTCCGCAGGCGTTGAAAGAACGGCGCCATTGACAGGTCTAATTATCCAACCTAAAGTGCGAGTTATCTCGTTATAAGTTTTTTTCATACCGTGATCTCTGGGGCGCCGGATAGGCGTAGGGCTGGAGTGTGGTGACAACCATAATCAGGCTGGTATTTGATGGGATTGAATTCGACCGCAATCCGAGAAGGCGGTCTCCTGTCCACGTTTCACTCGGATTCCATCAACGATCAATCTCAGGAGGGTAAAGAAGTATGACTCGTTACAGGAAAGCGTTCATCCGCATATGCGCTTCTGTTTTGATTCTTAGTAGCTTGTCGCTCGGCTATGCGGCGGCCCAGGTCGCAACCGGCGACATCACGGGCCGCGTAATCGATCCGAGCGGGGCCGTCGTGCCGGGCGCGACCGTGTCGGCGCGTAACACAGGCACGGGGCTGACCCGCGCCGTCACATCGAACTCAGACGGCGATTACACGATAGCGCAGTTGCCTCCGGGCGTTTACGAGATCACGGTCGAGGCCAGAGGCTTCAGCAAAGCCGTACTCAAAGATGTGCAGGTGCTGGTAGGCTCCAGGGAAACGCGCAACTTCGACCTCAGGGCGGGCGCGGTAACCGAGACCGTCACCGTCAGCTCGGACGTAGCCGCGATCGAGACGACCAAGTCGGACATCGGCGGCGTGGTGACACCGGGCGAAGTCCAGAATCTGCCGCTCGTCAATCGCACCTTCGCCTCGCTCTCGGTGATCATGCCCGAAGCGCGCCCGGTCGGTAATTTCGATCCGACCAAAACGCGCATCGGCAACTTCGCCATGAACGGCGGCGACGGGCGCCAGTTAGACGTCAACGTCGACGGCGGCGACAACAAGGACAACGTGGTCGGCTCGCTGCTCCAGAATTTCGCCTATGAAGGGGTCCAGGAATTCCAGGTCTTGCAGCATCGTTGGACCGCGGAAAGCGGGCGCGCCGTCGGCGGCGTGGTCAACGTCATTACCAAGTCGGGCTCCAATACGTTGCACGGCTCGTTCTTCGGAAATTTCCAGGATGAGGCGATGCGCTCCAGGAACTTCTTCGAGAAGCCGCCAGGAGCCCTTACCGAGTTGAGAAAGCCCGATTTCAGCCGGCAGGAGTTCGGAGGCTCAATCGGCGGCCCGATCATTAATGATAAGCTCTTCTTCTTCGGCACGCTGGAACGCTTCCGCGAGCGGCAGAACAACGCGGTGCGTCCCGACGCGCTGTCGCAAGTGCAGGCGATCCCGGGAGCGCAACCGGTCGATGCGATCCCGACGCCTTACGACGACTGGCTGGCGACGGTCAAAGTCGATCAAAGGCTGACCAATAACAACTCGATATTCTACCGCTACTCCTTCCAGAAGAATTCGTCGCCCAACGATCAGGTCACCGTGCCCGCGACGACCGACCTTTCGGGTGGCAACACCAGCGACAACAAACTGCACAGTTTCGTCTTCAACCTGACCTCGACTTTGGGCGGGACGAAGCTGAACCAGTTCGGCTTCCACTTTCAGGATTTCAAGAACGAGATCCTCAGCGTAACCGACCAGCCCAACATCGTCTTTCCGACCGTTCAGATCGGCCAGAACGCCAACGTTCCGCAGGCGACGCTCGAACGCAAATATCAATTTCGCGACGACTTCTCCTGGGTCAGAGGCGCACACAACCTGAAGACTGGCGTTAACTTCATCAATACGGATCTGGGCGGCTTCTTCTTTTTCGGCGCGAGAGGGCATCAGGTGACCTTCTTCGACGACCCTCTGACGATCAGGAACAACCTGCCGTCGCCCAATTGTCCGGGTTCAACCCCGGGGAATTTGGTGAGCTGCTATGCGCAAGGCTTCGCCACGCCGGGCATCGTGCGGCAGATCACGTTCTCCGACGGCGCCGGCAATCACGACCAGAGGCTCAACCAATTGGCGTTCTATATTCAGGACGACTGGAAAGTGTCCTCTCGCTTCACGCTCAACCTGGGACTGCGATGGGACGCCAACATCGGCAACCTGCCAGATCAAACCAACAACCGCACGATCCTGCTGCTCAAGCAGCTCAATCACCCGCTGGCGCAGTCGATCACCTCTGACCCGGAGAAGCTGAGCCGCACGACGCCAAAATGGACCGAGTTCCAGCCGCGCTTCGGCTTCGCTTACGACCCGAAGGGCGACGGTCGCATGGTGATCCGCGGCGGTTACGGCATCTTCTACGATCAACTCTTCCAGAACCTGACGCTCTTCTCGCTGACGCAGTCCAACCCTGAACTTTTCCAGACGGCCTTGACGCAGACCAATACTCGCGTTGGGGTCGGTCAATTGTCTGGCTTCCAATTCGGCGTTAACCCGCTGCCTCCGCCACCCGCGGGCTTCTCGTTCAGCGAACTGGCCTTCGGCGGGTTCGGGCGCATTAACGACCCGGACGCGACTGAGCCGTACATACAGAAGTTCACGATCGGCTTCCAGAAGTCGCTCGGCTCGGGCTTCGTGTTGTCGAGCGATTATGTCCACACGATCGGATTGCACGAGTCGCGCGTACAGGTCATCAACCCGCTGATCGCCAACGTGTGTGATCCGGGCTTCCCCGGCGCGACGCCGGCCTCGCCGTTGTGCGTGCGCGGCGTGAGCAGCCGGTTGCTAGATCGGGCGTTTGTGAATGCTGGCTTCCCCATTGTCGGGGGCGCCGCGCGCATCGAGCAGATCAATATGATCGGCACCACCAATCGGTCGCTCTTCGACAGCTGGACGACGCAACTGCGCGGACGGTTCGGCCGCTCGAGCTTCTCGTTGAGTTACGTGCTGGCCAACTCGCGCGCATGGGGCGGCCAACCCGTAGCCTCATACAGCGGCAACGGCATCGCCATCGCGCCCGGAAACCAGTTCAAGCCTGAAGAGTACGGGCCGACTCGCATTGACGAGCGCCATCGCATCGTGGCAAGTGGCGTATTCGACCTGGACGGAGGCATACAGTTTTCTCCGATTGTGCAATTCGCCACGGCGCGGCCCTACTCGCTCAACTCCGGGCTGGACCTCGACGGGGACGGGCTGGCGACGGTTGATCGCATCTGCGCAAGCTCGGATCCGCGGGCCGTCTTCGATGCTGCAGCGCGCGGGGCGGGGCTGCCGGCTGGGACTCGCGCGCTGGGGTGCAGCCAAATTCAGGTCAACAGCCAGCGCTCGGGATTCGTCGTCACTCGTGACGCGGCGGGCAATGTCCTGGACATCGAAGAGCGCAGCGGACGCTTCTTCAACGTCGACCTGCGCGTGAGCAAGATCTTCAGCTTCGGAGATCGGTTCAAAGCTCGCGGCTATGTCGACTTCTTCAACCTCTTCAACCGCGAGAATCTCTCCTTAGCCTCGCGCCTCGGCCTGAGTCCGGTTACGGCGCGCACGGGCTTCATGCAGGCGGTCTCACTCTTCGGCCCGGGCTTCGGCCCGCCCGTAGGCCGTCCGCGGACGCTACAGTTGGGCGCGCGCTTCGACTTCTAAACGTCGCCCTCGGCTAGAAGAATAAATCGGGGCGCTCGGACATCGGTCTGAGCGCCCCTTTTTAATCGGAACAATCGACATTGACGCATTCGGTTTACCTACGGCGCCGGGGCAGGTTAACTCGATTAGTCGCCTCAATCTCTCAAATCCACGATCCAGGCCTCAGGCAGGCGCTGTGTAACCAACATCTCTCCAAGATTGATCCACCCCTTCACATTGTCCAGGATGTACGAATCGGCTGTCACAACGATCTGACCGGATGATCGCAAGACCTTGTCGGGGTTCATCACGACCTCGACGCGCCACGGCCAGTTATGCTTGGCGGCCATCTCACGAATTCGCTGCGCCAGGCGGCCGCTGTTCGAGACGGGGCTATCAAGCAGCCACAAGGCCGAAGCCGGTTTCGCATCGAGCAGAGTTTCACTGATCAATCGGATCGCCTCTTCGGTCTCGGCGACCGATCTGTACGAGCCGTGAACGCTCGACATGTCGCGGACGCAGCCGTCGCGACAGCGGATCAAAACGCCGCCCGAAAGCGCCGCCTCAGTCGTGACGACGATGTTGAATCCGTCTATCAGCAGGTCTTGCCCGTTGACAGATTCGAGAGTCAGGCGAGTTCGTTCGCGTGATTCTCTCTGTTGGTCGGAGCAGGCGGCTCTGGCGACGGCCAATCGCTGGCGCTCTTTGAGCGCGAACTGGTCGCCGACCAGTTTCAGCGAAGCCGTCGGAGCGTAACCGCGGCTCAGGAGCCACGACAGATCGGCTACCGCCCCCCGCAGCGCCGGGAGGAGCGCGGCGTCGAACAGTCGTCGATCTTTAGGATGCGCGCCGCGATGGCGGCGGTCTTCATGCGTCTGACTCACTTCTTTCTGTCGTGAAGGATTGAGATGTAGGCCTGCCACGGCCCGACCTCGGTCATATACTGTTTGGCCATCGTTCTGGCGATCTGCGCGATGTGATCCAGGTCGTGCGTCACCCAGGTCGCCAGCAGTTCTTTCAAAGTGACCCTTCCAAGAGCGGGGTGTTGGCCGGTTCTCTCGAAATCGCCGGCGCTGATCTTCATCTCGCGCAGAGTCTCCAGATTTCGCTCGCGCAACGCGGCGAACTCTTCCAGCAACTCTCCGAGTGTTTTGCCCTCACTCTCTTCAAATTGCGCGAAGCGGTCGAAAGGGTCGAACGGGTGGGCTTCGCCATGTTCGAGGATGATCTTCGCTCGCGCTATCCAATCAACTCGCTCGCCGTGAATCAGATGTCCGATGACATCGTACGCGCTCCAGGTCTCAGGCCCTTCGTTGTTTTCCGTCCAATTTCGAGGCAGGCCGCTCAACATCGTCTTCAGGGTCGCTGGCGTGCGGGACAGCGCGGCCATCGCTTCATCAAGATCGAATTTCATGGCAGTCCTCCGATTATTTCAATGCCATCATCCAAATGTTGTCCGCAGTTTCGGCGTATTCTTAAACGAGTTGATTGCAGGGAGCGGGCGCCGGGTTCTCATTAAACGTCCGTTGATCGAAGCTAGACCGGATAGCAAATACGTGTATGGCACTGTGGCGCGAGTTGTTTACTCGCGCTTATTTCCTGATCAGACGAAGCCATAAACTGGGCGATTAAACAAATCGCCCCACACCATGCGCGCTCCTGCGGATCTACTTCGGAAACTGCTCCGCCTTCATCCCCGGCACGAGCTTCAACGCGTTCCGATAGTAAACCTTCTTCAAAACCTCATCCGGCAGGTACAAACCGTAAAGGCGCCAGAACGCGTGGCGGCGGCGGTAATATTCGATGTAATCGTCGCGTGTCTCCATGACGCGGAAGTAGTAGGTGTACTCGCTCGGTTCGTAGATGTCTTTGCCGAACAGAATGCGATCCTGGTATTTGATGAAGAAGTCGCGGGCGAAATAGGGTTGGCGTCCGAACTCGGCCAGTACAGCGGCGATGTCCACGTAAGCGTTCGGATACGTGTCGAACAGTTTGCCCAATCGCGCCAGGTCATTTCCGTGGTAGCCCAGGTGAGCGAGGATGAACGTCGTGTTCGGGTTCTTCGCCAGCATATGGTTCCGCTCGGCCATCAGCGTCTCGAACGTCGGGTATTTCTCAGGGGGCCGCGCGCGGTTCGGAAATTGTTTCAGCTCCAGCCATCGCTCGTTGTATTTGTCTATCGGATCGAAGAATGCGGAGGGTTCGGCGATGTGAATCAGCACGGGGATTTTCAGTCGTCCGCAGGTCTCCCAGATGGGGTCGAATTCAGGGTCGTCAACCTTGACGCGTTCGCTGTTCTTGTACTTCAAATCCATCCCGAAATTCTTGAAGATCTTCAAACCCTGCGCCCCGTTCTTCACGTCCTGCTCCAATCGGGCTGCGGCGCGTTTGCCGTAGCCGGGTTCGTCCAAATCGTTGAAGCTCAGATTGGCGAATACGACGAACCGGTCAGGGTAGCGTCCCTTCATCGCCGCGACGGTCTGTTTCAATCGTTCGCCCGTGCCGCCGCTCAAATTAACGATCACCCGCAGGTTGATCGAATCCATCTCCTTGATCAGTTTGTCAACGTACTCAGGCGATAGAGTCGAATGATGGCTGTGGATGTCAATCAGCGGGAATTTAGCGCTGGGGATCTTATGCTCCGGCACGACCATCGTCGATTTCGGCTCGTACTCTTCGAAGGTCATAGTCTGAGCGAGGGCCTGATCAACCGACGCGGCAAACAGCGACGATGCGAGAGCGGCGAAGACGCGTAATGACAGCAGAAGACGATTGTTAACGTTCATCTTGTCCCTCCAGAGAGTTTCCGCGGTGAATTAGAGCGGTTCGCAAATCAATGTAGGGGCAGACCTGCGTGTCTGCCCCGGATTGGGTCTACA